>NZ_JABBWW010000069.1:0-3547 GCF_014161385.1 Microbispora sp. H10670 | reverse complement strand
CTACTGCACAGCTTCCGCAGGCTACGCATCCGCTGGGAAGTGCGCGAGGACATCCACCGCGCCTTCCTCAGCATCGGCTGCGCCCTGATCTGCTGGCGCCGACTCAGCTCATTGTGTTAGGCGCTCTTATTGAAGGATCGCCTTCGCGAGTACCTCCACGCTGTCGAGTAATTCCGCCGGGGGAAGCGTCAGGTCGAGCGCATGCTGGCCAATCTCGATTCCGGCTCTGCGCACGACATGCCGGTACGGCTCGGCGTCCCCCTTGGCGTACACCAAGTGGCCGCGCTGCAGGCCCAGCACGGTGCAGTAGGCGAGCATCTGGTAGAGGTCGCCGTTGCGCCCGTCCGGGCCGGTGGAGACCTTGTATTTGGCGTCCGCGACGGCGGCGGGTCGTTCGATCCCGTCCGCGCCGATGACGTAGCGGACGAGGTCGGGGCGCAGCGGCACCCGACGGCCGTGGTCGAGGTGGTGTCGCCGGTCCTGCAGGTCGGTCCGCCCGCCGTACGGCCGCATGGCCTCAGCCAGCGCGACGGTCACGAAGTCCTCGAAGACCCGCCACATCTCCAGCAGCAGCCCATCCACCCGGACCGTCGTGCCGTCGTCCAGCTCGTACGAGCGACTGCGCAGCACGAGCTCGGTGAGCCGCAGCGCCGTGTGGTAACGGGCGTTCAGCCGGCTCGGCTGCCAGGCAGGTAGCGGCAAGCCCGGCACCAGCGCGGACACCCCTGCCAGCCGGGCAAGGAGGTGCCGCAGTGACTTCCGGGTCGCTGTGTCGAGTCCGGGCAGGCGTAGCAGCCGGGCCGTAGCCGCCAGGAGCAGCCGGTTCTCCGCGATGTCCACCGTGAACTCGTCGTAACGGACCTCGACCGGCAGGGGCAGGCCGTACCTGCGACGGATCTGTTCCGCCTCCTGCAGCCGTCCCCGCACCATTTGGGCGGACTCCTCGACCTCCCGGTAGCCCTGCAACACGCCCTGCCCGAGGGCCCGCTGGGCGGCGCGGGCGAAGGCGTACGCGAGCGCGGGCAGCAGGTCTTGATGCTCGCCGGCCTGCACCTCCTCCTGCCGCCAGCCACGCACCGACCGGGCGTAGCCGAGCAGGAACAGCAGCCGGTCGATCGGCGTCTTCGGCGTGATCCTGATCTGGACACCGCCGATCGTCACTGCGCCGACGTACCCGTTGTCGCGGATGCGCCATAGCCCGGCGCGCGGCCCGGGAGCGACCTGTACGGCTTTCGCCGCGACGAGGGCAGCGGCCTGCTCGGGGGTGAGCGCGACCTCCTGCGGCGGGGTGCCCTCGACGAGAGTGATCGGGGAGGTCATGAGATGGCCCGTCGTAGCGCCTCCAGCCCGTATCGCTCGGCCACGTCGGTGCCGTCCCCGTAGTGGTGCTCTTCGAGCAGCGGCAGGATCTGGGTGCGCCAGACGCGCTCGAAGCCCTTCGGATCGTCAAAGATGGCCGGGCGCATGAGGTACGACGGACCAATCTTGAAATCGCGGTCCTCGATGCGGGAGTTGAGCTCTGCCAGCAGCCGTGCGGCCTCGCCTGAGAGGCCCTTGTGAGCGAGCCAGCGGTGCAGGACGTCGGAGGTCGGCTTCTCCTCTGGGTGCAGCTCGACGAAGGCGAACCGCCGCCGCATCGCCGCGTCGACCAGGGCGATCGACCGGTCGGCGGTGTTCATGGTGCCGATGACGACCAGGTTCTCCGGCAGCGTGAACGGCGTGCCGGTCTCGTCGGCCGACGAATAGAGCAGGTCGATGGCCTTCTTGCGATATTCGAGCAGGAAATACAGCTCGCCGAAGACCTTGGCGATGTTGCCCCGGTTGATCTCGTCAATGATCAGGACGAACGGCTCCTCCGGGCGCTCCCGGGCGGCGTCCACCAGTCGGAGCAGCGGGCCGGGCAGCGGCTTGAACACCACCCCTCGCCCGTCCGGTGTCTGCACCGGCCGGAAGCCCTCGAAGAAGTCCTCGTACGAGTAGGAGGGGTGAAACTGGACGAGCTTCGCGTTCTGCGGCCTGCCGCCGGCCAGGTGCTCGGCGAGGTGCTGGGCGATGTACGTCTTCCCCGTGCCCGGCGGGCCATAGAGGATGAGCTGCGGCCGGTCCCGCAGCAGGTCCACACACTCCTGTAACCATTCCTCGTCGACGAACAGCTCGGCGGCCAGCTCCGGCGTCACGTCGGGCAGCCTGAACTCCCTGTGCGGCGTCGGCTCCGGCCCGACGAGCTTCTCCAGGTCGTCGATGAACTCGGTGAGGTCGAGCACGTCGTGCTGGGTGGCCAGCTTGGCCGACATCTCGTCGGGCAGCTCGCCGAAGTCGAGCGGCTTGTCGGCGTTCAGCCAAGTGACGGGCCTCTGTAGGTTCGCCCGGTTTTCCACGCTGGCCCGGAAGGCCGGCTCACCGTGGATGCGGCCCACGTAGATTTTCCCGCCGTCGTTGCAGAGCACCAGGTCGCTCTCGCGCATCCGGCTGAGGAACGCGTAGAACTCGTTGGTCTTCTTCAGCTTGTCGTTGAAGGAGCCGTGTGCGTAGTCCTCTTCGACAGCCGCACGTACGGCTTCTTGAGACGAGCCGGGCGGGAGCTCACGCAGCTTCGACGCGGGCAGCGAGCAGTACCCCTCGGCGAGCCAGCCGTGCAGCAGTTCTCCGCCGTACATGCCGAGCCCGCGCACCAGCCAGGCCCTCCGGACACGCTCAGAGGTGCCACTGACATCGGGATCATCGATCAACAGCTGCCGCAAATCCTCGCGTGGGATCTGCCGCACAGGCGGGACCCGCCCGAGCACGACATGCAGCCCTTCGTCTTCGAGCAGCCGCAGCCACTGCCCTCGCGCCACCTCGTCGGGGTGAGCGGCGTCCGGCAGGCCACCGTCCGAGTCGAGCGCCCGGTGCCAACCCTCAGGAAGCTCTCCCTGTGACCAGCACACCAGCCGTACCGGATCCAGGCCCGTCTCCGCCGCGAGGTCACTGGCGGCGACCCAACCTCCCTCCGGTACGGCTTCCAGCAACCGCCTGGCCGTCTCGAAGCCCGCGCGGTGCTGGTCCCAGTACTGGTAGCCGGTGTGAGCGGCTGCTATGAAGGACGGCGCGTCGGAGTGTTCTTGAAGGGCGATCCGGCCGAGTGAAGTGAGGCGCCAGCGGCCCTGTGACTTGATCACCCAGCCGGACTTGACCAGCCCGCCGCTTTTGTAGCCGAGGGCGAGCTCAGGTGTGTTGCTCTCGACGCCGCCCGACTTCCACTCGTCCTCCAGGCCGGGCAATCGATCCCTGACCAGGGGCCACAGGTCGCGGGTCGGTACGCCGTCCGGGTGCTCGGCCAGCACCTGGGCGGCGGTGAACAACATCGTCCTGGTCAGCTCCGTCCGCGATGCCATAGCCAGTGGGGGTTCCTTCCGGTCTCAAGATCACCTGACTGATCACGGTACTGATCTTTAATTCGTGATGTCGACTCCTGTCGTTATCGCCAGGCCGGTCGGTGGGAGGCAGCCGTCGATGAGGTGGGGCCTGTACTGGATCTTCTTCAGGGCGCGCTTGATGACCCGGACGA
>NZ_JABBWW010000068.1:0-3744 GCF_014161385.1 Microbispora sp. H10670 | reverse complement strand
ATGCGCACCGCGCGCTCGCGAAGCTCTTGGGGGTACTTCCTCGGGGCTGGCATCGTGACGTGATTCTCCCTTCCGCCAGCAGATGATGCTGGCTTCAGGGCCTCCACGAAAGTCGGAGTGGTTCACGCTGCTGGTTGCTGCACACCTTGCGCCGTACTGGAGCTAGCAGATGCAGCACGTCGTCAGTGGTTAGGTTCCACACGTCGGATGTATTAAGTGGCTTGGTGTCGGTGCTAAGCCACTCAATGACGACTTGTTCCAGGCGTCGCGTACCATGCAGCACCAGGGCTTGACTAACGAGTTGCTCGGCGGCCGTGGCCGGGAATCCCTGCCCTTCGAGCTGTCGTATGGCGTTGATGCTGCCCTCCCAGGAGAGCTGTACCCAGACCTTGAACAGCGGTTCATCGCCCATTGTCACCTCAAAACACGGCACGAACGGGTGTAGCTCTACGGCTCCGCCTGGCCGATAAGGAATCTCTCCGACATAGTTGATGAGCGCCTCGGTCATGGGCGCACGCTCCTTTGCATACACCGGGGGCGTCCGAGAATAAGTAGGACGGTGGCCGCAGGAAGGCCAGCCGGTCAGAATATCAGGTATGTGCAGCGATGCCGAGCGGTTACTCTTGCGGTTATCGTCTCAAAAGCGACGAGAAGCACCAAGACGACCCGTACAGGCCATCTAGGTTGATCTCGTGTGATCGCAGGCCAGAAACGGGCCTGATCAATCTCTACCGTCTCGATGGTCTTGGCCAGACTGGCTGCAAAGACGTCTCCCACGCTCGCGGGCGTACTGAGTGACTATCTGGGTGACAATCGCCGTGGACGAGCCTGGACAGCGGTGGACAACGGTGGACCGTACGCCCAGGTCAGGGCGGGTGGCGGTGCTGGTCCCGCCCTTTCCTGGGTTGACTTACAAGCGAGGGGTCACTGGTTCGAACCCAGTACCGCCCACCAGCCAGAACAAGCCCCGTAGCGATCACGCCGCGGGGCTCCGTGTTTTCGGGCTGCCATTGGTTCTATGCTCCTCCGAGGTTCGCGCTCGTCACCCGCGAGGCTAGAGACCGAGTCACTTGGGATCGCTGGGAGGTCTTACTCCGCAGTTCATAGACGCCGGGGGAGGCGTGGTGGCCGTTTCTCAGGAGAGGTGCCCGGCCAGCCACTACCCTGCCTACCGAGCGCGAACAGACTCCGCGCTTGCACAGGCGCTCCCGCAGTCTGCCTTGACCACCTGACACCAGAGTGATCTCCTGGTCTCCCTGCAGTTGATCAATAGACCCTGGGGCGCCAGGGAAAATGCTGCAACCCCCCCGGTAGGAGAAGTCATGCCGACGAGCGAGCCCATCACGGCGTTCGACGAGTTCCTTGAGAATCTCGATTTCGCGCGTGGGCTTGTGAAGGCGGGGCGGGCGCTTGCTGCCATGCGTGCCGGCGTGGTGGACGTTAAGGACATGTACCGAGCGGCGTGGTCGCAGTCTGTGGCTGGATTGGACCATTGGATAACACGGGAGATCACAGAGAGGGCCGTAGTTCTGGCGCTCAACCCGGATCTGCCGCGGCCTCCGCGTTTCTCAAAACTGGAAATTCCGGTCGATGCCTTCGAACGCGTGTACCAAGGCAATGGGGAGTTGGGTGAGGTGCTACGGCGCTGCTGGGGCGAGAGGTTCGCGCGCTCCACCCATCAGAGACCTGCCCAAATTAAGGAGGGCCTTTCGCACGTTGTCGAGGGCGACCTCTGGCGAAAGGTCGCTGAAGTGATGAGCGCAACAGGGCCCCAGGTCAAGCCTGATCAGATCAGGGAGCGCCTGGACGAGATCATCGATCGGCGGAACCGCATTGCACACACGGCGGACCGCAATCCAGCCCCGCCGCCGGCACGCGCGGAACTGAACGACGGGGATGTCGTCGAGGTTATCGACTGGCTGGAGAAGGTGGCTCAGGCGATCCTGACGGTGCTCGGTGACTCAGTGAATCCTGACGATCTCACCCTCAAAGCGGCGACAGACGGCGGTGGGCCGGCGTTGGTGCCTTCAGGGGGGCAATGGGATGAACGCAGCCTGTTGCAGGGCCTCGAGAACAGCGCAGGTCCGGCGTACAGCACCTTGCTCGCGGTGTACCGCCATGCAGAGAGCCATCTCGCCTTCCGGGGATATTCATTCGGTACGGGGGCCTTCCCATCGGTGACCGCCTCCTTCCGGGTGGGGGCAGCGGAGGCGTCGGTGTGGAGTATCTACGCCGATGTGGACAAGCCGGTACTTTCGATCAACTTCGAGTGGATGCGCGGTCGGGGCGTAGCCACGGAACGTCTAGAACGGCTTCTGCGGCACCTCAGGCAGCTACCCGGGGCGGAGCGGGTTCTCAGCCCGGTGATCGGCGCTGATTATGCGAAGCGTCCGTCTCTCACCCCCGAGATGCTGGCCTATGGACAGGACGTTGTCATCGACGCGCTCAACGACTTGCTCGCCGTAGATATGGAGCACGAGCCCGCGCCCGCCGACATCGACGTGCCCTCCGCAGTGACCAGCGTTGTCGAGGAGAACCTCGCCCGCGCGCGACGGCCACTGGCCGTCCTGTACGACCGGCTAGAAACGCAGATTCAGGCGCTTGGAGACGATGTCGTCAAGAAGACCCGCAAGCTCTACATCGCCTTCCAGCGGACCCAGAACTTCGCCTGCATAGAGGTTCACCCTCAAGCCAACGAGCTCCTCATCTTCGTGAAGGTCGATCCCGACTCCATTCAGTTAGAGGAGGGCTTCAGTCGGGACATGCGTAACATCGGTCATTTTGGCACGGGGGATCTCGAGCTTCGGGTACGAAGCCAAAAGGACCTGGAGAGAGCGTTCCCGTTGATCCAGCAGAGCTATGAAGCCAGTTGAACGGAGAACTGTTTGATCAGGTGGTTTGGGTTTCGAAGGTGAGCCTGAGGCATGTCGGGGAGCGCGACCTCCTGTCCGCGTCGTTCGAGGCCAAGCTGGACCTTGCCGAGCGGCATGAGGAGATCCTGCGCTCCGAGAGGGGGCGCTGACACAGCCCCTACGGCACTGGTTCTCATCTCGATCTCTGCCAGGCAGTGGCCGCTGCTCGTGCCGCCCCAGTGGTCGGTGAGTCACGTCCTGGAGTCGCGCGTCGGCCCGCGGGCCAAATCACCTTCCCAGGTCCTGTGTTTGCCTGGGCCGCATCGAGTGCCTGTACAGCGCGCAACCGCAGGAGTTCACCCCCGAAGGTCCCCTGCCGGAGAAGAACCTGCGTGCCATCCGTAGAGCGTTGGTCGTGCCACAGGACCGGGATGGGTTCGATGCAGGTCTTGATGTCGTCCTGGCTGAGGTCCGCGCCAGCTTGGACCTCGGTCGGTTGAGCGAGTTCATCCATACCTGGTGGCTGATCGCGTGCGACTCGGCCAAAGATCAGCAGGGGCGCAGAGATGTCTACGAGCGGGCTGCCCGTGTCCAGGAACTGGCTGACGCCGGCCAGTCGATCCCTCGAGGCGATAAGACGTGGCGCCAACTGCTGGCGGAGCGTGGGGTCGAGCGGTAGGTGTACTCGATCGTCGAGCCCGATCCCGTCGCTCAAGAACAGATCGCGGCCCTTCCCGAGTATGCCTTGCGGTATCTGGCCGGGGTACTACGGAACTTAAATGGGTCTTGTCGGTGAGCTGACGAGGGCTGATTTGGTCTGTATGACCAAGGTGTGCGGTATGCCCAAGGCGGCGGCTTCACCCCCCAGGAGCAGCGGCGCCGCGAGGAGGTA
>NZ_JABBWW010000067.1:0-4622 GCF_014161385.1 Microbispora sp. H10670 | reverse complement strand
GTACCTCCTCGCGGCGCCGCTGCTCCTGGGGGGTGAAGCCGCCGCCTTGGGCATACCGCACACCTTGGTCATACAGACCAAATCAGCCCTCGTCAGCTCACCGACAAGACCCATTTAAGTTCCGTAGTCGCGGGTGGGGTCGATGGTCAGCTCGCGGAGGAGTTCTCCGGTGGTGGCGGCGACCACCCGGACGTGGAGATCGTCGATGAGCAGGATGACGTGGGTTCGGGCGTGGGTTCGTCCGATGCCGATGTGGTGGAGTCGGCCGCTGATCCGCAGGGTGACGACGCCGGTGTGGTCGACGCGGTCGTGGCGGATCCGGATGTGGGTGTCGCTGTCGCGGCTGCCGACCGGCTGTGCCTTCGGTCGGTTGGTGTAGACCGCAGCGGGGGTGGCCCGGTGGGGTAGGGAGCGGTGCGGGCGGTGGTGGTTGTAGGCGTCGGTGAAGGCATCGATGAGGGTTTGTAAGTGGGCGATGGTGAGGGGCTGATTGGGCTGGGCGCGTAGCCATTTCTTCATCGTCTGCTGGAACCGTTCGACTTTTCCGCAGGTGGTGGGGTGGTTGGGGGTGGAGTTCTTCTGCGTTACGTGCAGGCGGCGCAGCTCGCTTTCGAAGGCGTTGCGGCCGCCGCGTCCGCCGGCCAGGCGGGTGGTGAACACCATGCCGTTGTCGGTCAGTGTGGAGGCGGGTACGCCGTGGGCGGCCACCGCGTGGCGGAAGGTGTCCCGCACGATCGGGCCGGTGACCCGGGGCCAGGCCATCACCGACAGGGCGTAGCGGGAATGGTCGTCCAGCCAGGTGAGGATCTCGGCGTCGGTGCCGTCGGCGAGCCGGTAGTGGGTGAAGTCGGCCTGCCAGGTCTCGTTCGGCTGCTCGGCTTGGAAGCGGATGTAGGAAGATCGTGGCCGTTTGCTCGGCTCGGGGGTGACCAGGCCGGCCCGCATCAGGTAGCGGCTGATCGTCGCCCGGGACACGGTGACCTGGTGGTGCTGGTGCAGGTGCCAGGCGATGGTGTCCGGCCCGGCGTCCAGGCCCTGGCCGGACAGCTGTTTGCGGAGGCCGACGATCAGTTCGACGGTGGCGGCGTCGATCGCGGTCGGTGACGTCTTGGGTCGTCTGGATCGGGGCTCGAAGGCGCTCTCGCCCTGCTCCCGGTAACGGGCGACGAGCTTGGACACCCAGCCTTTGGAGACGCCGTAGGAGCGAGCGACGTCTGTCTGCGAGCGGCCCTCGACGACGACCGCGGTGATGATGAGTCTGGCCTTCGACACGAGCCGACTGTCGACCGCCCGCAGGTCCTAGCTCTCTGTGTTTCCTATCTTCGGAGACATGCTCCGCTGGTGTTTCCTATGTCTCGAGACACCCGTTTCCTATGTCCTGAACCAGAACACTGCCGCGAGGTGCTCTTCCGACCAGTTATTACATCCCCGACCAGGGCGCCCTTGATCACTGTCAGTTACTCCCAAGCAGACCGTAGATTGATGATGACAGCGGCCATGCAAAGCTCCCCGTAGGCGGCCAGATACGGCCCCACTGATGGCCAGCGGGTTCCCCGTGGACGGCCAGATATCTCCCCACTTGTCCTGATCGTTTCCCGGTCGGCGAGAGTCGGGCGGGTGAAGAACAGCAGGGAGATCATGGAGATCCTTGAGGCGTACGACCTCACGGGCAGTTACCGTGCCGCGGCCGAGATGGCCGGGTGCGACCACCACACGGTGGCCCGGTACGTGAAGATGAGGGCGGCCGGGCAGGCGCCTGAGCAGCGGCGGCATCGGGATCGGGCGATCGACGCCTATCTGCCCAAGATCGAGGAGCTGGTGGTCCGGTCGCGCGGAAAGATCCGTGCCGACGTGGTCCACAAGCGGATCGTCGCGATGGGCTTTACTGGTGGGGAGCGGACCACCCGCCGTACGGTGGCGGAGGCCAAGGCGCAGTACCGGCTCGGCCGCCACCGCGTCTACCGGCCGTGGACGGTCGAGCCGGGGCTGTGGCTTCAGTGGGACTGGGGCTGGGGCCCGGTGATCGGCGGCCGGCAGACCATCTTGTGGTGCGCGTGGCTGGCGTGGTCGCGGTTCCGGGTGATGATCCCGGTCTGGGACAAGACGCTGCCGACCATCACCGCGTGCCTGGACGCCACGTTGCGGCGGATCGGCGGGGTGCCGGCCTATGCGCTGACCGACAACGAGAAGACGGTCACCACCGATCACGTGGCGGGGATCGCGGTCCGCAACGCCGAGATCGTCGAGGTCGCCAAGCACTATGGCATGACCATCCGTACGTGTGTCCCTGCCGATCCCGAGTCCAAGGGCGGCAGCGAGGCCACGGTGCGGATCGCCAAGGCCGACCTGGTCCCGACCCAGGTCAATCTGCTGGAGGAGTATCGGACGTTCGCGCAGTTGGAGGCCGCCTGCCGCGAGTTTTGTGACCAGGTCAACGGCCGTGCCCACCGCGAGGTTCGGCGCAAGCCGGTGGAGTTGCTGGCCGAGGAGCGTCAGCGCCTGCACCCGTTGCCCAAGGCGCCGTTCACCGCGGCGTTCGGCACCACCCGCCGGGTGAACTGGGATTGCACCATCTCGGTGGAAGGGGTGCGTTACTCGGTCCCGCACCGCCTGGTCGACACCCGCGTATGGGCCCGTTTCCACGGTGATGAGTTGATCGTTACCGCGGTGGCGGCCGACGGCACCGCGGCCGAGGCCGCCCGGCACCGTCGCGGGACCGCCGGGACGCCGGTGATCGAGGCGTCGCACTACCCGCCCCGCGACGATAAGGACGCCGGCCGCACGCCGAAGGCCACCAGTGCCGAGGAGGCGGCGTTCTTGATGCTCGGCCCGGGAGCGGCGTCCTGGCTGGTCGAGGCCGCTACCGCCGGCACTCGCCGGATCAAGACCAAGATGGCCGAGGCCGTCGCCCTGTCCAAGCTGCACTCGCCCGCCGCCGTCGATCGCGCCCTGGGCACCGCCGCGATCACCGGCCGGTTCAGCGACAAGGACCTGCTGTCGATTCTGGACTACCAGGCCCGCCAAGCCGACGCCCAGCCCACCCGAGCGGGCGAGGACCACAGCCTGCAGCCGGGCACCTCCGCCTGGGCCCGCTTCGGCACCACCACCGCCACCGATGTTCCCGCCCGCGCTGACGACGTCGCCGGCCCCACCATCAACGATCAGGATGTGAGCTGATGGCCGCCCCGCTGCGCACCATCGTTGCGGGTTCGGCCGGCGACCCACTGGCCGAGGCGATCGAGCTCACCCGGCGCCTGAAGCTGCCGCACATCCGCCGCACGCTGCCTGACCTGGTGCCCACCGCCAAGGCCCAGCGCTGGGATCCGGCCGAGGTGGTCCGGGTTCTGCTCGCCGAGGAAGCCGCCGGACGCGACCGCGCCAACCTGTCCACCCGCCGCAAACGCGCCGGGTTTCCCGCCGGTAAGACCTTCGGCGACTGGGACGACACCGCCTCGTCCATCCCCCGCCCGACCCAGGAGGCCCTCAAGAGCCTGGAATGGGTCACCCGCCGCGAGAACCTGTGCGTCTGCGGCCCTTCGGGCACCGGCAAGTCACACTTCTGTGAAGCCCTCGGCCAAGCCGCCGTCGAGGCCGGCCTGATCGTCGCGTGGTTCACCATCGAGGATCTGGGCGCTCTTGTTCGCCGGCATAGGGTCGACGACTCCATCGCCCGTGCTCTGGCCCGCCTGATTCGCTCCGACCTGATCATCGTTGACGACATCGGGCTGCTACCGGTCTCTCCAGACGCCGCCGAAGGGTTCTACCGCCTCGTCGACGCCGCCTATGAGCGGCGCTCGCTCGCCGTTTCCAGCAACCTGCACCCGTCTGGGTTCGACGAGATCATGCCCAAGACCCTGGCCACCGCCACCGTCGACCGGCTCCTGCACCACGCCCACGTCGTGGTCACGCAAGGTGACAGCTTCCGCCTCACCCAAGCCACCTCCGGGCAGGGGGTGAAGCCCTTCAGCTGAGCTGACCAGCACCAATGGCGGGGAGATAACTGGCCGCCGTTGGGGAAACCACTGTGGCCGCCAGCGGGGAGATCTCAAGGCCGCCTACGGGGAGAACTGAATGGCCATTGACATGATGATGGCGAGCGATGGGCGAACCAGTCCCTGCAGCGTTTCCGCAGTTCAGTTTGAGATCACAAACGGCCCGGGGACGTGCCGGGTGTGGTGCGCGAGGTTGTGGATCACTCGGCGAGCGCATCAGGGATCTTGCCGTTGGTCCGCGCCCGCTGCCCCTCTACACACTTGGCGTAGACCCGCAGCAGCACGTCAATGCTCTGGCCGACCCGCTCTTCCACCTCGGTAACCGGGACTCCAGCATTCAGCCACAGCGAGACAGCGGCATGCCGCAGGTTACAGCCGCGCCGCCAGGCCCAAAGCCGCTATGTCGTCCACAAGCCAAGCCCGCCCTGACGGCAGCGGCCACCAGGGCCCTGGCTGCGAGCGACTCCACGCTCTGCTCATGTGCATGAGCGGAATGCCCAGCGCCCTGAACCGCGCCGAGTTTCGTGGAGGCCGGGTTAGCTGGCTGGGGTGAGGATAGCCGGGTCGGTTTGTGTTTGGTAGTGGGTCTCGAATTCGGCTGGTGGGAGGTCGTTGCAGGCGCTGTGGAGG
>NZ_JABBWW010000066.1:0-4694 GCF_014161385.1 Microbispora sp. H10670 | reverse complement strand
CGATCGAGGCGCGGGCGTTGGGTGCGGCTTATGGGCGTGGTCGGGTGGCGCCGTTGTGGGTGGGGTCGTTGAAGTCGAACATCGGTCATGCTCAGGCGGCGGCGGGGGTGGGCGGGGTCATCAAGATAGTGATGGCGTTGCGGCATGGGGTGTTGCCGGCGACGTTGCATGTGGACGAGCCGACGCCGCATGTGGATTGGGAGGGTTCGGGGCTGGCGTTGCTGACCGGTCCGGTTGCCTGGCCGCAGGGAGAACGGCCGCGCCGGGCGGGGGTGTCCTCCTTCGGGATCAGCGGCACCAACGCCCACGTCATCCTCCAGCAACCACCCACCACCGCCCTCCGGCAACCACCCGCCACCACCCTCGGACAGCCACCCGCCGACACCCTCGGACAGCCACCCGCCGACACCCTTGGACAACCACCCGCCACCGGCGACGACCTCTCCACCGGCCAGGACGCCGACGCGACGTCCGTCACCACGCCGTCCGTCACCGCGACGACTGCGGGCCCCTCGACGGAGGAGGGCGTGCCGCTGCTGCTGTCGGGAACGGACGCGGCGGCGCTGCGACGGCAGGCCGCCGCGCTCGCCGGGCACCTGCACGACCACCCGGAGCTCCGCATCCGGGACGTGTCCGCCACGCTCACGTCGCGGGCGCGGCTCCCGCACGGCGCGGCCGTCCTGGGGGACCACGCGGCCGCCCTGCGCGCCCTCTCCCGGGGCGAGGTCCACGACGCGGTCGTGACGGGCGAGCGGATCGGCGGGCGCACGGTCTTCGTCTTCCCCGGTCAGGGGTCGCAGTGGCCCGAGATGGCCCGCGCGCTCCTGGACGCCGACCCGGTCTTTCGGGCCGGGATCGACGCCTGCGCCGAGGCTTTCGCCGAACACACCGACTGGTCCCTGCACGACGTCCTGCGGGGAGCGCAGGGCGCGCCCTCGCTCGACCGCGTCGACGTCGTGCAGCCGGTGCTGTTCGCCGTCATGGTGTCGCTCGCCGCGATGTGGCGCGCCGCGGGGGTGACGCCGGACGCGGTCGTCGGGCACTCCCAGGGCGAGATCGCCGCCGCTCATGTCGCGGGCGCGCTGTCCCTCGCCGACGCGTCGCGGCTGGTCACCCTGCGGAGCAAGGCCATCGCCCGGATCGCCGGGGACGGCGGCATGGTGTCGGTGGCGCTCGGCGCGGCCGAGGCGGCCGAGCTCGCGGCTCGCTGGGAGGGCGCCGTCGAGGTCGCCGTGCGCAACGGACCGCGCTCCACCGTCGTCGCCGGGGACGCCGCGGCGCTCGCCGAGCTGCTCGCCCGGTGTGAGGACGACGGCGTGCGCGCCCGCCGCGTCCCGGTGGACTACGCCTCCCACACCCGGTACGTCGAGCCGCTGCGCGAGGAACTGCTGCGGACGTTCGCGGGGCTGCGACCCCGGCCCGCCGAGATCGCCTTCCACTCCGCGGTGACCGGCGACGTGCTGGACACGACCACCCTGGACGCCGGCTACTGGTTCCGCAACCTCCGGGAGACCGTCCGCTTCGACGCCGCCCTCGGCGGCCTCGCCGACAGCGGCCACCGGAGGTTCGTCGAGATCAGCCCGCATCCGGTGCTCACCGTGGCCGTGGAGGAGACGTTCGCCGAGCGGGGGATCACGTGCCTCGCCGCGGGCACGCTCCGGCGCGGCGAGGGCGGGCCGGGCGCCTTCCGCCGCGCCCTGGCCGTGGCCCACCTCGCCGGCGTCCCCGTCGTCTGGCCGCGCGAGGGGACGCCGGTGGACCTGCCCACCTACCGGTTCAGCGGCGAGCGCTACTGGCTCACACCCTCCGCCGGACCCGCCCAGGCGTCCCGGCTCGGTCTCGCCGCAGCCCGGCATCCCCTGCTCGGCGCGATGGTCACGCTCGCGGACGGCGGGGCGGTGCTGACCGGGCAAATCGACTTGGCCGCGCAGGGCTGGCTCGCCGACCACCGGGTCCTGGGCACCACCCTGCTTCCCGGTACGGCGTTCGCCGAACTGGCCGCGCACGCCGGCCGGCTCACCGGCACCCCCGAGGTGCGCGAGCTGACCGTCGAGGCTCCCCTCACGCTGGACGCCGGCCGGCCCGCGCAGGTGCAGGTGCTGGTCGCCGCCCCCGGCGCGGACGGACGGCGCGGCGTCGAGGTGCACGCCCGGGCCGGTGACGACCGACCGTGGACCCGGCACGCTTCGGGCACCCTCGCCGAGGCCGGAGACACGCCTGTGCTCCGCGACCCGCAGGCCGCGCCCGGCGACGAACTCCCGGCCTGGCCCCCCGCCGGGACCGAAGCGGTCGACGTGTCGGACGTCTACGACCGCCTGTACCGGCTCGGCTACGACTACGGCCCGGCCTTCCAGGGCCTCACCGCCGTATGGCGCCACGGCGACACGGTCTACGCGGAGCTGTCCTCCCCCTCGGACGCGGACCCGTCCGGCTCCGTGCAGGACTTCCCGCTTCATCCCGCGCTCCTGGACGCGGCCCTCCACCCGGTGGTGGCGGGGCTCGCCGGTCTCGCCGACCCCGGCGCCGGCGCACCCCTCCTGCCGTTCGCGTTCGAGGGCCTGCGCCTCACCGGCCGGGCCGGGCGCACCGTGCGGGCCCGCGTCGAGCCGCTCGGCGGCTCTCGGTTCCACTACCTGTTCGCGGACGAGAGCGGGCAGACGATCGGGACGATCGAGTCACTGGCCTTCCGGCCGGCGACCCGTGAGGACCTCACGGGCGTCCGGCCCGCCGCCGAGACGTACGGCCTCGTGTGGGAGCCGGTGACCGATCTCGGCCCGGCGCCGCGCCGCGTCGGGGTGTTGGAGGGCTTCGGCGCCACCGGAGACCTGCTGGATCTCGGGAATCTCCGCGACCTTGGCGGTCCCGACGACGTGGAGGTCGTCACCGGTGCGGACGCCCTGGCGCTCACCCGGGCCGAGGTGGTGCTCGTCCCGGTGGGCGGACCGCGAACCGCCGCGGACCCCGAGGGCTCGGCCGACCGCACGAGCTTCTCTGACGACGCGAACTCCGTCGAGGGCGCGAGCTCCCCGGCCGGGGGCGCCACGGAGGCCCCGGACTCCTCCGCCGGTCTCGCCGGGCGGGCGCACGCCCGCACGGCCGCCGTCCTCGCCCTGCTGCAGCAATGGGCCGCCGATCCCGCGCTCGACGGCATCAGGCTCACGGTCGTGACCGACGGGCGGGACCTCGCCTCCGCGCCGCTGCGCGGGCTGGTGCGCACCGCCGCCGCCGAGCATCCCGGCCGGTTCGCGCTCGCCGTGGTGGACGGCCCGGCGCCCGTGGCGCTGCTCGCCTCCGGGCACGGCGAACGCGAGGTGGCCGTACGCGACGGGGTCCTGCTGGCGCCGAGGCTCGCCGTCCGGGACCTGGCCGCGCCCGCGACCGAGCCTCAGCACGGGTACGGCCACGGGCACGGCGACGAGGACGGCACCGACCCGGGCGCCGAACTCAGCTCAGACGGCCCCGGGCTCGGCACGGGCGGCACTGTGCTCATCACCGGCGGCACGGGAACCCTGGGGGCGCTCGTGGCCCGCAGGCTGGCGGCGGCGGCCCGCCCGCCCCACCTGCTGCTCGTGAGCCGATCCGGGCCGGACGCCCCCGGCGCGGAGGCCCTCGCCCGCGACCTGCGCGAGGCGGGCGCGGAGGTCACCCTGGTGGCCTGCGACGTCGCCGACCGGGACGCCCTGGCGGAGGTGCTGGACGCCGTCCCCGCCGGCCGCCCGCTGCGCGGCGTGGTGCACACGGCGGGCGTGCTGGCCGACGCCACCCTCACGGAGCTGGACGCTCGCGCGCTCGCCGCGGTGCTGCGGCCGAAGCTGGACGCCGCCTGGCATCTGCACGAGCTGACAGCGGAGCTTCCATTGGAGCGCTTCGTGCTGTTCTCCTCCGCCGTGGCCGCCCTCGGAGTGCCCGGGCAGGCGAACTACGCCGCGGCCAACGCGTTCCTCGACGCCCTCGCCGAGCACCGGGCCGGTCTCGGGCTGCCCGCGACCTCCGTCGCCTGGGGCGTGTGGGAGGAGGCCAGCGCCATGACCGGCCACCTCGACGACGCCGGCCGCGCCCGGCTCGCCCGGTACGGCGTGGGCACGCTCTCCACGGCCGTCGCCCTCGACGTCCTCGACCGGGTGCGCGAGCCGTACACCGTGGTGTCGCCCCTCGACGACGCCGTGCTGCGTGAGGAGGCGGCGGCGGGGCGGTTGCCCGCCCTGTTCTCCAGCCTCGTGGTCTTTCCGTCTCGTGTGCGGCGGGCGGCCGAAGGCGCCTGGGCGCGGCGGGTGCTGTCCGGACGTCCGCACGAGCGCCTGAACCTGGTCACCCGGCTCGTGCGCGAGCAGGCCGCGTCCGTCCTCGGGCACGACGATCCGGCCGAGGTGCCCGGTGACCGGCCGTTGAAGGAACTCGGCTTCGACTCGCTCACCTCGGTCGAGCTGCGCAACCGGCTGAACGCCCTGACCGGGCTGACGCTCCCGGCCACGATCGTGTTCGAGTTCCCGACCGTCGCCGCGCTCGCCGGGCACCTGCTCGGCCTCATCACGGTGGAGGAGAGGGCGGCCACCGCGGTCGCGGTGCGGGCGGCGGACGACGACCCGGTGGTGATCGTGGGGATGGGGTGCCGGTTCCCGGGCGGGGTGGCCTCGCCGGAGGACCTGTGGGAGGTGGTGGCCAGTGGCGCGGACGTCACGGGTGACTTCCCCGAC
>NZ_JABBWW010000065.1:0-4701 GCF_014161385.1 Microbispora sp. H10670 | reverse complement strand
GCGGCAACGACCAGTCCACAAAGCGATCCAGCGCCCGCCCGCACTCCGCCAACCGCCCGGCGAACACCGGCGACCACTCCGCCAGCTCCACCGCCATCCCCGCCCACTGCGACCCCTGACCGGGGAACACCAGCGCGACGCGCCGCGGCTCGCTCCCGCCGCCCCGCACCACGTCCGCGCCGGAGAGCAGTTCCGCCCGCCCGGCGCCGAGCAGCACCGCGCGGTACGGCAGCGTGGCCCGGGTCGTGGCCAGCGAGTATCCGACGTCGGCCGGCGCGAGGTCCGGGCCGGCCTCGACGAACTCCTTCAGCCGTTCCGTCTGGGCGTCCAGCGCGGCGGCGCTCCGTGCGGAGACCACCCACGGCACGATCGCCGGCGCCGTGCGGTCACCGTCGGTCTCAGACATTCGTCTCCCCCTGTTCCAGCACGACATGTGCGTTCGTCCCGCTCACCCCGAACGCCGACACCCCCGCGCGGCGTGGCCGGCCGGCATCCGGCCAGGCCGTGTGCCCGGTGAGCAGCTCGACCGCGCCCAGAGACCAGTCCACGTTCGGCGTGGGCTCGTCGACGTGCAGCGTCTTGGGCAGCACCCCGTGGCGCATGGCCTCGACCATCTTGATGACGCCGCCGACCCCGCTGGCGGCCTGCGTGTGGCCGATGTTCGACTTCAGCGAGCCCAGCAGCAGCGGCCGCTCGCGGCCCTGCCCGTACGTCGCCAGCAACGCCTGGGCCTCGATCGGGTCGCCCAGGGTCGTCCCGGTGCCGTGCGCCTCGACCGCGTCGACGTCGGCGGCGGACAGGCCGGCGTCCGCGAGCGCGGTATTGATCACCCGCTGCTGCGACGGCCCGTTCGGCGACGACAGGCCGTTGGACGCGCCGTCCTGGTTCACCGCGCTTCCCCTCAGCAGCGCCAGCACGGGATGCCCGTTCCGGCGCGCGTCCGACAGGCGTTCCAGCACGAGGACGCCGGCCCCCTCGCCCCAGGAGGTGCCGTCGGCGGCGGCGGCGAACGGCTTGCACCGGCCGTCCCGGGCGAGACCACGCTGGCGGCTGAACTCCACGAAGAGCAACGGGCTGGACATGACGGTCACGCCGCCGGCCAGCGCGAGCGTGCACTCGCCCCGGCGCAGCGACTGCGCCGCGAGGTGCAGCGCCACCAGCGACGACGAACACGCGGTGTCCACGGTCAGGGCCGGGCCCTCCAGGCCCAGGGTGTAGGCGACCCGCCCGGACGCGACGCTGACCGCGAACCCGCTGGCCAGGTAGCCCTCGTACTCGCCCGACCCCTCCGGGGCGTTGAGCTGCCGCGCGCCGTAGGTGCTGTTCATCACGCCGGCGAACACACCGGTCCGGCTGCCGCGGACGCTGTCCGGGTTGATCCCGGCCCGCTCCAGGGCCTCCCACGCGGCCTCCAGCAGCAGCCGCTGCTGCGGGTCCATCGCGGTGGCCTCGCGCGGGGAGATCCCGAAGAACCCGGCGTCGAACCGGGTCGCGTCGGTCAGGAACCCGCCCTCGCGCACGTAGCTGCGGCCGGGCCGGTCCGGATCGTCGTCGAACAGGTTCGCCAGATCCCATCCCCGGTCGGTGGGGAAGCCGGTGATCGCGTCGCCGCCGGACGCGACCAGCCGCCACAGATCCTCGGGTGACCGGACCCCGCCGGGAAAGCGGCAGCTCATGCCGACGACCGCGATGGGCTCGTCGGACCGGGCGGCGACGGTGACCGGACCGACCGGCTCCGCGCGCCCGCCCGGCGACCCGGCCGCGAGCGCCCCCGCGATGGCGTCCGCGACCGCCCGGGGCGTCGGCCGGTCGAAGACGAGCGTCGCCGGCAGCCGCAGCGCGAACTGCCTGTTCAGCCTGTTGCGCAGCTCCACGGCGGTGAGCGAGTCGAAGCCCATCTCCTTGAAGGCCCGGTCGCCGTCGACCTCGGCGGCCGAATCGTGCCCGAGGATGCCCGCGACGTGGTCGCGGACCAGGCGCAGCACGGCGTCGAGGCGTTCGGCCACGGGCAGGGCGGCGACGCGGCTCGCCGTGTCGCTCCCCATGTCGTTCCCCGTGGCCCCCGCGACGTCTCCGCCGGACGCCCCGGCCTCCCGCCGCACCGGTGTCCGTACGAGGGCGCGCAGCATCGCGGGCACCTCGGCCGACGCCGCCCGCGCACGCAGCGCGGCGGGGTCCAGCCGGGCGACGACGGGAGTGCCCACGCCCGTGGCGAGGCCGGCGTCGAAGAGGGCGAGCGCGTCCTCGGTGGACATCGGGGCGATGCCGAGCCGGACCTGCCTGGCCCGGTCGGTGCCGGTCCGGTGGCCGGTCATGCCGCTCTCCTCCGACCACAGGCCCCAGGCGAGCGACGTCGCGGGCAGGCCCTCGGCGCGGCGGGCGGCGGCGAGCGCGTCCAGGGCGCAGTTGGCCGCCGCGTAGTTGCCCTGGCCCGGCGCGCCGAACACCCCGGCGACCGACGAGCACAGGACGAACGCGGTCAGGTCCCGGTCGCGGGTGAGCTCGTGCAGGTGGACCGCGGCGGTCACCTTGGCCGCGCGCACGGTCTCCAGCCGCTCGGCCGTCAGCGCCTGGACCACCCCGTCGTCGAGCACGGCCGCGGCGTGCACGACCGCCGTGACCGGGTGGTCCTCCAGGACCGCGGCCAGGGCGTCGCGATCGGTGACGTCGCAGGCCACGACCGCGACCTCGGCGCCCAGCTCGTCCGCCAGCTCGTCGCGGAGCCCGGCGGCGCCCGGCGCGCCCGGGCCGCCGCGGCTGACCAGCACCAGGCGGCGTACGCCGTGGACGCGCACCAGGTGGCGGGCCAGGGCCGCGCCGACCGTCCCGGTGCCCCCGGTGATCAGCACGCGATCCCGGTCGCTCCACGGGGGATCGCCCTGCCCGGGCCCGGGCCCGGGCCCGGGCTCGGGTTCGGTGAGGCGCAGGCGCGGCGCCTCGAACACCCCGTCGCGCACCCACACCTCGGGTTCGCCGGTGGCGAGGATCTCGGCGGCCCGGCCGGCGATCGCGTCCGGGTCGTCGGTGTCCACCAGGACGAAGCGGTCCGGATGCTCGGTGATGGCCGACCGCATCAGTCCCCGCACCTCGGCCTGGCCGAGGTCCGTCCCGGCGTTCCGCGTGACGACCATCAGGCGTGACGACGGAGGACGCTCGCCGGCCAGCCAGGCCTGCGCCACCTCCAGGACCCGTTCGGCCGGGGCCGCGAGCAGCAGCACGACGTCGGCCGCCGGCTCCGGCTCGCCGAGCTCGATCGCACTGTGGACGACGGCCGTCGTCACGGCCGGGCGATCCTCGGGAGGGGTGACGGTCGCGGGCCGGATCGCGTACGGCCGGGCGGCCGGACGGCCGTAGAGCCCCGCGGTCGCGGGCCGGGAGACGAGAGAGCCGGCGGTCAGCACCGGCCTGCCCTCGCCGTCGGCGAACTCGACCGACAGTCCCGCACCGACCGACGACCGTGGGCCCGCGGGCGCCAGGCGGGCGCGGAGCGTCGTGACCCCGGTGCGGTGGAGGGCGATGTTCCGCCACGAGAACGGCAGCTCCAGGGTGTCGACGACGATGCCGTGCAGCGCGGCGTCGAGCAGGGCGGGGTGCACGCCGAAGCCGTCGCCCGGAACGCCGTCCGGCAGGGCGGCCTCCGCGAAGATCTCCTCCCCTCGCCGCCAGGTCCGGCGCAGGCCCCGCAGGGCCGGGCCGTAGTCGTACCCCTGCGCGGCCAGCCGCGCGTAGACGTCGGCGGCGCCGGTCCCGCCGGAGGCCGGCGGCCATTCCGTGAGCCCCGTACCGAGCTGCGTGCCGGGCGGGGCGCCGGTGGCGAGGACCCCGGTGACGTGCGCCGTCCATCCGGCCTCGTCGAGCGCCCGCTCGTCCCTGGAGTAGACCGTGATCGTGTGCCGTCCCGCGTCGTCGGGAGGGGTGACCGCCACCCGCAGCCGTACGGCCCCGCCGTCGGCCGGCAGCGTGAGCGGGGTCTGCACGACCAGCTCCTCGACCAGGTCACGTCCGAGGCGGCCGCCCAGGTGGAGCGCCAGCTCCAGGAACGCCGTCGCCGGCACCGTGACGATCCCCTGCACGGCGTGGTCGGCCAGCCAGGGCTGTGTGGCGAGGGAGAGTCTTGAGGTGTAGAGGAACCCGCCCGGCTCGGGCAGCTCGACCTCGGCGCCCAGCAGCGGGTGCCCGGCCGCCGACAGGCCCAGATCGGCCGCGTCGGCGGCTCCGGCCCGGCCGCCGCCGACCCAGTAGCGCCGGCGCTGGAAGGCGTAGGCCGGCAGGTCCACCCGCGGGCCCGCGCCGGCCAGGTGACCCCGCCAGTCGACGGGCACGCCGTTCGCGTGCGCCTCCGCCACGGACAGGAGGAACCTGCCGCCGCCCCCGCTGCCGCGCGACAGCGAGCCGACCGAGGTGACGTCGACCGCCGGGGTCAGCACCGGGTGGGGGCTGCACTCGATCATCACGTGGTCGTCGAACATCCGGGCGGCGTCCTGGAAGCGGACCGTCCGGCGCAGGTTCTGGTACCAGTACTCCGCGTCCAGCGAGGCGCCGTCGGCGAAGTCACCGGTCACCGTCGAGAAGATCGGCACGTCGGTGGTGTGGGGGGTGACGGGGGCGAGGACCTCGGCGAGTTCGTCGCGGATGGCCTCCACGTGTGCCGAGTGGGAGGCGTAGTCCACCGGGAGCACCTTGACGTCCGCCCGCATCGCC
>NZ_JABBWW010000064.1:0-4734 GCF_014161385.1 Microbispora sp. H10670 | reverse complement strand
GGAGTCGTATGTGTGCCGGGCGATGTCGGCGCAGTCGGTGGGGGAGCGGGTCTACCGGGTCGACTGGGTCCCCGCCCCGGCCACTGCCCCGGCCCAGCCGGCCGCGGGTAAGCCGGAGTTCACCCGCTTTGACGTCGCCGTCACCCGCGAAGCCTCGTCAAGTGCGCTGCCGGACGCGCAGGCGGAAGCACCCTCTGGGGTCCTGTCAGGGATGCGGTCGGTGGTGGCCGGGGTGCTGGAGCGGGTGCAGGAGCAGGTGGCCGTTCCGGAGCCTGGTGGGCCGTTGGTGGTGGTCACGCGGGGTGCGGTGGGGCTGCCGGGTGAGGATGTGGACGTGTCGGCGGCGCCGGTGTGGGGGCTGGTGCGGTCGGCGACGGCCGAGTGGCCGGGCCGGTTCGTGCTGGCCGACACCGACGGGACCGCGGAGTCGGAGGCGGTGCTGGCCGCGGCGGTTGCCGCCGGTGAGCCCGAACTGCTGATCCGGGCGGGCCAGGTGCGGGTCCCGCGCCTGGCCGTGGTGACCCCCGAGACCGAACCGGTGGGTTTCGGTGCTGGGGCGGTGGTGGTGACCGGGGGTGTCGGTGGGGTCGGGGCGCGGGTGGCGCGGCATCTGGTGACGGCGCACGGGGTGCGGTCGCTGGTGCTGGCCGGGCGTCGCGGCCCGGACACTCCGGGAGCCGATCTGCTGGCGGCGGAGCTGACCGAGTTGGGCGCCCAGGTGCGGGTCGTGGCCTGTGACGTGGCCGACCGGGAGGCGGTGGCGCGGCTGCTGGAGGAGGTGCCGGATCTGACGGCGGTGGTCCACGCGGCCGGGGTGCTGGACGACGGGCTGATCGAGTCGCTGACCCCGGACCGTCTGGACACCGTCTTCGCGCCCAAGGCCGACGCCGCCTGGCACCTGCACGAGCTGACCCGCGACCGGAACCTCAGCGCCTTCGTCCTGTTCTCCTCCACGGCGACCCTGTTCGACGCGCCCGGTCAGGGCAACTACGCCGCGGCCAACGCCTTCCTCGACGCACTGGCCGCCCACCGGCACGCCCACGGCCTGCCCGCCACCTCGCTGGCCTGGGGCCTGTGGGCCGGCGCCGGAATGGGCGCAGGACTGGACGAGGCCGCGCTGGCGCGCATCGCGCGCTCGGGGCTGGTGCCGCTGTCGTCCGAGGAGAACCTCGCGCTGCTGGACGCCGGAATACGCAGCGGACTGCCCGCTGTGGTCCCGGTCCGGGTGGACCACCGGGTGGTCCGCGAACGCGCCGACGGGGTCCCGACGCTGCTGCGCGGCCTGGTGCGCCCGGCGACGAAGCGCGCCGGCGCCCGCAACGCCTCCACCGGCGGTGCCGGCGGCCTCGCCGAGCGGGTGGCCGGCCTGTCCGGCGCCGCGCGTGTCGACGCCCTGGTCGAGGTGGTCCGCGCCGAGGCAGCCGCCGTACTCGGGCACGAGAGCGGCGCCGCCGTCGCGCCCGCGCGCGCGTTCAACGAACTCGGCTTCGACTCGCTCGCGGCCGTGGAACTGCGCAACCGGCTCAACGCGATCAGCGGCCTGAAGCTGAGCGCGACCCTGGTCTTCGACTACCCCACGCCCCTAGCGCTCGCCACCCACCTGGCCGAGACGATCGACGCGAAGCCGGTGCGGGCCCGTCAGGAGACCACCGTCGCCATCGCCCCCACCGAGGACATCGCGATCGTCGGCATGGCCTGCCGCTACCCCGGCGGCGTACGGTCGCCCGAGGACCTGTGGCGGCTGGTCGCCGACGGCGTCGACGCGATCGGCGAGTTCCCCACCGACCGGGGCTGGCCGCACGACGTGTACGACCCCGAGCTGAGCCGCCCCGCCACCAGCTACACCCGCGAAGGCGGTTTCCTGTACGACGCGGCGGACTTCGACGCCGACTTCTTCGGCATCAGCCCGCGCGAGGCACAGGCCATGGACCCGCAGCAGCGGCTGCTGCTGGAGGTCTCCTGGGAGGCGTTCGAGCGGGCGGGCATCGACCCGAGGTCCGTGCGCGGCAGCCGTACCGGCGTCTACGCGGGGGTCATGTACCACGACTGGGGCCTGCGGCTCGGCCCGCTGCCCGAGGAGATCGCCGCCTACCACGGCAACGGCAGCCTGGCCGGTGTCGCGTCCGGGCGGGTCGCGTACGTCTTCGGGCTGGAGGGCCCGGCGATGACCGTGGACACGGCGTGCTCGTCGTCGCTGGTCACCATCCACCTGGCCGCCGCCGGGCTGCGCGGGGGAGAGTGCGACCTGGCCCTGGCGGGCGGCGTCACCGTCATGTCCACCCCCGACACCTTCGTGGACATGAGCCGCCAGCGCGGATTGGCCGCCGACGGCCGGTGCAAGTCGTTCGGCGCGGGCGCGGACGGCGTCGGCTGGAGCGAGGGCATCGGTCTGCTGGTGCTTGAGCGGTTGTCGGATGCGCGGCGGCGTGGGCATCGGGTGCTGGGGGTGATTCGTGGTTCTGCGGTGAACCAGGATGGTGCGTCGAATGGGTTGACGGCGCCGAACGGTCCGTCGCAGCAGCGGGTGATCGGGCAGGCGCTGGCGGCGGCCGGGCTGAGTCCGGCTGACGTGGACGTGGTCGAGGGTCATGGCACGGGGACGACGCTGGGTGACCCGATCGAGGCGCAGGCGATCATCGCGACGTACGGGCAGGGCCGGGAGCGGCCGTTGTGGCTGGGGTCGGTGAAGTCGAACATCGGCCACACCCAGGCGGCGGCCGGCGTGGCCGGTGTGATCAAGATGGTCATGGCCATGCGCCATGGCGAGCTGCCCAGGTCGCTGCACGCCGCGGAGCCCTCACCCCAGGTGGACTGGGACTCCGGTCAGGTGCGGCTGCTGACCGAGCCGGTGGCCTGGCCCGAGGAGGGCAGGCCGCGCCGGGCGGCGGTGTCGTCGTTCGGGATCAGCGGCACCAACGCCCATGTGATCGTCGAGTCGGCGCCGGGCGAACCCGTACGGGAACCGCGGCCCGCCCCCGCGACCGTGCCGCTGGTCGTGTCGGGCCGCACCCCGCAGGCGCTGCGCGCCCAGGCCGGGCGGCTGCTGCCGTACCTGGAGACACTGCCGGACGCGGAGATCGGCGAGCTCGGCCGCGCCCTCGCCACCACACGCGCCGCGCTCGAATGCCGGGCCGTCGTGACCGGCGCGGACCGGGCCGAGCTCGCGGCCGGCCTCGCCGCGCTGGCGGACGGCTCCACGCCCGCCGGGGCTGCCCGCGAGGGCAGGGTGGCGTTCCTGTTCACCGGGCAGGGCAGCCAGCGCCTCGGCATGGGCCGCGAGCTGTACAGCGCTTTCCCGGTCTTCGCCGAGGCGTTCGACGCCGTGCTCGCCGAGCTGGACCGCCATCTGGACCGGCCGCTGCGCGAGGTGCTGTGGGGCGAGGACGCCGATCTGGTCAACCAGACCGGCTACGCCCAGGCCGCGCTGTTCGCGCTGGAGGTCTCCCTCTACCGGCTGCTGGAGTCGTGGGGGACGCGGCCAGACTACGTCGCCGGGCACTCGATCGGCGAGCTGGCCGCCGCGCACGTGGCCGGGGTGCTGTCCCTGGCGGACGCGGCCCGCCTGGTCGCCGCGCGGGGCAGCCTGATGCAGGCCCTGCCGGCCGGAGGGGCGATGGTCGCCGTACGCGCGGCCGAGGAGCGGGTGCGCCCGCTGCTCGGCGACGGCGTGGACATCGCGGCGGTCAACGGGCCGGAGTCGGTCGTCATCTCCGGTGACGAGGCGGCCGTGTCGCGGGCCGCCGCCGCTCTCGCGGCCGACGGCCACCGGACGACCCCCCTGCGGGTGAGCCACGCCTTCCACTCGGCGCTGATGGAGCCGATGCTCGCCGGCTTCCGCGGGGTCGCGGAGGAGCTGTCGTTCGCGTCTCCGGCCATCCCCCTGGTGTCCACGCTCACGGGCACACTGGCCACGGCCGAGGAGCTGGGCTCGCCGGAGCACTGGGTGCGGCACGTGCGGGAGCCGGTCCGGTTCGCCGCCGCCGTGGGCGACCTCGCCGCCCGGAACGTCACCACCTTCGTCGAGCTCGGGCCGGACGCGGTGCTCGCCGCGATGGGGCAGGCCTGCGTCGCGGAGGACGCGGCCGCGTTCGTCGCCGTCGCCCGCAAGGGCCGCGACGAGGTGCGCGAACTCGTCGCCGGCCTCGGCCGCGCGTACGCGCACGGCGTGGCGGTCGACTGGGCCGCGTACTTCGGCGGCGACGCCCCGGCCGGGCTGGACCTGCCCACGTACGCCTTCCAGCGCAGGCGGTTCTGGCTCGACGGGTACACGTACGGCGCGGGCGACGTCGGCGCCGCCGGGCTGGACCACGTCACCCACCCGATCCTGTCGGCCGCCGTGGAGTCGCCGGAGTCCGGCGAGGCGGTGCTGACCGGCCGCGTCTCCCCGCGGACGCATCCGTGGCTGGCCGACCACGTGATCTCGGGCCGGGTCCTGTTCCCCGGCACCGGGTTCATCGAGCTGGCGACGCAGGCGGGCGACTGGGCGGGCTGCCCCAGCCTCGACGAGCTCGTCCTCGAAGCGCCGCTCGTGCTGCCCGCCGAGGGCGGGGTCGCCCTGCGGGTGGTCCTCGGCCCCGCCGGTGACGGCCTGACGCGCTCGGTGCAGATCTTCTCCCGTCCGGATGGTGATGGGGACGGGGCGTGGGTGCGGCACGCGTCGGGTGTGGTGGGTCCGGTCGTGGGGGTGGCGGGGTTCGATCTGGCGGAGTGGCCGCCTCGGGGGGCCGAGGTGGT
>NZ_JABBWW010000063.1:0-4935 GCF_014161385.1 Microbispora sp. H10670 | reverse complement strand
CACTCCTGACCGGCCCGGCACGCCCGCCTCCCGCGCCCATCCTGACCAGCGTGATCAGGACGAAAATGGCTCACTGAATGCGTTCTACTATCAAGGCCTTAAATATTGGCCATTCCGTCCCCAGGGCTCGTTGAGCATACGTAAGGGCATAGAAGTTATCGGCATCCCGACTGGCTTCAAGCAACGCCTGCCTGACAGCTACACAGGCAGCCGTACGTATTCTGTCGAAGCTAGAGGTGCCTTCTTTCTCGAGCAGTGGCCGCCATCCCTCATCGAGCTCCATCTGGAAATCCAGGAGTTCTTCTCGTTGCTGCCACTCCAGCGGAACGCCGTGCTCCACCGCTTCGATGGATGCAGCGATATGCTCGCTGGTCAAACTATAGCGATCACTGAGTTCCCTGGCCACCAGAAGGAGCACTTCACGCCGTACGCCCTCTGGGGCGCTGCGCAGCAGGCTGTCGAGATTCAGGTCGAGATGACCGAATCCAAGCGGTTCTAGTGGATAAGCGATAGGAGGATCAATCAAAATCGCGGGGTGGGGGTGGCTGACCCACTCGCTGTCCAGTCGAGCCCCTGTGGACTGTTCGATGATAGCCATGGCCGTAGCTCTGCGCAGCAATGCCTCGGCGGGTGTTGTTGCCGGAGTATCGATACGAACGGCTTCGTTCAGTGGCTCAATGTCATTGCTTATGACATGTGGAGCTGGTCCGAATATCAGCTGGGGGTCCAGTCGAGGAACTTGCGCTAATATTTCTCCATTCGCTGCATACATCAGGTGCTCGCCACCGTTGACGTGCCAACTGATGTTCCAGACGCGAGCCCTCTCGCTCAACCAGATCAAAACTTCTGGGGTGCGCGCGTAAAGACCGTTCCTCTCCAATAGAGCGACTGACGTATCTGATTTGCCAACAAAGAGTGCATCCATTGGATATAGATCAGTTTCCCGGATTTGCATCTCATCGGCTATCTCCGGTCTTCCTCCTCCAGTCAGGTTGGATGCGACCACCTGTATGGATGGAACCGAATTATCTAGAGTAGCAACGACCGTCCACGATAGGGCGCTCGTGAGCCATTCATGCGACTGCAAGAACTGCTGGTAGCGTGTAACAATGTCAGAATGTGCCATTCTATGTCCTTTTTGAGAGAATTGCGAGCTGCTGCGGGTGTGATCCCCGCAGCAGCTCAGCTTACATCCTGCGTCTACTTCGCGTATTCACTGCTGGGATTGGGCGGGTTGCACAGGGTGTCCCGCGATGGCGGTAGGGGGTTGGGTGCGAATAGCGGGGTCTTGAATCGTATGAAGTATGGATCTCCGACGAGAAGGCGGTCCCGACTGTACATCCGATTAAGAGGGGCACCGGCCGCCCCATTTTCGGTTCCCGGTATAGTGCAGACCGAAAACGACCTCAATTGGTCGATCTCGGCGCTGCGTTCCTTGGAAGAGGCGAACGGGTACTCGTCACACTCCAAGCCTGCGGCCGCATAATTTGGCCATAGGCTGTTGCATCGAGTTGCCGCTCGCGAGTTGTTATTGGTCTGCTGGTCTCCGCGGTGCAGGAGATAGGTTGGCCGCTGCACATGGTCGGGTAGGATTTTGGGGCAGCCTGGAAGTTGTTTCACGGGATTGTGGGGATAAGTGTCCGATGGTGTGAAGCAGGCTTTCCAGTAGTGCTTGTATGCCTTATCGTAACCCTTGCCCAGCTCAAACTCCACCGAGGATAGTACGTTGTTGAAAACGCATCCTCCAATGAAATTGTTAGAAGTGGCGGAATCGCACCGAACAACCGTGAAGTCGCCTCGATTGAACTTTTGCCAGTGAAACCAGTTCGGGTAGATCGAGTAGGGCTCGATTTTTGCTGAGACCATGCGGTCGGAGTTTGGCGGCGGATTCGTCAGGTCGTCGCAGCGAAGCCTTGCCTGGAAAGCTGGGACGATGAGGCTCTTCGCCTGCTTCCATTCCGAGATCAACTTGATCCGATGATTGGTGATGACGTTGCCGTTCCAGACCGCAACGTGATTGCAGTAGGGCTTGTCGCCGATATCCAGACCGAGGCCGAATTGTTTACTCAGCGGGTACGTGCCTTGAGTGCTGACGTCGTAGACGTAGGCATCGATCACGATATCACGGCTGGTCGTCGCTTTGGGCTCTTGCGTAATGGAGGCAGATCCATTGAATGTGCTTCCGATGAGCATGGTGTAGATCTCCGACTTCTGCGGAGGCTCCTGCGGCACCCACCTTGCCGATATCCACTTACCAAGCTGGCACCAGGAGAATCTGCTCTTGTACCATCCTTCTTTGCTGTCGGCCTGGTTCTGGTGCTGGAAGCATTCCTGCGGAGTGATCCGATCGAGCTTCAACTTCGGCGCAGCCGCAGCGGCTGCAGTTTCCGCCTTCGCCGAACGGTTGGGTGAGGATACGTCTTGGAAGGAGGAACCCAGTGAGCGCGTGTTTTGGCTGAAGGAGGAGCTCTCCAGTAAGGTGACCGTGAGCCGAGGAGGTTTCACGCTGGCTCCCGTGCGTTCTGAGGAATGGAACGCTCGGTCGTATGGTTCGCCATCGTCGTCCTCGATCGCGGCCCGCAGCGACAGACCGTGATTCGCGGCTCCGGCGGCCCACTGCTCGGCAATCGCCTTGATCGGCCACGTCCAAGTCACATCGACCGTCTCGCAGTCACTCGGGTCGGTCGCAGTCGCCTCTCCGCTCAAGGTGACGGAAGGCTGGGTGTCCCAGGTGAGGTCGTTTTGATCCCAGGCTTCGGTCACTCGCTGGACTTTGAGGCTCTGGCCTGGTACCCCACAGCCGTCAGAGGTGGAGTTATATAGTTCCAATTTGGCATCAAGAATGGTTTTGCCAGTCAGTTGCGAGGTATCGAACTGCAGGTAAGTGCGTTCGAAGTCCATCTGGTCCCAGTTCCAGAAGCCGCCAACCCACAGCGCTGTGTGCTCTGGTTGCGAATCTGTATACGTTGCGACGTATGTGTCGGCAAGCAGTGGTAAGGAAACAGTCGTCGGGGTCAGTGTGGGCGTCGGCGTTGGATCAGTTGGGCTCGGTGTGGGCGTCGGCGTCGGATCTGGAGGAGGTGTTTCGTCCGAGTCGTCTGCCGGAGCATCTACGTACTGGTCCGACGATTCCCGCATCTGCTGGGCTTCATCGTTGGTTATCGTTGATGGTTCCGGCTGGGTGTCTTCGGATCTGGTGGGGTCCTCTGCTAGCGCCTGGGCCTCCTCATAGGTGGATGGGAAAGGCTCGCTCGCGCGCGTGTATGCAGTGAATTGCAGCACCGGCTCATATTTGATCATGAGGGTGGGTGGGTGGCGGTATCCTGGGTACGATTCACCGCCGCTGTATTCGCTGGAGTAGTACTGGCGCCAGTTGGTGGCCGCGGTCTCGCTGACGGCCCGCAGCACCATCCCGTAGTTGGGCACCCCGTCTTGGATCCAGTTACGGGCCATGGTGCGGACCTTATGCCACAACGCCTCGTCCTTGGCACACCAGGTGCCACTGGCGTCGTAGTTGTAGCCGGCATCGTTGGTGCCCTCGGTACCGCTGGCTCTGGTCGGTTGCTCGTCCCAGGTCACCCACTGTTCATCCCAGTCGGAGGTGACTTGCTGGACCGTGATGTCCGTGCCCGCCCCCAGCGGGTCACCGCACAGCGCTCCGTTGGGGCCGCCGGACTTGTAGTTCCAGATGATCAGGTCGGCGTCGTTGACGATGGCGCCCGCCAGTTCGTCGGTGTTGAACTTGAGGTACACGCGGGCGATGTCCGCGCTGGTCTTGGTGGTGCCTGCGCGCAGCCACCCGTCCGCGCCGTGGTTGCTGTAGGGCTCGTTCTTGCTAACCCAGGAGTCGGCGGGTTTGCCGCCGCCGAACCACTCGGAGGAGGCGGCGATCGTCACCGGGTAGGTCACCGCCGGGTCGGCCAGGAAGTTCTCGTCCGGGGTGAACACCAGCTCCGAGCCCGTGCCGGAGGTCTCCACGTGCGCGTCGACACGGGAGCTCTTGCCCTGTTCGGGGGAGACCTCCACCTTGGCGTCCATCGCCGTCAGCACGATCGGGGCCGCGACGGCCTTACCCTTGGCATCCTTCAGCTGCGGCAATCCTTCGAGAGACTTGCCGAACGTGTTGCCTTTGGGAAGAGTGAGCGGGAGGCGTACGGTTACTTGGCCGTCGGGCTTGCGCCGCAAGACCACCTGGGAGACGAAACCGTCGCCTTGGGCGATCACCACCAGGTCCGCCCCCGGTGCGACGGCATCGGGGTAGGTGACCGTACTGCCGGACACCTTTGGTTCCGGCAGTGCCCGGGTTACCTTCAGGCCGGTGATGCCCTTTTCTCCCTTGGCCGACACCAGGTGCTTGGTCCCGCGCCCGCCGAAGGTCAGCGGCGACTTGACCCGTGCTGCCTGCAGCTTTCCGCCGCGGGCCACGATTTTTGTGTCGATCGGCTCCCACGCGCCGGTGGCCGGGTTCTTCAGCTGGACGGGCCGGGTGGACAATTCGGCGCGCAGATGCTTGCCGTCGGGCTGCGCCCAGACCTTCATCCGCTCGGTGAAGCGGGCGGGGACCTCGACGGGTTTACGGGTCTTGGAGGCCTTGTCCCAGGCGGCCTTTAGGTCTGGGTCCGATAAGGCTTTCGGCTGGGTTGCCGTTTCCGATTTAGGGGCTGGGGCGGGTGGCGTGGGGGCTTGGGCGATGGCGGGCGCGCTCATGAGCGAGAGTGGCAGCATGGCGATCCCGATCAGAGCAGTACGGCGGCGCGTCCGGATGGATAAACCGGACGTATGTCGGCGTCTGTTCACTCATAACCTCTCGGACAGGTGTGGACAAAACACCGGGATCGTCACATGAGGTGAGATAGAAGTAAAGATCGTTTCCAGTAACGGGAAAGCCGTGCTCCGTCACAACGCCTGTAGTCGTGACCCGGGGATCAGGGTCTT
>NZ_JABBWW010000062.1:0-5007 GCF_014161385.1 Microbispora sp. H10670 | reverse complement strand
CCACGTCCAGTGAGTGCACATGAGCGCCTCCCGCCAGGACCGACAGATCCCGTTGAGGACCCGAGGTCAGTCAGCCGATGGGTCAAGCCCTGGCGGGAGGTGCTCATCTACATCATCACTGTCAGCCCAGGTCCGCGATGGCGATGACCGGGCCTCCGCCGGACGGCCCCTGGTGGACGGCCGCCACGGAGACGAACACGGCCGGGTCTCCGGTCACGCTCGCCGCCACCCCGCCGACCGTCGCCTTGATCTGGCGGTGCCAGTGGACGTCGGAGTCGTCGAGCATGATGTTGCGCCGCCCGCGGACGCGGCCGGACGGGTCGGCCTCGCACTTGATGAACAGGTTGACCAGCCGGCCGCCGAGGTCGTCCGTACGGGGGCGCTCGGGCAGGTCGATCCCGGCGTTCGCGACGGCCTCCCAGATGCCGTCGCTGTCCAGGGCGTCCCGCATCACCGAGTGGCCGACGCGGTAGCGCCCGCCGATCCCGCGCACGTTGCCCACCACGACGATCTGGGCCCGGTCGAGCTCCACGCCGCTGGAGCACGAGGCCACCGACGAGTAGAGCGACAGGTCCTTGTGGATCTGCTCGGCCGACGGCATCGGGATCTCCCCGAGCGCGACCGCGATGCCGAGCGCCGTGGTCGAGTTGGAGATGTCCATCGACTTGAGCGTGTCCTCGGTGACGACCGTCTGCCCGCGCTCCTTCGCGTCGGTGATCGTGGACAGCGTGAGCAGCGGGGTCTTGGTCTGCACGTAGTGGACGTCGGCCGGGTCGTCGATCCCGGCGAGCTTCATGGCCTCCCGCACCCCGGCGGCGACCTTCTCGACCATCGCGGGCCTGCCGATGTCCTCCGGAAGGATCACCTCGCTCATCGCCACGCCGACGCTCACCCTGGGCTCGTCGGTGCGTACGGCCTTCGCGGGGTCGATCGTCGCGAAGACGGTCGCGTGCGGGCTGAGCACGCCGTCGGTGCCGCCGGACCACACCAGCGGCACCTGCGCGATCTCCTCCGGCGTACGGGTGCCCTTCGTGGCGAGCACCTCGCGGAAGGCGCGGTCGGCGAGGATCCGCGTGTAGTCGTTGACCCCGCCGTTGCCCTCGGTCTTTCCGACGACCGCCAGCACCCGGTCCGCTTCGATCACCCCGTCGTCGATCAGCTTCGCGAGCCCGGAGGCGTCGGTGACGCTCTCGATGGGGACCTTCCGTACCTCGATCGGATCCGGCACTATCCCTCCACCCCTCTGGACACCCTGGTCCCGATATTTCCTGACAACGCCGCCCCGATGTGGTGCAGCGAGGTGATCACCGCCCGGTTGCCGCTCTCCTCGGCGAAGCGCAGGGCGGCCTCGACCTTGGGGCCCATGCTGCCCCCGGCGAAGTGACCGGCCGCCTGCAACGCGCGCAGCGCGGCGACGTCGACGTCCCCGATCGGACGTGCCCGGGGGGTGCCGAAGTCCGCCGAGGCGTACGGCACGTCGGTCGCGATCACGAGGTCGGTGGCGCCGACGGCGACGGCGAGCGCGGCGGCGGCGAGGTCCTTGTCGACCACCGCCTCGATCCCGGTCAGCACGCCGTCCGGCCGGCGTACGACCGGCACTCCGCCTCCCCCGGCGGCGACGACCGTGAACCCGGCCCCGATCAGCGCGACGGCCGCGGCGGCGTCCAGGATCTCCACCGGCCGGGGCGAGGCGACCACCCGCCGCCAGCCGCGTTCGAAGAGCCGCCAGACCTGGCCCTGCCCCTCGAACCGGCGCGCCTCGTCCTCGTCGAAGTAGCGCCCGATCGGCTTGACCGGATCCCGGAACGCCGGGTCGTCCGCGTCCACCAGTGTGCGGGTGACGACGGCCGCGACCCGCGCGTGCCCCAGCTCCCGCTGCAGTGCGTTCATGATGAGCGTGCCGATCGTGCCCTGCGTCTGCGCCACGCACCAGTCGAGCGGCACGGGCGGCACGACGCCCGCGCTGAGCTGGTTCTTCAGCAGGATGTTGCCGACCTGGGGGCCGTTTCCGTGGGTCAGCACCACCTCGTGCCCGGCCCGGATGAGCGCCGCCACGTGGTTCATCGCCTCGGCCACCGCCCGGTGCTGGTCCGCCGGTGACGCGCTCCCGTCCGGAGCCGTCATGGCGTTGCCGCCGAGTGCGATCAGTACGCGTCCGCCCACATCCGGAAACTATCCAGCCCCACACAGGCCTTCATTGGCGAGTTCCGCCCACCCCTGCCGCATCCATGAGCAGATTTCACCAAGCCCGGCACCGAGCTGCGGGATCGGTTCCCGTCCCGGCGGCCTCTGCCAGAATGCTCACCACTGCCCCCCTTTCAATGGAGATCCGTATGTCGACGCCTCAGGTGCGGCCCGGGCTCACCCACGAACGCGTCGGCGTCTTCGCCGACGCGATCTTCGCGATCGCCATCACGCTGCTCGCCCTGGAACTCCCCCGCGGGCGAGGACCTCCAGCGGCTGAGCGCCTTCTTCGGCGACCACTTCGGCTCCTTCATGGCCTTCGCCATCGCCTTCCTGATGCTCTGGTTCGCGTGGCGGGCCCATCACACGCTGTTCGACCAGATCGAGCGGGTGTCCCAGTCGATGCTCCTGCTGCACATTCCGCTGCTGTTCTTCGTGGCCTTCCTGCCGTACACGACGTCGCTGTTCGGCGAGGCCAACGCCGGTCACTTCCCGGAGGACGGCAGGGCCCTGGCGACCGGCCTGTTCGCCGGCAGCGAGGCCGTCCTGCTGCTCACCCAGGGCGCGCTGTTCACTCTGGTGCTGACGCAGCGGCTGCACCGGCCGGAGGCCGACCTGCCCCGCCTGCGCGCCAACGCCGGGGTCTATTGGGCGATCGGGATCTACTGGCTGCTGACGGCCGTGGCGTCCGCCTGGGTGGTCAGCGCGGTGCCCTTCCTGTGGCTGGGGACCTCTCTCGTCGCCTACGGCACGGTCCGCGTGCTCAGGAGGCGGTGAAGCCGCGCAACACGTCCGCGATCTCGTCGGCCTCGGTGAGCTTGCCCGACGCCACCGCGATCACGAACTCGTACGCGGCGTCGTCATCCTGCGGATCGATCTCCAGCCCGTTCTTCGCGCAGAAGACGTACATCGTGAGCCACCCCGCGCGCTTGTTGCCATCCACGAACGGATGATTGGACACGATCGAGTGCAGGATGGCCGCCGCCTTCGTCAAGACGTCGGGATAGGCGTCCCGTCCGAACACCGATGTCCGCGGGCGGAGCAGTGCCGCCTCCAGCAGCCCGATGTCACGGACCTCGATCGGCGCTCCCGTCGCCCGGCGGGCGATGCTCAGCCCCTGCTCAAGGGAGATGTAGCGGATCACTCCCCCAGCCTGCGCAGGAGGTCCGCGAAACGCTGCGCCCCCTTCTCGGCCAGCAGGTCGGTGTACTCGTCGTCGGCGACGCGGGCGAGGTAGTCGTCGATCGCGTGAAGGGCGATCTGCTGCATACTCCGCCCTTCCCTCTCCGCGCGCCGCCGGAGGGCCTCGGTCTGCTCGTCACTCAGACGCAGCGTCATTGCCATGCCTCCGATGGTACGGGCCGGTATCACGGCGATACCATCAGCGGAGAGTATGGATCACCTGACGCTCAGTCATCGAATTCGTCAGCCGCCGAGGCGGCGGAGGCGGGTGACGGCCTCGTCGATGACCTCGTCGCGCTTGCAGAAGGCGAACCGCAGGAAGTGGCGGCCGCGGTCCGGGTGGTCGTAGAAGACCTGGGTGGGGATCGCGACGACTCCCGCCAGTTCGGGCAGCCGCCGGGCGAGGTCGAGCCCGTCGGTGAAGCCGAGCGGCCTGATGTCGGTCTGCACGAAATAGGTGCCGGCCGGCCGGAGCACGTCGAAGCCGGCCTCCGCCAGGCCCGTCATGAGGCGGTCCCGCTTGGCCTGCAGGGCCGCCCGCTGGGCCGCGACCCACTCCATCTCCTCCTGCAGGGCGTACGCGACCGCGGCCTGCCAGGGGGCGTTCGCGGTGTAGGTGAGGAACTGCTTGACCGCCTGCACGGCGCCAGCGAGCGGCGCCGGAGCGCACACCCAGCCGGTCTTCCAGCCGGTGACGCTGAAGGTCTTGCCCGCGGAGGAGATCATGATCGTGCGCTCGCGCATGCCGGGCAGCGTGGCCAGCGGAACGTGCTCGACGCCGTCGAAGGCGAGGTGCTCGTAGACCTCGTCAGTCACCGCGATCAGGTCGTGCTCGCGGCACACGCGGGCGACGCACTCCAGTTCCTCCCGGGTGAACACGGTCCCGGTCGGGTTGTGCGGCGAGTTCACCAGGATCGCGCGGGTGCGGGGCGTGATCGCGGCCTCCAGCTCGGCCGGGTCGAAGGTGAACCGTCCCGCGTCGACACGCAGCGTGACCGCCCTACGCACGGCTCCCGCGAGCGCGACGGCCGCGGCGTAGGAGTCGTAGTAGGGCTCGAAGACGACCACCTCGTCGCCCGGTTCGCAGAGCGCGAGGATCGCCGCGGCGATGGCCTCGGTGGCGCCGACGGTGACGAGGACCTCCCCGTCGGGATCGTAGGCGAGGCCGTACCACTGCTTGCGGTGCTCCGCGACCGCCTGGCGCAACTCGGGGAGGCCCGGTCCGGGCGGATACTGGTTGAGACCGCTCCGCACGGCCTCGACCGCGCGCTCCAGCATGCGCTCCGGCCCGTCGGTGTCCGGGAAGCCCTGGCCCAGGTTGATCGAGCCCGTCTCCACGGCCAGCTTCGTCATCGTGGCGAAGACGGTCGTGCCGAACTCCCGCATCCGCCGCACCAGAGGCTCACTCACAGCCGCCACCCTATCCCGCGGCCCGCCGGCTCAAGTCCTGCGCGACAACGCCGCGAGGTGCCGCTCCGGGCGACGTGACGGGGCAGAGATTGGCGGTCGCGGCCCTAGTGTCCTGCGCCTGAAATTCGTCGGCAATATCGTGCGAGGGATTCGAGGATCTCCTCTGCGGTCTTCTTCCATACGAACGGCCGGGGGTTGTCGTTCCACTGGGCGATCCAGTCCCGGATGTCC
>NZ_JABBWW010000061.1:0-6066 GCF_014161385.1 Microbispora sp. H10670 | reverse complement strand
GTCCGTCGCAGGAGCGGGTGATCCGCCAGGCCCTGGCCAACGCCAGGCTGTCGGTGCAGGACGTCGACGTGGTCGAGGGCCACGGCACCGGCACCACTCTCGGCGACCCGATCGAGGCGCAGGCGGTGCTGGCCACCTACGGCCAGGACCGCCCGGAGAACCGGCCCCTGTGGCTCGGATCCTTCAAGTCCAACATCGGTCACGCCCAGGCGGCGGCCGGTGTCGGCGGCATCATCAAGATGGTGCAGGCGATCCGGCACGGGGTGCTGCCCAAGACGCTGCATGTCGACGAGCCGTCCCCGCACATCGAGTGGTCGGCGGGTCAGGTGCGGTTGCTGACCGAGGCGATGCCGTGGCCGGAGGTGGACCGCCCCCGCCGCGCGGGTGTGTCGTCGTTCGGCATCAGCGGCACCAACGCCCACGTCATCATCGAGCAGGCCCCCGCCGATCTCACCCCCACCGAGGCCCCCGCCCCCGCCGGCGTGGTCCCGGGTGAGCGGGAGGACCAGACCGGAACCCCGGTGGCGTGGGTGCTGTCGGGCAAGACGCCGGACGCGCTGGCCGGGCAGGCGGCCCGGGTGCTGTCCTTCGTGCAGGAGCACCCCGGCCTGAGCGTGGCCGACATCGGCTACTCGCTGGCGACGACGCGGACGTCCTTCGAGCGGCGGGCGGTGGTGACCGGTGGCGACCGCGCCACCCTGCTGGCGAGGCTCGCCGCGGTGGCCGAGACCCGCACCGCGCCCGGGGTGGTGCAGGGCATCGCCCGCTCCGGCGGCAAGGTCGGCATGCTGTTCACCGGTCAGGGCGCCCAGCGGCTCGGCATGGGCCGCGAACTGCACGCGACGTTCCCGGTGTTCGCCCAGGCCTTCGACGCCGTGGTGGACGAGCTGGACGCGCATCTGGACCGGCCGCTGCGTGAGGTGATCTGGGGCGAGGACCCCGGCCTCGCCGACCAGACGGCGTACGCGCAGGCCGGGCTGTTCGCCGTCGAGGTGGCGCTGTTCCGCCTCCTGGAGTCGTGGGGGGTGCGGCCGGACTACCTGGCCGGTCACTCGGTCGGGGAGCTGGCCGCCGCGCACGTCGCCGGGATGCTGTCGCTTTCGGATGCGTGCCGGTTGGTCGCGGCGCGGGGCCGGCTGATGCAGGCACTCCCGGCCGGTGGGGCGATGGTCGCCATCCAGGCCACCGAGGACGAGGTGACCCCCCTCCTGACCGAGGGGGTGGACATCGCCGCCGTCAACGGCCCGAGCGCGCTGGTCATCTCCGGGCAGGAAGGCCCTGTGCTGGCCCTGGCCGCCCAGTTCGCCGGCCGGGGACGCAAGACCCGCCCGCTGCGGGTCTCCCACGCCTTCCACTCCCACATGATGGACCCGATGCTGGCCGACTTCGCCGAGGTGGCCGGCACGGTGTCGTTCGACGCGCCGCGGATCCCGATCGTGTCCACCGTCACGGGCGCCCTCGCCGCCGAGGAGCTGGGCACCGCGCGTTACTGGGTGGACCAGGTGCGGGGTGCGGTGCGGTTCGCCGACGCGGTGACCACCCTGGCGGCCCAGGGGGTGACCCGGTTCGTGGAGCTGGGCCCGGACGCGGTGCTGACCGCGATGGTCCAGCAGGCCCTCGACGAGGCCGACACCGCGGTCTTCACCGCCACCATGCGGGCAGAGCGGCCCGAGCCCGGCACGGTCGTCGCCGCGCTCGGACAGCTGCACACCACCGGCGTCCCGGTCGACTGGCAGGCCTTCTACGCCGAGACCGGTGCCACCCGGGTCGACCTGCCCACCTACGCCTTCCAGCGCGAGCGCTACTGGCTCGACACCTACGACTACCTGTCGGAGTCCTGGGCGGCCGACTACGTCGGCAACCTGTCCTCCGCCGGGCTGGAGGCAGTCGAGCACCCTCTGCTGGGCGCCGTCATCCCCCTGCCCGACTCCGGGGGCCTGGTCCTCACCGGCAGGCTGTCGGTCCACACCCACCCCTGGCTGGCCGACCACCAGGTGTACGGGAACGTCCTGCTGCCGGGCACCGGCTTCGTGGAGATGGCCGTCCACGCCGGAGACAAGGCCGGGTGCCCGATCCTGGAGGAGCTCACTCTCCAGGCGCCGCTGGTGCTGCCGGAAGGCGCGTACCGTGACGGCCTGGCGGTGCAGGTCGTCGTCGGGGCCGCGGACGACGCCGGCCGCCGGCCGCTGCTGGTGCGGTCCCGCCCCGACCACGACGCGGAGAACTGGACCGTACACGCCCAGGGCGTGCTGGCCGAGGGACCGGACGTCCGCGGGGAGTCGCTCGAACAGTGGCCGCCGCCGGGCGCGACGCCGATCGACGTGCAGGGCGCGTACGAGGAGCTTCTCGCCGCGGGCTACGGCTACGGCCCGACCTTCCAGGGCCTGCGGGCGGCCTGGCGGCGCGGCGAGGAGCTGTTCGCCGAAGTCGCCCTGCCCGACCAGGCGCACCAGGACGCCGCCCTCTTCGGGCTCCACCCCGCGCTGCTCGACGCGTCGATGCACGCGATCCTGGTGGACGGCGACGGGCGGGGCGAGGGCGAGACGGTCCTCCCGTTCGTCTGGGGCGGTGTGTCGCTGCACGCCACCGGCGCGTCCGCGGCGCGGGTACGCCTGGCGCCGTCCGCCACCCGGGGCCTGGCGCTGAACGTCGCCGACGCGACCGGCAGGCCCGTGCTCACGGTCGCGTCGCTGGTGTCCCGGCCGGTGTCGGTCGACCAGCTCAGCGCGACGCGGGACGTCGCCGACGAGGCGTTGTTCGGCATCGAGTGGAGCCCTCTGGCGGCGGCATCGGACGACACGAACTGGGTGGTTCTGGGCTCCGGCCCGTTCCCCGAAGGCGTACCGGTCGTCGAGAGCCTCCGGGAGCTGGCGGACGCGGCCGTCGTGCCCGGCGCCGTCGTCTGGCAGGCGCCGGACGCGCCCGCCGCGGACGTCCCGTCCGGCGTCCGGTCCGCGACCGCCGCCGTGCTGGAGATCGTGCAGGAGTGGCTGGCCGAGGACCGGTTCGCCGATTCGAGGCTGGTCGTGGTCACCCGGGGCGCGGTCGCGACCGGAGAGGCCGACGACGTGGCGCTGACCCAGGCGCCCGTGTGGGGCCTGGTGCGGGCCGCGATCGCGGAGAACCCCGGCCGCTTCGCCCTGCTGGACGTCGACGACCACCCCGGCTCGCCTGACGCGGTCGCCGCGGTGGTGGCGTCGGCCGAGCCGGAGGCCGCGATCCGGGCCGGTGAGGTCCTCGTCCCCAGGTTCGTGCGGCCCACGCCGCCGGCCCAGGCGGCCGCGCCGGCGCTGGACCCCGATGGGACCGCACTCATCACCGGCGGCACCGGCGGGCTCGGCGGCCTGCTCGCCCGCCACCTGGTCACCGCGTACGGCGTCCGCTCGCTGGTGCTCACCAGCCGGCGAGGCCCGGACGCGCCGGGCGCGGCGGAACTGCGTGACGAGCTCGTCGCGCTCGGCGCCGAAGTGACCATCGCCGCGTGCGACGCCGCCGACCGCGACGCGCTGGCCGGGGTGCTGGCGGCCATCCCGGCGGAGCGTCCGCTGACCGCCGTCGTGCACGCCGCCGGCGTCGCCGACAACGGCCTCGTCGGCGCGCTCACCCCGGAGCGGCTGGCCGCCGTGCTCGCGCCGAAGGCCGACGCCGCGTGGCACCTGCACGAGCTGACCAAGGACCTGGACCTGGCCGCGTTCGTGCTGCTCTCCTCCGCGGGCGGCATGGTCCTGGCCGCCGGTCAGGGCAACTACGCCGCCGCGAACGTCTTCCTCGACGCTCTGGCCACCCACCGGCACGCCAACGGCCTGCCCGCGACGTCCATGGCGTACGGCCTGTGGGGCGTGGACGCGGGTCTCGGCGCGCTGCTGAGCGACGCCGACCTCACCCGCATGCGGCGCATGGGTTATCCCGCGCTCACCGCGGAGGACGGTCTGGCCCTCTTCGACGCGGCCCTCGCCGCGCCCGGCGCCGTACGCGTGCCGCTGCGCATCGACCCGGTGGCCCTGCGCGCCAAGCCGGAGCAGCTTCCGCACCTGCTGCGTGGTCTCGTACGGGTGCCGATCCGGCAGGCGGCCCGTTCGGGCGGCGGCGAGGCGCTGCGGCAGCGGCTGGCCGGGCTGGGCGAGGCCGGGCGTTCGGCCGCGCTGATCGACCTGGTGAGGTCCACCGTCGCGGCGGTGCTCGGCCACGCGTCGGCCGACGCGATCGAGCCGGACCGCGCGTTCCAGGAGCTCGGCTTCGACTCGCTGTCCGCGGTCGAACTGCGCAACGTGCTGGGCGAGGCCACCGGGCTGCGGCTGCCCGCGACCCTCGTCTTCGACTACCCCAGCGCGCTCGCGGTGGCCGAGCACATCGGCGAGACGCTCAGCGGCACGCGGGACGAGACCGGCGTCGCCGTGCAGGCGCCGCTCGACGACGAGCCGATCGCGATCATCGGCATGGCCTGCCGGTACCCGGGCGGGGTGACCTCGCCCGAGGACCTCTGGCGGCTGGTCACCGACGGCGTGGACGCGGTGGGCGAGTTCCCCGCCGACCGCGGCTGGGACGTCGAGGGCATCTACGACCCGGAGCCGGGCGTCCCCGGCAAGACGTACGCCCGCAACGGCGGGTTCCTGTACGACGCGGCGGAGTTCGACCCGGGCTTCTTCGGCATCAGCCCGAACGAAGCGGTGATGATGGATCCGCAGCAGCGGCTGCTGCTGGAGACCTCCTGGGAGGCGTTCGAACGCGCCGGGATCGACCCGGGAGCGCTGCGGGGCAGCAAGACCGGGGTCTTCGCCGGGGTGATGTACCACGACTACGGGCAGGGCGTCGGCGTCGCCAGCAGCAGCGGCGGCAGCCTCGTCTCCGGCCGGGTGGCCTACACCCTCGGGCTGGAGGGACCGGCCCTCACCGTCGACACCGCCTGCTCGTCGTCGCTGGTGGCGTTGCACCTGGCCGGGCAGGCGCTCAAGTCGGGCGAGTGCTCCCTGGCGCTGGCCGGCGGGGTCACCGTGATGTCCGAACCGGCCATGTTCATCGAGTTCTCCCGCCAGCGGGGGCTGTCGCCGGACGGACGGTGCCGGTCGTTCGCGGCCGGCGCCAACGGCGCCGCCTGGGCGGAAGGCGCCGGCCTGCTGCTCATGGAGCGGCTGTCGGACGCGCGGCGGCTCGGGCACCGGGTCCTCGCCGTGATCCGGGGCTCGGCGGTGAACCAGGACGGCGCGTCCAACGGGTTCACGGCGCCGAACGGCCCCTCCCAGCAGCGGGTGATCCGCCAGGCCCTGGCCAACGCCAGGCTGTCGGTGCGGGACGTGGACGTGGTCGAAGGGCACGGCACGGGCACGACGCTGGGTGACCCGATCGAGGCGCAGGCGGTTTTGGCGACCTATGGTCAGGACCGTCCGGAGGAGCGGCCGCTGTGGCTGGGGTCGCTGAAGTCCAACATCGGTCATGCCCAGGCGGCGGCCGGTGTCGGCGGGGTCATCAAGATGGTGCAGGCGATCCGGCACGCGGAGTTGCCCAAGACGCTGCACGTGGACGAGCCCTCCCCGCACGTGGAGTGGTCGGCGGGCCAGGTGCGGCTGCTGACCGAGGCCATGCCGTGGCCGGAGGTGGACCGCCCCCGCCGGGCGGCGGTGTCGTCGTTCGGCATCAGCGGCACCAACGCCCACGTCATCATCGAGCAGGCCCCCGCCGACCTGGCAGGAGCGGAAGAGTTCTCCCTCGTCCCGTCCGCCGGCAGCGTCCCCCCGGGGATCTCCGAGGAGGCCGGTGCCCCGGTCTCGGGCGTCCCTGCCGAGATCGGGCAGCCCACTGGCGCTGACGCCGACGCGCAGTCGAGCGAGGGCGAGGTCCAGGCCGGTGCTCTGGTGGCTCCGGTGGCGTGGGTGGTCTCAGGCAAGACGGCGGACGCGCTGGCCGGCCAGGCGGCCCGGGTGCTGTCCTTCGTGCAGGACCGCCCCGCCCTGAGTGTCGCGGATGTCGGGTTGTCGCTGGCGACGACGCGGGCGTCGTTCGAGCGTCGGGCGGTGGTGACCGGTGGGGATCGGGCCGGGCTGCTGGCGGGGCTGGCGGCACTGGCGGAGG
>NZ_JABBWW010000060.1:0-6463 GCF_014161385.1 Microbispora sp. H10670 | reverse complement strand
ACTCCCCCGACCGCACCGCACGCACCGCCAGATCCAACGCCACCAACGACGACGAACACGCCGTATCCACCGTCAACGCCGGACCCCGCGACCCCAGCACATACGCGATCCGCCCCGACGCCACGCTGACGCTGCCCCCGGTGAGGAGGTAGCCGTCGGTCCCGCCTCCGCCCTCGTGCAGCCGGGGCGTGTAGTCCGACGCGGTCGCGCCGACGAACACGCCGGTGCGGGTCTCCTTCAGCGACAGCGGGTCGATGCCGGCCCGCTCCAGCGCCTCCCACGACACCTGCAGCAGCAACCGCTGCTGCGGATCGGTGGCCAGCGCCTCCCGAGGGCTCATCCCGAAGAACGCCGGATCGAACTCCCCCGCGTCACGGAGAAAGCCGCCCCGGCGCGTATAGGAGGCGCCGGGCCGTTCCGGGTCGGGATCGAAGAGGGCGTCGAGGTCCCAGCCCCGGTCGTCGGGGAAGTCACCCGTGACGTCCGCGCCACTGGCCACCACCTCCCACAGGTCCTCCGGCGAGGCCACCCCGCCCGGGAACCGGCACCCCATCCCCACGATCACCACCGGGTCGTCGTCCGCCGCCACGACGTCCCGTACGGCCTCGTGCGCAACGTCCTGTGCGGCGTCCCGTTCGGCTTCCCCGGCGAGGTGGCGGGCGATGGAGGCGGGAGTGGGATGACTGAACAGCGCGGCGGCGGGCAGGTCGGCGCCGAAGGCGGCGCTCAGGCGGTCGCGCAGCTCGACCAGGCCGAGCGAGTCGAGGCCGAGGTCCTTGAACGTCGCCTCGGGGTCGACGCGCCCGGGGTCGGCGAAGCCGAGGACGGCCGCCACCTCCTCGATCACCCGCCCCTCCCCGCTCGCCGTACGGACGGCATGGACGGGCGGCACCGGGGCCGTGACCGGGGGCCCAGCAGGGGGCACGGCAGGGGACACAGCAGGGGACACAGCAGGCGGAGGGGTCCCGTCCGCGGCGGCCGGCGCCAGCCAGTGGGGCTCGCGCTGGAAGGGATAGGTGGGCAGCGGGACGCGAGGGCTTCCCGGCGGGAAGACGGCGTCCCAGTCGAGCCGCACCCCGGCGGTGAACAGCCGCCCGACGGCGAGGTCCAGGTCGTCGTCCTTGCCGAGGACCGGCACGAACGGCGCCACCGGGCCCAGCGCCTCCCGCCCGGCCGCGCTGAGGGCCGTCCCCGGCCCCGCCTCCACGAAGATTCCGGCGCCCAGCGCCCGCAACCGGTCCAGGCCGTCGGCGAAGCGGACCGTACGGCGGGCGTGCTCCACCCAGTAGTCCACCCAGTAATCCGCCGCGTGGCCCGCACGGGAGCCGGCGTCGGCGGGGCCGGCGAGCTCCCCGGTCACGGTCGACACGAACGGAACGCGGGCCGGGCCGAACGCGAGCCCCGCGAGCACCGCACGGAACTCGTCGAGCACGGGGTCCATCAGGGGCGAGTGGAAGGCGTGGCTCACCTGGAGCCTCCGGGTCCGGTGGCCGCGCGCGACGGCGACGGCGGCGACGGCGTCGAGCGCCGGGTCCTCCCCCGCGACGACCACGGACCGGGGACCGTTCACCGCGGCGACGACCACGAGGCCGTCCACCTCCGCGATCAGCCCACGCACCTCCTCCTCGGGCGCGCCGACGGCGAGCATGCCGCCGCCGGAGGGCAGCGACTCCATCAGCCGCCCCCGTGCCGTGATCAGCTCGGCGGCGGACGACAGGTCGAGCACGCCCGCGACGTGCGCGGCGGCCACCTCGCCGATGGAGTGGCCGGCGACGAAGGACGGCTCGACTCCGAGCGACTCCAGCAGGCGGAAGGTCGCCACCTCGACCGCGAAGATCGCGGGCTGGGTGAAGGCCGTGCGGTCGAGCAGCAGGGCGTCCTCGCCGTCCGGCTCCGCCCAGACGACCTCCTCCAGAGGACGCGGCAGCCGCTCGTTCAACGCCGCGGCTGCCTCGTCGAACGCCGCCCGCCAGACGGGGTGATCCTGGTGGACCCGGCGGCCCATGCCCGGCCGCTGGCTGCCCTGGCCGGGGAACAGCACCGCGACGGGAGCGGAGGTGGCCCTGCCCGTGACGAGCCCGGCGGCGGGGCGGCCCTCGGCGAGCGCCGCCAGCCCCGCTGCCACGTCCCCCGTGACGGCCGCCCGGTGCTCGAAGGCGGTTCGCGTGGTGGCCAGGCTCCTGGCGAGGCCGGCGGCCCGAGCCGCGCCGGAAGGATCCTGTCCGCCGGACATGCCGCCCCCGGCGGCGAGGTCGAGCAGCCGGGCGGCCTGGTCCCGCAGGGCGGCGCCGGTGCGCGCGCTCAGCACGAGAGGGGTGCGCGCCGGTGCGGCCTCCGGCGCGCCGGGCGCGGCCGGAGGCGCCACAGGGACGGCCGAAGGCGCCGCGGGCGGCTCTGCCACCACGACGTGGCAGTTGGTGCCGCCCATGCCGAACGAACTGACGCCCGCGACGAGCCGCGCGCCGTCCCGGGGCCACTCCCCGCCCGCGACCCGTACGGACAGGCCCCAGCCGTCGAAGTCGATCTCCGGGTTCGGCTCGGCGTAGTTGAGGCTCGCGGGCAGCCGCCGCCGGGCGACGCCGAGCACGGTCTTGATCAGACCGGCGATCCCGGCGGCGCCCTCCAGGTGTCCGATGTTCGTCTTCACCGATCCGACCTGCAGGGCCGGCCCGTCGCCGGGGCGGGCGAGACCCAGGGCCCGCGCCTCCACCGGGTCGCCGACCCGGGTTCCGGTGCCGTGCAGTTCGACGTACTGCAGGTCGGAGGGCGCGACGCCGGCGGCCGCCCAGGCGTGCCGGAGCACCTCGGCCTGGGCGCCGGCGCTGGGGGTGGTGAGCCCGTCGGTGCCGCCGTCGTTGTTGACCGCGCCGCCGAGCAGCACGGCGTAGACGGAGTCACCGTCCTCGATCGCGGCGTCCAGCGGCTTGAGCAGCACCAGTCCGGCGCCCTCGCCCCGCACGTAGCCGTTGGCCCGGCGGTCGAAGGTGTGGCACCGGCCGTCGGGCGACAGCCCGCCGAACCGGGCGACCGCCGCGGTGCCGGCCGGGTCGACGATGAGGTTGACGCCGCCCGCGAGCGCCAGGCGCGACTCGCCGCGCCGCACGCTCTCGGCCGCGAGATGCACGGCCACCAGCGACGACGACTGCGCGGTGTCGACCGCGATGCTCGGCCCGCGCAGGCCGAAGGCGTACGACACGCGGTTGGCGATGATCCCGCGGGTGGTGCCGGTGAGGGTGTGCCGCCCGATCGCGGAGGGGCGCGACAGTGCGGCGTACTCGTCGGCGATGGACCCGACGAACACGCCCGCCGGGGTGTCGCGCAGCGTCTCGGGCAGCACGCCGGCGTCCTCCAGCGCCTCCCAGGCGAGTTCCAGGACGAGCCGCTGCTGGGGGTCCATGGCGGCGGCCTCGCGAGGGGAGATCCCGAAGAACTCCGCGTCGAACCCGGCGATGTCGTCGAGGTAGGCGCCGTACCGCGCGCCGGGGTTCTCCCGGGCCAGGGCGTCCAGGAGCGGGGACGGCGCGCGGCCCTCCGGCACCTCGCGGACGGCCGAGCGGCCCTCCTCCAGCAGCTGCCACAGGGCGTCCGGGTGCGGCGCGCCGGGCAGGCGGCACGCGACTCCGACGACCGCGACGGGCCGGGACACCTGCGGGTCGGGGCTGATCACGTCGTGCCTCACTCTCGGTCGTGGTGAGCAGGGTGAGCGTGGTCGGGCGCGGACGGCGCGGGAGGGGAGGCGGGTCAGGCCCGTACGGCGAGCCCGCTCCGCACCGCCGCCGCGACGTCCTCCAGCCGCGGGGTCAGGTAGAAGTGGCCGCCGGGCAGGACCGTGAGACGGAACCCGCCGTCGGTGTGGTCCCGCCACCGGGCGGCCTGGTCGACGGTCACCCGCGGATCGCGGTCGCCGACCAGCGCGGTGACCGGGCAGCGGACCCGCGCCCCGGGATCGGGCAGATAGGCGCGCAGTGCCCGGTAGTCGGCGCGCAGCGGGGGCAGCACGAGCTCCCGCAGGTCCGCGCTCTCCAGCACCTGCCGGGAGGTGCCGCCGAGGAACAGGGCCTCCTCCAGCAGCGCGGCGTCGTTCCGGAGGATCACCGGATCCACCCGGGTGAGGGCGGGCGCCCGCCCGCCGGAGACGAACAGCCGCTCGGGCGCGGCGCCGGCGCCCCGTTCGCCGAGCAGCGCGGCCTCGAACGCCACCAGCGAGCCCATGCTGTGCCCGAAGAAGGCGAGGGGGCCGTCGTCCGGTTCCCGGGCGAGCACGTCCGCCACCCTGCGGGCCAGCTCGCGCACGTCCCCGACGGGCGGCTCGCGCCGCCGGTCGAGGCGCCCGGGGTACTGGACGGCCAGCACGCGCACCTGCGGGGCGAGCGCCCGCGCGAGCGGGATGAAGAAGCCGGCCGAGCCTCCGGCGTGCGGGAACACGACCAGGCGGGGGGCTCCGGGCGCGGCGGGAGCGTACTCGCGCAGCCAGTCGCCCCGCACCCGCGCTCCGGCGAGCGGGGCGTTCACCCGGCCGCTCCCGCCCGGGCGGCCTCCAGGGCGGCGGCCAGCGACGCGGTCACCCCCGGGTCGGCGCCGGGCCGCATCCGCTGCACCGCGAGCAGGCTCCACACGCGGGTCTCCGCGAGGTGGGAGGGGGCGCCGTGCACGTCGTCGTGCTCCATCAGCCGCAGGTCGCGCACCGAGCGCTTCAGCCGTTCGGTGTCGCCGGGAGGGATGATCTCGTCCCGCTTCGCCGTCACCGCGGCGAGGGGCACGGTGAGCGCGCGCAGGTCGGCGTCGTCGAGCGCCCAGTCGCGCACGTGCGCGAAGACCGCCTCCGGCGGCACACCCGCCAGGTGGGCCAGAGTGTCGCGGGTGACCTTCGGCACCCGGGCCTGCCAGGCGGCGTCGGTGAAGAAGTCGTGGACGGGCGGGCCGTTGGCGACCACGCCCCGCACGCGGGGGTCGCGCAGCGCGGCGGTGATCGCGGCGTGGCCGCTGAAGCTCAGCGCGAGCAGGTAGGTCTCGCGTACCTCGGCCCGTCCCTCCAGGGCGTCGAGGATCGCCGGAAAGAGCCGCCATGCGTCCGGGCCGTACCGGAGCGGGCTCTCGCCGACGCCGGGCAGGTCGGCCACGACCCCGGCCATGCCGAAAGCCGCGATCTGCGGGAGCACCGGCCCCCACTGCTCCTTCGGGCTCACGATGCCGCCGGTCATGACCAGCAGCGGCCGGGGCTCGTCGGCGGACAGGCCGGCGGCCCACACCCGCACCGGGACTCCGTCCACGTCCACGACCACGGGCTCCAGGCCCGGCACCCCGCGCCGCCACCGGTCGAAGGCGTCGAGGCAGCGGGCGAGCGCGCGCTTGCGGCCCGGGCCGTCCACGTACGGGAAGCGGCCCATCGTGTAGTACTGGCAGGCCAGGGCCGTCTCGCCGGCGGCGTCCCACTCGTCCCCGGCGCGGATCCACTCGTACGGCCACGAGCCCGGCTCGTCACCCGCGTCCGCGGTGATGCGGTCGAGCAGGGCGCCGTAGTGGTCGGCCGGCAGGTTCTGCGAGATCGCGTGCGCCACGACGAAGCGCTTGAGCTCGGTCAGGTCGTTCATTCCTCGTACGCCTCCAGCGCTTCCTTGATCTCGGTGAGCACGTCGGCGGCCTCGGCGCCGTCGATCACGCGGTGGTCGAAGGCCAGCGAGAGCCGCATGACGGGGGCGACCACCACGGCGCCGTCCCTGACGACCGGGCGGTCGGCGATCCGGCCCACGCCGAGGGTCACGGTGGTGCCGCCGACCGAGTGGAAGCCGTCGACGGCGCGGTGGCCGAGCGAGGTGACGCTGAACGTGCCGGTGACGGCGGGCCGCCGGTCGAGCAGCCCCGCCATCTCGCGGAACCGGTCGAGCGCCTCCTGCCAGGCCAGTTGCCGCAGCGCGCGGATGCCGGCGAACTCCTCGGCCGTGCCGGGATCGGCGGCGGCCGCCCGGTCCAGGTGCGCCTGTACGTCGGCCAGGGACGCGGACTCCAGCGTGGGGATCACGGTGGCGAGCACGACGCGGCGGCCCTCCCAGGTCTTGTCGAGGGTGACCTTGGCCGCCACGGTGTCGAAGGAGGCGACGACCGGGTCCAGCCGGCCGTGTATGGCGGAGTTGGCCTCGGGGTGCTTCGCGAGGACCCCGGCGGCCGCGTGCACGACGTAGGAGACGACCGAACGGCGCTCCCCCGCCCGGTGCGCCCGCGCCCGTCCCGCGACGATCGCGGTGGCGTCCACCTCGGTGTCGAGGAAGACCGGGGAGAAGTCGCGGATCTGGTCGAGGAAGAACAGGGTGTGCCTGCGCTGGGAGGGGAACGGGCGGCCGGTCACTAGGGCACCATCCTTACTGCGGGGCCCGCGTAGGGTCTTGTGGAAGGGACTCGGCGGGAGCCGGGGTGACGGCCCTGTTCGGTCGCCTGTGAAAGGCCTCGATGACACCGCCGCCCCCGG
>NZ_JABBWW010000006.1:0-348944 GCF_014161385.1 Microbispora sp. H10670 | reverse complement strand
TGGTCATCCGGATCCTGGCCCTGACCTGCGTGATCTGGCACAACGACAGGACCGGTCAGACGGTCAAACGGTCACTGATCGCATACGACCACTGACCCAGCCGGAGGGCTTGGAATCAATCATCTAGTGGTCAACGGTGGGAAAGCCGGCGGGCGACGGCGTCGCCGAGGGTCTGCGCGAGCTGCACCACGACGACCAGGACGACCACGGTGACGACCATGAGCGTGGTCTCGAACCGCTGGTATCCGTAGCGGACGGCGAGGTCGCCGAGGCCACCGCCGCCGATAACTCCGGCCATCGCGGAGTAGGAGATGAGGGTGACCACGGTGACGGTCAGCCCGGCGACCAGGCCGGGCAGCGCCTCGGGCAGCAGGACCCGCGTCACGATCGTCACCCGGCCCGCCCCCATCGCCTCGGCCGCCTGCACGACGTCGCGGCCCACCTCGCGCAGCGCCGTCTCGACCAGCCGGGCGAAGAAGGGCGCCGCGCCGATCGTGAGCGGGACCACCGCGGCGGTGGTCCCGATCGTCGTGCCGGTGAGCACGCGCGTCAGCGGGATGACCGCGATCATGAGGACGATGAACGGCAGCGACCGCCCGACGTTGACGACCAGGCCGAGCACGCGCCGCACGGCGGGGGCGGGGAACAGCCCGCCGCGGTCCGTCCCGGCGAGGCAGACGCCGAGCGGGAGCCCGAACAGCACGGTGAACAGCGTGGACCAGCCCACCATCACGGCGGTCTGCCCGGTGGCCTCCCACAGCAGGGGGCTCATCTCCGACCAGGTCACGCGGCCTCCTCCACCAGCAGGCCACGCTCACGCAGGCCGGCGAGAGCGGCCGCCGCACCGGCTCCGGTGATCCGCAGCCGCAGCCGGCCCGCCGGAGCCCCCGCCACCTGCTCGACCGCGCCGCCCACGACGGCGACGTCCACGTCGTACGTGCGCGCGAGACGCGACAGCAGGTTCTCGTCCGCGGCGAGGGCGACCGTCACGGTGCCGGGCTCGGCGGGCGGCAGCGGGAACAGCTCGGCCGCCAGCCGCGATCCGGGGGTGGCGAGCAGGCCGGGCAGGGAGCCCGCCTCCGCGATCCGCCCGTCACTCATGATCGCCGCGGAGTCGCAGACGGCCTTGATGACGTCCATCTCATGGGTGATGAGCAGGATCGTCAGCCCCAGCTCCCGGTTGAGCCGCCGGAGCAGGGCCAGGATCGACTGGGTCGTGGCGGGGTCGAGCGCGGAGGTGGCCTCGTCCGACAGCAGCACGGACGGCTCGGCCGCGAGCGCCCGTGCGATGCCGACCCGCTGCTTCTGCCCGCCGGACAGCTGCGCGGGATAGGCCCCCGCCCGGTCCGCCAGGCCCACGAGGTCGAGCAGCTCCGCGACCCGCCGGGCCCGGGCGGCCCGGCCGACGCCCATGACCTCCAGCGGGAAGGCCACGTTGCCCGCCACCGTGCGCGACGACAGCAGCGCGAAGTGCTGGTGGATCATGCCGATGCGCTGCCGGGCGCGGCGCAGATCGGCCGCGCCGAGGGTGGTCAGCTCGCGTCCGTCGACGGTCACCACGCCCACGTCGGGGCGTTCGAGCAGGTTGACGCAGCGCAGCAGGGTGCTCTTGCCGGCGCCGCTGCGTCCGAGCACGCCGAAGACCTTTCCCCTGCCGACGTGCAGGTCGACGCCGTCGAGCGCGACGACGTCGCCGTAGGCCTTGCGCAGGCCGGTAACCGTGATCACTTGCTGTCTCCGGAGAACGCGTACGGCTGCTGCGTGCCGGTCGGAACGGGCGGGCGCGCGATCCGGAGCGTGACCGGATCGGACGGCGAGGAGAGCGTCATCGGGTGTACGCCTTCGCGGGAGGGGCGGGAGGACCAGGGGCTCAGCCCGTGGGACACTCGCGTCGAGGCGGGTTCATCAGGTTCGGTACGCTCACGACCAGCTGAAACCACCCGTGAGCCTTCCGGTATTCCAGACCTGGAATGTGCCCTTTGTCACACGACAAGGCCCGCGTCCCGGGACGGGACGCGGGCCTCACGTGGGCGACCGCCGTGCGCAGGAGCCTCCGGGCGGTGCCGCCGCTCACCGGCAGCGCTCCGGGCGCCCGATGCCGATGCCGGCCCTGCGACCGCCTGGCGGCGATCAGCCGGCGGTCAGGCGACGGCCTGCCGCGTGACCGTGGCGGGGGTCAGGGCCAGGTCGAGGACCTCGCGGACGTCGCTCACCGCGTGGACGGTGAGGTCGGCCAGCACCTCGGCCGGCACGTCGTCCAGGTCGGGCTCGTTGCGCGCGGGGATGAGCACGGTGGTGATCCCGGCCCGGTGGGCGGCGAGCAGCTTCTGCTTGACCCCGCCGATCGGCAGCACCCTGCCGGTGAGGGACACCTCGCCGGTCATCGCCACGTCACCGCGGACCGGGCGGCCCGAGAGCAGGGAGGCCAGGGCCGTGGTCATCGTGACACCCGCCGACGGGCCGTCCTTCGGCACCGCGCCCGCGGGCACGTGGATGTGCACCGACCGGTCCCTGAGCGACCCGACCGGCAGCTCCAGCTCCGCGCCGCGCGACCGCAGGAAGGACAGCGCGATCTGCGCCGACTCCTTCATCACGTCACCGAGCTGCCCGGTGAGCGTGACGCCGGTCGCCCCGGTCTCGGGGTCGGCCAGCGACGCCTCGACGTAGAGGACGTCGCCGCCCGCGCCGGTCACCGCGAGGCCCGTGGCCACGCCCGGCACCGCCGTACGCTGGCGGGCCTCCGGCAGGGACGACTCGGGCACGTGCCGCGGCCGGCCCAGGTGGGCGACCAGGTCATCGGGGGCGACCGTCACCGGCAGCTCCGTCTCGCCGAGGGCGACCTTCGCCGTCACCCGGCGCAGGACGCGGGCGATCGACCGCTCCAGTGACCGGACGCCGGCCTCGCGGGTGTACTCGCCCGCCAGGCGGCGCAGCGCCGCCTCCTCCACCGTCACGTCGGCGGTGGTGAGGCCCGCCTTCTCCAGCTGGCGCGGCAGCAGGTGGTCGCGGGCGATGGCGACCTTCTCGTCCTCGGTGTAGCCGTCCAGCGTGACGAGCTCCATCCGGTCGAGCAGCGGTCCGGGCACCTGCTCCAGGACGTTGGCCGTCGCGAGGAACAGCACGTCGCTGAGGTCGAGCTCGACCTCCAGGTAGTGGTCGCGGAAGGTGTGGTTCTGCGCCGGGTCGAGCACCTCCAGCAGCGCGGCCGTCGGGTCGCCCCGGTAGTCCGCACCGACCTTGTCGATCTCGTCCAGCAGCACGACGGGGTTCATCGAGCCCGCCTCGCGGATCGCCCGGACGATGCGGCCCGGCAGCGCCCCGACGTACGTGCGCCGGTGGCCGCGGATCTCCGCCTCGTCGCGCACGCCGCCCAGGGCGACCCGGACGAACTTCCTGCCCATGGCGCGGGCGACCGACTCGCCGAGGGAGGTCTTGCCGACCCCGGGAGGGCCGGCCAGCGCGAGCACGGCGCCGCTGCGGCGCCCGCCGACCACGCCGAGGCCCTGGTCGGCCCGGCGCTTGCGGACCGCGAGGTACTCCACGATGCGGTCCTTCACGTCGTCGAGGCCGGTGTGGTCGGCGTCGAGCACCGCGCGGGCGCCCGCGATGTCGTAGGAGTCGGTCGTGTGGACGTTCCACGGAACGTCCAGCACCGTGTCGAGCCAGGTGCGGATCCAGCCGGTCTCGGGCGACTGGTCGGAGGTGCGCTCCAGCTTGGCGACCTCCTTGAGCGCCGCCTCCCGGACCTTCTCGGGCAGGTCGGCGGCCTCGATGCGGGCCCGGTAGTCCTCCTCCTCGTCGGAGGGGTCGCCGCTCAGCTCGCCCAGCTCCTTGCGTACGGCGGCGAGCTGCTGGCGCAGCAGGAACTCGCGCTGCTGCTTCTCCATGCCCTCCTGGACGTCCTTGCGGATGGTCTCCGCGACGTCCATCTCGGCGAGGTGGTCGCGGGCCCACCCGACGAGCTTGTCGAGACGCTCCGCGGGGTCGGCGATCTCCAGCAGCAGCAGCTTCTGCTGGATGGTCAGCCAGGGGGCGTACCCCGAGCTGTCGGCGAGGACGGCAGGGTCGGTGATCTGGTTGACGGCGTCGACGACCTGCCACGCGCCCCGCTTCTGCAGGATCGTGGTGGTCAGAGCCTTGTACTCCTTGGCCAGTTCACCGGCCCTCGGCCCGGCGGCGACCGGTTCCAGCACCGTCGCCTCGACCCACAGCGCCGCGCCGGGGCCGGTGGTGCCGGTGCCGACGCGCATGCGGTGCACGCCGCGCACGACGGCCGCGGGCTCGCCGCCCGGCAGCCGTCCGACCTGTTCCACGACGGCGCTCACCCCCACCGGGCCGTAGCGGCCGTCGACGCGGGGCACCAGCAGGACCGTGCTCTCTCCACCGGCCCGGGCGGCGTCGATGGCCGCGCGGACCTCGGAGGCCGACAGGTCAAGGGGAACGACCATGCCGGGCAGGACGACCTCGTCGTCGAGCGGGAGGACGGGAAGGACCTGGGACATCAGCACTCCAATGGGGTTGAGTTATGCCGACTCAACTAACAGGAGCCCGTCCCTGTTCCCTGTTCTGCGTCAGTTCGCTGTGAGCGATCGTAATCGTGTAATCGCTGCATGATCCCCCGATTCCGCGACGCGTCCACACCTTCGGATGGCGCATGATGGCGTGCATGGAATCCGGGCATATCCGACTCCGCTCGGCGACGGGCCGGTGGGTGCTGCTCACCACGGTCCTCGGGTCGTCCCTGGCGACCCTCGACGGCACCGTGGTCAACGTGGCCCTCCCCGCCCTCGGGCGCGACCTCGACGCCGGGATGTCCGGCCTGCAGTGGACCGTGAACGGCTACACGCTCACGATGGCCGCGCTGATCCTGCTGGGCGGGTCGCTGGGCGACCGGCTCGGCCGGCGCAAGATCTTCGTCGTCGGGGTGGTGTGGTTCGCCGTGGCCTCCGCCCTCTGCGGGATCGCGCCGAACGCCCCCGTGCTCGTGCTCGCCCGCGCGCTCCAGGGCATCGGGGCGGCCCTGCTGATCCCCGGCAGCCTCGCGATCATCCAGGCGAGCTACGCGCCGGACGACCGGCCCCGCGCCGTCGGCGCCTGGTCGGGGCTGGGCGGCGTGGCCGCCGCCGTCGGGCCGCTGCTCGGCGGGTGGCTCGTCGAGGCGGCCGGCTGGCGGTGGGTGTTCCTGCTCAACCTGCCGCTCGCGGCCGTCGTGGTCGGCGTCGCCGCCCGGCACGTGCCCGAGACCAGGGACGCCGGGCCGCACGGCCGCTTCGACGTGCTCGGGACCGTCCTCGCCGCCCCCGCGCTGGCCGGCCTGACGTACGGCCTGATCCTGGCGGGTGACGGGCTGGTGCCGCTGGCCGCCGGAATCGCCTTGTCCGTCTGTTTCGTGGTGGTGGAGATCCGGCGCTCTCCCCGATCGCTCGTCCCCGTGGGGGTGTTCGCCTCGCGGGAGTTCACCGCCGTCAACGTCGTCACGCTGGTCATGTACGCGGCGATGGGGCTGGTGTTCTTCCTCCTGGTCGTCCAGCTCCAGGTGTCGGCCGGGATGTCACCCATCGCCGCCGGGTCGGCGATGCTCCCGGTCACCATCCTCATGCTGCTGCTGTCGTCCCGGGCCGGCGACCTGGCGGGGAGGATCGGCCCGCGCCTGCCCATGACGGGAGGGATCCTGCTGTGCGCGGCCGGGCTGCTGCTCATGAGCCGCATCGGCCCCGGCGCGTCCTACCTGGCCGACGTGCTGCCCGCGGCGTGCGTCTTCGGGCTCGGCCTGTCCACCGCCGTCGCTCCCCTCACCGCGACGGTGCTCGCCACGGCGGAGGAGCGGTACGCGGGGGTCGCGAGCGGGGTCAACAACGCCCTGGCCAGAACGGGCGGGCTGCTGGCCGTCGCCGCCGTGCCGCCGCTCGTGGGGCTGACGGGCGACGCCTACGAGTCGCCCGCCGCGTTCACCCGGGGGTTCCACACGTCGATGCTGGTCTGCGCGGTCATGATGGCCGTCGCGGCGGTCGTCGCCTTCGTCACGATCAGGACGAACGTCCTCGCCGCCCGGACGGCCGGGCCGCCCGCGCCCGAACCCGCCGGCGAGGCTCGGCCGCTCGGCTCCCGCCCTCCGGCGAGTTCGGGCACCTGACCCGGGGGTTCACGCACCCCCCGCGCCCCGTACGCGGGGTGGCCGGACACGGTCGTGGAGCGGCCGCGCTCAGCCGAGAAGCGTCTTCAGGTCCTCGCGCAGCGCGGCGGCGTCGCGGAAGTGGACGGCGGCGAGCCCCGCCCCCTCGGCCGCGGCGACGTTCTCCAGCCGGTCGTCCACGAAGACGAGGTCGCCGGGGGCGACCCCGAGCCAGGCCACCGTCTCGTGGAAGATCTCCGCCTCCGGCTTCACCAGACCCATCCGGCCGCTGTAGAAACGCGGGCCGATCGGCCGCATGAACGGCAGCACGTCGATGCCCTCGGCGACGCAGACCGGCATGTTGGACAGCAGCGCCATCGGCACCCCGACCTTGGCCAGCTCGTCGACGATCGCCACCGTCTCCTCGTTGGGCCGCGACCAGCTCGCCACGTCGAGGGCGACGACCTCGTCCAGGCCGGCGCCGTCCATCGGCCTGCCGTACACGTGGGACCAGTACGCGGCCGGGTCGAGCGAACCCCGGTCGAAGTCGAGCCGCACCTCCCAGTAGCGGTCTTCGAACCCGGGCTCGGCCCCTGGGACGTACGAGGCCAGGCGGGCGACGTCCTCGGGGGCCTGGGGGAGGGAGACGACGTTGCCGTAGTCGAAAAGCACAGTCTTCATGGTCGTACGATCATAACGCGTGTGCGCGACTCAGGTCACGAAGGGCTTCAGGTACTCGTTGGCGCCTCCGCAGCGCAGGTAGTTGCGCACGGTGTGGAAGTCCAGCCAGTCGATGTCGCAGGAGACGTCCCGCTCGACCCCGTCGAAGCACGACGCCAGCGCGGCCGGGATCGCGGCGATGTCGTCCTTGTCGGCGATGTTGATCCAGCGGCGCACGCCCGGCGGGCGCGCTCCCCGGCCCCGGACCGGCACGGGGGCGAGCCGGTCGAACACGACGCGGCGCATGCCGAGCGGGCTGCCCAGCGTGACCAGCAGGTCGACGGACAGGTCGGGATGGGCCCACAGCGCCTCGTACGTGACCACGCTGCCGAGGGAGTGCGCGACGACCGCCCGGGGCCGGCGCCGGCGGATGACGTCGGCCACCGTGTCGCGGGCCCGTACGCGCGGGGCGCCGCCGCCGAGGTAGGTGGCCACCTCCGGGCAGAAGTCCTGCGCGAAGCGCACCGCCGCGGGGCCCAGCCTCGCCAGCAGCCACTCGGCCAGCAGGTGCGCGACGCCGGTCAGCGACTCCCCCGCCGCGTCCCGGAACGGGCCGCCGAGCTGGGCGGCCCAGTCGGCGAAGACCAGCTTCGAGGGCGTGCCCATCTGCCGGACCGGCCGGGGCGGGCCGCTGTGGAGATGGTGGGCGTAGTAGGCGATCTCGGTGAAGTAGTCGCCGGCGCCGCCCGCCCAGCCGCCCAGTCCCTGGTGCAGGTAGGCGTTCCACTTGGCCCGCACGGCCGCGGCGGCACCGTCCGCCGATCCGCCGGCGTCCTCGTAGTAGTGGTACTTGCCTATGCCGTGCACGCCGACGATCGAGGTCATGCTCCCGCCCCACAATGTCGCCCGGTTTCCGGAGGTCCCGGTTTTCCGGACGTCACTGTGCACGAGGCGCTGGACCGTGACAACCACAAGCCGCGTTTACGGTGATAAATGACGCGCGCCAGTGGTATCTACGTGGATAAGTTGTTCGTCCGGTCCGTTAATCCCCCTGTTCGCCCCGCCCGTCCGACCGAAGAGGAATCGCCATGACAGGCCCGTTGCACGTCCGCGGCTCGATCGTCGTGCCCGAGGCCGAGCTGACCTGGCGTTTCTCCCGCTCGTCCGGCCCGGGCGGCCAGGGCGTCAACACCACCGACAGCCGGGTCGAGCTGGGCTTCGACGTCGCGCGCACGACCGCCCTCGGCCCGGCGCTTCGGGCGCGCGCGCTCGAACGGCTCGCCCCCCGGCTGGTCGACGGTGTGATCACGGTGACGGCCTCGGAGCACCGGTCGCAGTTGCGCAACCGCGAGGCGGCGCGGGAACGGCTGGCCGCGCTGCTCCGCGACGCGATCGCGCCGCCGCCCAAGCGGCGCCGTTCCACCAAGCCCTCCAGGGGCGCGGTCGAGCGCCGCCTGGCGGCCAAGAAACAGCGCTCCGACCTCAAGCGCCTGCGCCGTACGGCGGACTGAGCCGACCGGCGGGCACCCGGCCGGGGCCACGCCACCGGCCGCGCCTCTACCGGTGCCCTCGGGGCGTCTCCGCGGTACGGGCGAGGTGGGCGGCGATGGCCTCCTCCCAGGAGCGCAGGAACGCGGGGTAGCCGTCCGCGAACCCGGCCAGTTCGGCCTCGGCCGCGACGGTGAGCGGAGTGAGGTCGTAGGTGACCGTCACGTCGCTGTGCCCGCTCCCGTCCGGCGCGAGCACGACGCCGACCGTCCCGGCGTGGACTCCCTCGCGCACCCGGGCGTAGGAGACCGACGAGCCGGGCTCGTGGGGGTCATGGGCGCGGTGCAGGACGATCCAGGTGGTGGCCGCGCCGTCCGCGCCGGTCTGGAAGACCGTTCCCGGCGCCGTGTCGTCCGCGACCCCCTCGGGGAAGCGCGGCTCCCAGCCCTCGACCCACTCCCGTTCGCCGTACGGCGTGAAGAGCCGGAACGCCTCGGCCGGCGGGAGCGCGACCCGCAGGCCGCCGGTGAGGCGGCGGCGCCGCGGCGCGGCGCTCACCTCTCCTCCAGCAGGTGGGCGTCGGCGGCCGTGAGCGTCAGGCCGTAGACCTCTCTGAGCTGCTCGATCTTGGTGAGGGTCTCCGGCCCGAACGGCGGCCTGCCCTCGAAGGCGTGCAGGACGATCCCCTCCACGAGGTCACCGAGGGAGATGTCCAGGTATTCGGCCAGGCCCTTGAGCACCTTCAGCGTGTTGCGCTCGATGCGGAGGCCGGTCTGGGCCCGCTCTACTGTTACCATGGTACCAAGTTACCACCGTACATCGGATCAGATCAGACCCTCCGGTCCTCCATCTCCCAGATGTGGTCGATCACGTGCCAGACGATCCGGCGGGCGGCGTAGCGGGCCGGCCATCCGCCCTCGGCGAGCGGCCCGCCGTCCGACGGCCGCGACAGGACGCGGGCGATGTCGTCGCGCATGGCGGTCAGGCCGGCCGCGTCCTTGAACGGCTTGTGCCGTACGCCGATCTTCCTGGCATAGGACCGCTCGGCCTCGCGGACGTGGGCCACCATCTTGTCCCGGTCCCTGCCGCCGCCCCTCGGGCCCTTGCGCAGTTCCTCCGGGGACGCCGCGGCCACCTCGGCGAGGACCTCCCACGCCGCCCGGGCGAGGGCGACCGTGCGGGCGGCCTCCGGCGCGTCCACCGGCTCCCGGTCGAGGCCGGGGATCGCGGAGATCGCGCCGAAGTCCGTGGTCCTGTCGCCCTTGACCCGCTCGACGACCTCCGGGTCCCCCGGCGCGAACTCCAGCCCGGCCCGCTCGGCGATCACGCGGTAGCGCGGCGCGTAGTCCGCGAGGGTCCCGATCGCGGCCTCCTCGGTCCTGCCGATGCGGCACCAGCCCGGCCAGTCGGCCGAGCAGGCGAAGACCCTCTTGGGCCCGATCTCCAGATAGACACGGTGGTTCATGGGGCCAGCATGGCAGCCATACCTGCCGCCCCCTGTCAGGTTCTCCCGGCCGGCTCAGACGAGGTCGATGAGGTCGGCCACGGAGTTGACCACCTGGGTCGGCCGGAACGGGTACCGGTCGATCTGGTCCTTCTGCGTGACGCCGGTGAGCACCAGGATCGTGTTCAGGCCCGCCTCGATGCCGCAGACCACGTCGGTGTCCATGCGGTCGCCGATCATGGCGGTGCTCTCGCTGTGCGCGTCGATCTGGTTGAGCGCGCTGCGCATCATCATCGGGTTCGGCTTGCCGACGAAGTACGGCTCGACCCCGGTCGCCTTGGTGATCATCGCCGCGACCGCGCCGCAGGCCGGGAGCGAGCCCTCGTTGGAGGGGCCGATGGGGTCGGGGTTGGTCGCGATGAACCGGGCGCCGTTGTCGATCAGCCGGATCGCCCGGGTTATCGACGTGAAGCTGTAGGTCCGGGTCTCGCCCAGCACCACGTAGTCGGGGTCGAGGTCGGTCAGCACGTAGCCGACCTCGTGCAGGGCCGTGGTCAGCCCCGCCTCGCCGATGACGTACGCCGAGCCCTCGGGCCGCTGGTCGGCCAGGAACTTGGCGGTGGCCAGCGCGGAGGTCCAGATCGACTCGGCGGGCACGTCCAGCCCCGCCGCGCGCAGCCGTACGGACAGGTCGCGGGCGGTGTAGATCGAGTTGTTGGTGAGGACGAGGAACCTCTTCCCCGACTCCTTCAGCCGCCTGATGAACTCGTCGGCCCCCGGCACCGGCTGGCCCTCGTGGACCAGCACGCCATCCATATCAGACAACCACGACTCAATGGGCTTTCGCTCGCTCATGCGTCCAAGCATGGCAGGTGGCGGGGCATCGAAGCACATTTCACCAGACAGCCGGAAATATCCGGATGCGACCTCAGGTTGGGCCGAACATGAGCGAGCGAAACAGGCAGGACGGCACACACGGCCTGACCGGCCCACGCGGTCCCGAAGTGCGAGGCGAGGGAGTGGCATGAGCGGCGAGGACGAGATCCGCGGCGTGCCGCGCGGGACGGCCGGAGTGCCGCTGTCGATCCTGGAGCTCGCGACCGTCGGCGAGGGCCAGACGGCCACCGAGTCGCTGCGCGACGCCACCGAGCTGGCCCGGCGGGCCGAGGAGTGGGGTTATCACCGCATCTGGGTCGCCGAGCACCACGGCATGCCCGGGGTGGCGAGCTCCTCCCCGGCCGTGCTCATCGCGCATCTCGCGGCGGCCACCCGGACGATCCGGATCGGGTCGGGCGGCGTGATGCTGCCCAACCACGCCCCGCTGGTGATCGCCGAGCAGTTCGGCACGCTGCACGCGCTGCACCCCGGCCGCATCGACCTCGGCCTCGGCCGCGCCCCGGGCACCGACATGGCGACGGCGAACGCCCTGCGCCGCTCCGCCGAGGTGGACCCCGACGACTTCCCCCGGCAGGTGGCCGAGCTGACCGGATTCCTCGACGGCTCGTTCCCGCCCGGCCACCAGTACGAGAGGATCCGGGCCGTGCCGGGCGGCCCCGACTCGGCGGACACGGGCCGGCCGCCGATCTGGCTGCTCGGCTCCAGCGGGTTCAGCGCCAGGCTGGCCGGGCTGCTGGGGCTGCCGTTCGCCTTCGCCCACCACTTCAGCGCGGCCAACACCGAGCCCGCGCTCGACCTCTACCGTTCCTCCTTCCGCCCCTCCGAGGTGCTCGACCGCCCGTACGCGCTGATCGGGGTGGCGGCGGTCGCCGCCGACACCGAGGAGGAGGCGCTGCGCCAGGTCATGCCGGGCGCGCTGTCGTGGCTGCGGATGCGCCACGGCCGGCCCGGCCGGATGCCGACCCCCGAGGAGGCGCTGGCCTATCCGTACACCCCGATCGAGCGGGAGTTCGTCCGCGACCGGCTGTCGACCGTCGTGCACGGCGACGCCGAGACCGTGCGGGCCGGGCTGGAGGAGCTGCGCAAGCGCACCGGGGCCGACGAGCTCATGATCACCACGATGGTCCACGGCGCCCCGGCCCGGCTGCGCTCCCACGAACTCGTCGCCCGCGCGTACGGCATGGTCTAGCGCCCGGCCGCCGCGCGGACCGGGCGGTGGTGCGCGACCCGGCCGCCCGGGTCCACGCCCACGGCGGCGCCCGCTACGGGGCGAGGGCGTCGAGGGCCTCCTCCGCGCGGCGCAGTGACTCTCCGGGGTCGGCCTCGGGGTCACCGATCTCGGGGTCGAAGTTGAGGTCGTGGAACACCTCGGTCACGCCCCTGGCCGCGAGCTCCTCCACGTCCCGCCGGATCTTGTCGTACGACCCGGTCAGCGGGCCCTCGTCCGCCGGGCGGACGCGGGTGACGCCGCGCACGACGAACCGCAGCGCGTCCGGGTCGCGTCCGGCCCCCCGGGCCGCCTCCTTGACGATGGCGATCTGCTGGTCGATGGTGCCGAGGTCGGCGCGGCTGGAGCTGATCCACCCGTCCGCGATCCGCCCGGCGCGCTCCAGCGCGACCCGCGCGGTGCCGCCCAGCAGGACGGGCGGCGGCGTGGCGGGCCGGGGGTCCTGGTGGGAGCGCGGCACCTCGTAGAACTCGCCCCTGTGCTCGACGACGTCCTCGGTCCACAGCCGCCGCAGCAGGCCGACGTACTCCTCCGCGCGCCTGCCCCGCCGCTCCATCGGCACGCCGGACGCGGTGAACTCCTCCGGCAGCCAGCCCAGCCCGAGGCCCACGTCGAGCCTGCCGCCGGACACCTGCTGCAGGGTCGCGAGCTGCTTGGCCAGCAGCACCGGGCTGACGAACGGCAGGTTGAGCACGGCCACGCCGAGCCGCACCCGCTCGGTGATCCCCGCCAGGTACGCGAGCGCGACGACCGGGTCCTGCACACTGCGGTAGACGGGCCCCATCGCGTGGCCCTCCGGGTAGAGCAGCCGCTGGAACGCCCACACCCCGTGGTAGCCGAGCTCGTCGGCGCGGCGCGCGATCCGCCTCATGTTCTCCGGCGTCGCCCACGAGCCCGACACCGGCACGGCAAATCCAATCCTCATACCCGCACACTAGGGTGTCCGCCGTGGACGATCATCGCTTACAGGCCGGCGAGCTGGCCCGGCTGGCGGGGCGCGACGGGCCGGTGACGGTGCTCAAGCGGACCACGGTTCTCAAGCGGACCAAGGTGCTCGTGGTCCGGGCCGGCGACGTGGTCGTCAAGGCGCATCCGCCCGGCACCGACGAGAGGGCCCTGCGCGCCCGGCTCGACGCGGCCCGCGCCCTCGACGGCATCATGCTCGCCCCGCTCGGCCTCGAACGGCTGGACGGCCGCCTGGTGACGATCTGGCCCGCCGGCGAGCCGCTGACCATGGACGACGTGGAGGCGGGGACGACGCCGTGGGAGGAGGGCGGCCGGCTGCTCGCGCTGCTGCACGCCCGGCCGGTCCCCGCGGGCCTGCCGCCCGCCGGGGGCCCGTCGCGGCTGCCGCGGGCCATGGCCGACCTGGCGTCGGCCGGCGTTCCCGCTCCCGTCGCCGCCCCGATCCTGGAGGCGTACGCGACGCTGCCGCCGGCCCGGGAGGGCGGCGCGCTGACCCACGGCGACTGGCACCTCGGCCAGATCGTCCGCCACGGCGGCGGCTGGCTGCTGATCGACCCCGACGACCTCGGACCGGGCGACCCGGCCTGGGACCTGGCCCGCCCCGCCGCCTGGTTCGCCGCCGGGCTGCTCGCCCCGGACGACTGGGAGCGGCTGCTCACGGCCTACCTCGCGGCGGGCGGGACCGCGGTGTCCGCGGACGACCCGTGGCGGGAACTCGACGCGCCGGCCCGGGCGTTGACCGTTCAGCTGGCCGCGACGGCGGTGGCCGCGGGGGCGAGAGCCGGGGAACCACCCGACGACGCCGCCGAGGCCCTGGTGTCCGCCTGCGAAAGGATCGTCGCGGCCGCCCGTGCCGGGACCTGAATGAGGGAGAGTTCGTACATGCAGTGCCCCAAGTGCCGTGGCCGGATGCGGACGTTCGACCGCAACGGGGTCCACATCGAGCAGTGTGACAACTGCCGCGGCGTCTTCCTGGACTACGGCGAGCTGGAGACGCTGACGCGCATGGAGGCCCAGTGGGCCCAGCAGACCTACGCTCCCCCGCCGCCGGCGCACGGAGGCCCCGCCTGGGGCGGCCACCACGGTGGCCACCACGGCCACCACGGCCACCGCCGTGACAGCTGGGTCGGCATGCTGTTCTCCAGCTGAGCACCGCCCCCGTCGCGAACGAGGCCGCGGCCCGGTCACCCGGGCCGCGGCCTCGTTCGCGTCCTCCGTACGGTCACATGGGGAAGGCGTCGGGGTCGACGTCGCTCGTGCTGGCGTTCCCGCCGAACACGGTGTTGAGGGTGAGGGTCCAGTTGTCCCAGCTCACCCGGCCCGCCGAGTAGACGGTGCGGAACCGCAGCGGATCGTCGAACTTGGAGAAGCCGCAGTCCCTGGTGAACGCGCGGGCGCTCCTGTCGTAGTCGGCCCCGGTCGTGAAGTAGACGCGGTAGGTCCCGTCCCGGACGTTCGCGAGCTTCGCGTTCGCCCCCTTGCGCACATAGAAGCTGACGGCCCTCCGCCCTCCGCGTACGAGGGTGACGACGCCGTCGTGCGATCCGCCGTTCTTCACGGTCAGTGCGCCCCGGCCGCCGCGGATCGCCGACAGCAGCACCGTGCCGTTGCCGAGGCGGCGGGTGTGCCGGGCGGGCGGCTTGAGCGCGACCACCGGGTAGTCCCCGGCCTTCGCCAGGTCGTCCGCGGACGCCCGGAAGGTCGTGAAGTCGCCCGACGCCCCCAGCTTGGCCAGCACGGCCGTGCCGTTGCACAGGGCGTGCGACGACACGTCCTGGTCCAGTGCGCCGAGCCTGCCGTTGAGAGCGCGCAGCGCCGCCACGTAGTCGGTGTGCTCGGGGGCGACGTCCTGGGGAGGCCGCAGGGCCCCGAGCCGCGCAACCGCGGACTCCAGGGCGCTCTCCGCCCGCCCGATGCGCTGGTGGAGGGACTTGAAGGTCCGCGCCTTGGCGATGGCGGCGAGGGTCGTGCCCGCGGGGCGGGCGGCGGCGAGCGCGCTCCGGTAGGCCTCCGGGGTCATCGCCGCCGGTTCCGTGGAGGAGGCGGCCGACGGCCCCGCCGTCCCGCCGGAGGCGTTCCCGCCCGTTGCGCCGGGCCGCGCTGTGCAGGCGGCGAGCGCGCAGGTCGCGGCCAGCACGACGACGACGCCGGGAACGGGGCGTGTGAGGGTCCGGGGGAAGATCACCCGAGACACTGTCGGCCTGTCGGCGGACCCTGTCAACACGATTCAGGGCATAGGTCGCCAACCGAGACCTCCGACGCCCATCCGGCGGGGTGAGAGAGCTGACGGACGACGGTGCGGCACGGCCGCGCCCGCCCACCCCAGCGGTCCCTTGAGGTGACAAAGGCCCTACCCGGTTACTCACGTCCGGGCTCTTGTCGCTAAGGTGAACCTGACCTAACTTAGGTAAGGCTTACCGACTATCCGGAGGGCGATGTGTTCGCGAGCTACCTCATCGGCCTTCGCGAGGGCCTGGAGGCGACCCTGGTCGTCTCCATCCTGGTGGCCTTCCTCGTGAAGAGCGGCAAGGGCGACCGCCTGCCGCTGGTCTGGGCCGGTGTCGGAGCCGCCGTGGCGCTCTCCGTGGCGTTCGGGGCGTTGCTGACCTTCACCGCGGCCAACCTCGGCTCGCGGCAGCACGAGATGTTCGACGCCTTCGCCTCGCTGGCCGCGACCGTCTTCGTCACCTTCATGATCTTCTGGATGCGTACGGCGGCCCGCCGGATGTCGGGCGACCTGCGCGAGAAGCTCGGCGACGCCCTGCGGCTCGGTTCCGCGGCCGTGGTCGTGGTGGCCTTCCTGTCGGTCGCCCGCGAGGGGCTGGAGACCGCCCTGCTGTGGTTCGCCGCCGTCCAGGGCGCGACCACCAGCGCGAGCCCGCTCACCGGCATCACGCTCGGCCTGCTCACCTCCGTCGCGCTGGGCTACGGGCTGTACCGCAGCGCGGTGCGGATCAACCTCACCAAGTTCTTCACCTGGACCGGTCTGCTGCTGATCCTGGTCGCCGCCGGGATCTTCAAGTACGGCGTGCACGACCTGCAGGAGGCGGGCCTGCTGCCCGGTCTGAGCACGTACGCCTTCGACATCAGCGGCCTGCTCGACCCCGGCGCCTGGTACTCGACGCTGCTGAGCGGCATGTTCAACATCACCGCGCAGCCGAGCGTGCTGGAGACCGTCGCCTGGGTCGCCTACGCCGTGCCCGTCCTCGTCCTGTTCCTGCGGCGGCCCTCGGCGAAGGCGCCCGCCGGCACCGCCCCCCAGTCTCAGCAGCCCCAGTCTCCCCAGCCCGCTTCGTGACCGGAGTCGACCCGATGCGCACCCCCACTGTCCTGGCCGTGGCGACCATGGCCCTGGCAGGCCTCACCGCCTGCTCGTCCACCGGCTCCGGCGCCGGTGCCGGCACCGAGGCGACCGCGGCCGGCTCCGGCGCGATCGCCGTGGCCGCCACCGACACCGAGTGCAAGGTGGCGAAGTCCGACCTCGCGGCCGGCACCTCGACCTTCGCCATCACCAACAGCGGCACGAAGGTCACCGAGTTCTACGTGTACGCGCCGGGCGACCGGGTGATGGGCGAGGTGGAGAACATCGTGCCCGGGCTGACCCGCGAGGTCGTGATGGAGCTCCCCGCCGGCATGTACGAGACCGCGTGCAAGCCCGGGATGACCGGCAAGGGCATCCGCGGCCCGCTCAAGGTCAGCGGCGAGCACAAGCCGCTGAGCGGCGACGCCGGGCTCGCCGAGGCCGTGGCCAGCTACAAGCGCTACATCAAGAGCCAGTCCGACACGCTGCTCGACAAGACCAAGGAGTTCACCGAGGCGGTCAAGGCCGGCGACGTGGCCGGGGCCAAGGAGCTCTACCCGGTCGCCCGCACCTACTGGGAGCGGATCGAGCCCGTCGCCGAGGTCTTCGGCGACCTCGACCCGGCCATCGACGCGCGGGAGAACGACGTGCCGGACGGCGAGGAGTGGACCGGCTTCCACCGCATCGAGAAGGACCTGTGGGTCAAGAAGGACGTCGGCGGAGACGGCCCGATCGCCGACAAGCTGATGACCGACGTGAACACGATCGTGACGAAGGCCGCGACGGTCGACCTCTCCCCCGTGCAGCTCGCCAACGGCGCCAAGGGGCTGCTGGACGAGGTGGCCACCGGCAAGATCACCGGCGAGGAGGACCGCTACTCGCACACCGACCTGTGGGACTTCGACGCCAACCTGCAGGGCTCGAAGGCGGCCGTACAGGCGCTGCGCCCGGTCCTGGAGGAGCGCGACGCCGATCTGGTCAAGACGCTCGACGCGAAGTTCGCCGACGCGGAGGCGGCGCTCGGCCGGCACCGTGACGGCGACGGGTGGAAGCTGCACACCGAGCTGTCCAAGGACGACCTGCGGGCGCTGTCCGACGCGATCAACGCGCTGGCCGAGCCGATCAGCAGGGTCGCGGCGGTGGTGGTCAAGTGAGCCCGGAAGGCGCTCCGGAAGGCATGGCGAGGCGGGGAGGCACTGTGAGGGAGGCACCGTGAGCGAGGGCTTGAGCCGCAGGCGGCTGTTCGGCCTCGGCGCGGCGGGAGTGGCCGCCGTCGGGGCGGGTGCGCTCGCCACCCGCTCCCTCGCGGAGCAGCCGGTCGCGTACGCCTCCGCCGCCTCCGACGCCGTCCCCTTCTACGGCGCCCACCAGGCCGGCATCACCACACCCGCCCAGGACCGGCTCCACTTCGTGGCCTTCGACGTGATCACGAAGGACCGGGGCGAACTGGTGGAGCTGCTCCAGGAGTGGACGGCGGCCGCGGCCCGGATGACCCAGGGCAGAGACGCCGGCACCTTCGGCGCCGTGGGCGGCGCGCCGGAGGCGCCGCCGGACGACACCGGCGAGGCCCTCGGCCTGCCCGCGTCCGGCCTGACGCTGACCGTCGGCTTCGGCCCCTCGCTGTTCGACGACCGGTTCGGCCTCGCCGACCGCAGGCCTCCGGCGCTGGCCGACCTGCCCGCCTTCCCGGGCGAGGACCTCCAGCCCCAGATCTCGGGCGGGGACATCTGCGTGCAGGCGTGCGCGCACGACCCCCAGGTGGCGGTGCACGCGATCCGCAACCTCGCCCGCATCGGCTTCGGCAAGGTCTCCGTGCGCTACTCGCAGCTCGGCTTCGGCCGCACCTCGTCCACCTCCCGGGCCCAGGCGACGCCGCGCAACCTGATGGGCTTCAAGGACGGCACGAACAACCTCAAGCTGGAGGACACCTCCATGCTGCGCGACCACCTGTGGGCCGCGCCCGGCGACGGACCGGCCTGGATGGACGGCGGCGCCTACCTCGTCACCCGCAAGATCAGAATGCACATCGAGACCTGGGACCGCGCCCCGCTGGCCGAGCAGGAGGCCATCTTCGGCCGGGACAAGGGCAAGGGCGCGCCGCTCACCGGCAAGGACGAGTTCGACGCGCCGGACTTCGCCGCGAAGGGCCCGGACGGGCAGCCGGCGATCGCCGGCGACGCGCACGTACGGCTCGCGCACCCCGACGCGCACGGCGGCGCGCGGCTGCTGCGGCGCGGCTACAACTTCGTGGACGGCTCCGACGGCCTCGGACGGCTCGACGCCGGCCTGTTCTTCATCGCCTACCAGCGCGACCCGCGCAAGCAGTTCGTGCCGATCCAGCGCATGCTGTCGCAGAAGGACTCGCTGAACGAGTACATCAAGCACGTCTCCAGCGGCCTGTTCGCCTGCCCGCCCGGGGTGGTCGACGGCGGCGACTACTGGGGCCGCACGCTGTTCACCTGAGCGCGTGTCGTTGAAATAGCGCTTTGTCCCTTTTCGAGACAACCGAATTCCGGCCGGAGAGACCCCGATCGTCGCGTCGATGAATTCACCGTGAACATGCGCGGAATTCCTCGGGATCCCTCTTTTCTTCCGCCCGCGAATTTCCCTTTTCTCCCATAATTCGGGTACGGGGAATTCAGAGCCACGGGGCGAAGGAAACCGGGAATGAAGCGTTGGATCGGGGTCGGGCTGGCGCTGCTGCTGGGTGTGGCCGTCGTCCTCGCCCTCGTGCTCGGCGACGACCGGGGCGACGGTGACGGGCAGGGTGACGGGCGGGGCGACGGGCAGGGAGCGCTCACGACGGTCCGCGGCGTCATCGGCTCGGAGAAGAAACCCTTCTTCGACGACGCCGCGGTCAGGGCGGCGTTCGCCAGGCACGGGCTGCGGGTCGAGGTCGACACCGCCGGTTCCCGCGAGATCGCGTCCACCGTGGACCTGCGCCCGTACGACTTCGCCTTCCCCTCCAGCGTCCCGGCGGCGGAGAAGATCCGGCAGACGCGCAAGATCGCCCGGACGTACTCGCCGTTCTACTCGCCGATGGCCGTCGCGACCTTCCAGCCGATCGTGGACGTGCTGGCGAAGGCGGGGGTGGTGCGCGACTCGGGCTCGGGCTACCAGGTCCTCGACCTGCGGCGGTTCCTCGACCTCGTCGCCCGGGGCACCCGCTGGGACGCGCTGCCCGGCAACACCGCCTACCGGGCGCGCAAGCGGGTCCTGCTGACCACCACCGACGTCCGCACGTCGAACTCCGCCGCCATGTACCTCGCGGCGACCAGCTACGTGGCCAACGGCGACGACGTCGTGAGCTCCCGGGAGCAGGTCGCGGCCGCGGCCGCGAAGATCGCGCCGCTCTTCCTCGACCAGGGCTACTCCGAGTCGAGCACCGAGGCGCCCTTCGAGGACTATCTCGCGCTCGGGATCGGCAAGACCCCGATGGTGGTGATCTACGAGGCGCAGTACGCCGCGCGGCTGTTCGCGGGCGGCGGGGCCGTCCGCCCCGACATGCGGCTGATCTACCCCGCGCCGACCGTGCTGAGCAAGCACACGCTCGTGCCGCTCACGGCCCGGGCCGCCGAGGTCGGGCGGCTGCTGCAGGAGGACCCGGAGTTCGCCCGGCTCGCCGCGAGGCACGGCTTCCGCACCGCCGATCCCGGGGTGTTCGCGGGCCTGGCGGCCAAGGCGAAGGCGCCGGTCCCCGGAAGCCTGGTCGACGTGGTCGAGCCGCCCGCCTACGACCGTCTGGAGGAGCTCGTCGCGACCATCGAGCGGCGCTATCTGGCCGGTGCGAAGCCGTCGTCCTGACCCCCCTTGTCCAGGAAGACAGTTTCCAGGAAGAGTCCCAGGAAGAGAGGACATCCGTGTCCGAAGATCTCGTGCTGACCCCGCCCGCCCCGGTGGCCGCGGTGCCGGTCGAGAAGGCGGCCACCATGCTGCCGCTCCCCGGCGAGCGCGCCGGCGAGCTCGCCCGGAAGGCGGCCGGCTTCGCCGACGAGCTCGGCACGCTCGACCACAGGTCGCCGGAGTTCACCAGGAAGGTGCACGACATCACCTCGATGGGCGACTCGGAGATCCGCGCCTCGTCCCAGGTGGCCAACCGGATGCTTAGGCGCCCGGTGGCGGCGCTGGCCTCGGCCAAGGGTGAGGGCGCCGACGGTCAGGCGCGGGTCGCCGGGCAGCTCGTGGCGCTGCGCCGGACGATCGTCGACCTCGACCCGAAGCAGGCGACCGCGGGCACCCGGCGGCTGCTGGGCGTCATCCCGTTCGGCGACCGGCTGCGCGACTACTTCGCCAGGTACCGCAGCGCGCAGAAGCACATCGACGACATCATCCGGGCGCTGAAGTCCGGGCAGGACGAGCTGCGCAAGGACAACGCGGCGATCGAGGGCGAGAAGGCGAACCTCTGGGAGTCGATGACGAAGCTCCAGGAGTACGCCGTGCTGGCGGCGGCGCTCGACTCGGCCCTCCAGGAGCGGATCGACCGGATCGAGCCCACCGACCCGGAGAAGGCGAACGCCCTGCGGTCGGACGCGCTCTTCGGGGTGCGCCAGAAGCACCAGGACCTGCTGACCCAGCTCGCCGTGTCGGCCCAGGGCTACCTCGCGCTCGACCTGGTGCGCAAGAACAACCTGGAGCTGATCAAGGGGGTGGAGCGGGCGACCACCACGACGATCGCGGCGCTGCGCACGGCCGTCACCGTGGCCCAGGCCCTGGCCGACCAGAAGCTCGTGCTCGACCAGATCACGGCGCTGAACGCCACCACCTCCGACCTGATCCTCGCGACCAGTGAGATGCTGCGCACCCAGGCCGGGGACATCCAGACCCAGGCCGCCGCCACGACGGTGAGCATGGAGACGCTGAGCAAGGCGTTCGACAACGTCTACTCGACGATGGACATGATCGACGGCTTCCGGGCCAAGGCCGTGGAGAGCATGGCCGTCACCGTCGGCAACCTCACCGTGGAGCTCGACCACGCCCGGGCCTACCTGGAGCGGTCCCGCCGCGCCGACGAGGCCGCGTCATGAGGCGAGCGGTCACGGCCGCCCTGGCCCTGCTGCTGGCCGCCACGGGCGCCTGCTCGGGCGGCGGAGCCGAGTCCCCGCCGGACGACCCCGCCGTACTGCGCGTCCTGGCGGGCAGCGAGATCAAGGACCTGGAGCCGCTGCTCGCCAAGGCGGCCGGAGCGGCGGGCGTGAAGGTGTCGCTCTCCTACACCGGCACCCTGGACGGCGCCGAGCAGGTGGCGAGCGGCGCCGCGGACGGCCGCTACGACGCCGTCTGGTTCTCCTCCAACCGCTACCTGTCCCTGATCGACGGGGCGACCGCGCGCCTGTCCACCCAGACCAAGATCATGGTGTCCCCGGTCGTCCTCGGCCTCACCCGCGCCAAGGCCCGCGAGCTGCACTGGGACACCGGCGAGGTCACCTGGACCGACATCGCCGAAGCCGCCGCCGGACACCGCTTCACCTTCGGCATGACCAACCCCGCGTCGTCCAACTCCGGTTTCTCCGCCCTGGTCGGGGTGGCGGCGGCGCTGTCGGACGCGGGCGAGGCGCTCGACCAGGCCCAGATCACGGCCGTCACCCCCAAGCTGACCGGGTTCTTCGCCGCCCAGACCCTCACCGCCGGCTCCTCCGGCTGGCTCGCCGACGCCTTCCGCCGGCGCGCCGACGTGGACGGGCTGATCAACTACGAGTCCGTGCTGCTCGGCCTGCGCTCCGCCGGAGGCGAGCCGCTCACACTGGTCTACCCTGCGGACGGCGTCGTCACCGCGGACTACCCGCTCACGCTGCTCGCGTCCTCGCCGAAGAAGGCGCAGTACGGCAAGCTGGCGGCCTGGCTGCGCACCCCGGCGGCGCAGCGCGAGATCATGACGACCACGGCCCGCCGGCCCATCGTGCCCGAGGTGCCGCCCGACGCCAGGTTCGGCACGGCCCCGCTGCTGGAGCTGCCCTTCCCCAACCGGCGCAGCGCGGCCGACGCGCTGATCAGCGCGTACCTGAACAAGGTGCGCCGCCCGTCGCGCACGCTGTTCGTGCTGGACACCTCCGGGTCGATGGAGGGCGACCGCATCGCGGCGCTCAGGGCGGCGCTCGCCACGCTGACCGGCGCGGACACCTCCGTGTCTGGGCGGTTCTCCCGGTTCCGCGACCGGGAGACGGTCACCCTGCTGCCGTTCAACACCGGGACCGGCCCGGGGAGCACGTTCACGGTGCCGGAGGGCGACCCCGCACCGGTCCTGGCCCGGATCCGGGCGTACGGCGACAGCCTGGAGGCCGGGGGCGGCACCGCCATCTACGACGGCCTGCGCGCGGCATACCAGACGCTCGGGAGCGAGCAGGACGGCGGAAGCTTCACCTCGGTGGTCCTGATGACCGACGGCGAGAACACCGACGGCTCCTCCTACGAGGACTTCGCCGCCTTCCACCGGACGCTGAACACCCACGTCCCCACGTTCGTCGTGCTGTTCGGCGACAGCGACGTCTCCGAGATGCGCCAGGTCTCCGATCTGACCGGCGGCGCGGTGTTCGACGCCCGGCAGGCGTCCCTCGCCTCGGCGTTCAAGGAGATCCGTGGCTACCAGTGACCGCGTCCTCGCCTACCTCGGCTCGCTGCGGAACATCGTCGGCTCCGCGCTCGCACTCGGCGGTCTCGCGCTGCACTTCCTCGGACTCGCCGGGTCGCTGTGGCCGGTGGTCGTCGCCGGGCTGTACGGCGTGGGCGCCCTGCTCACCCCGCCCGACCGGGTCCGGCTGACGATCTCCCACGCGGAGGTGGAGACGCGCGCGCTGCGGGCCGACCTGGACGCCCTCGTGGCGAAGGTGACGACCGCCCGCTTCCCCGAGGACGTGGTGGCGAAGGTCGGCGACCTCGCCGGGATCCTGCGTGAGGTGCTGGCCAGGGCGGAGGCGCTCACCTCCGCCCCCGACCACCTGCACGTCGTCTCGCAGGCCGTCCGCGACTACCTGCCCACCAGCCTGGAGGCGTACGCCAACCTGCCCAGGTCGTACGCGCTGACCCGGCGGGGGTCGCGTGAGCGCAGCGCGCACGAGGAGCTGATGGCCCAGCTCGGCCTGCTGGAGTCGGGGCTGTCGGCCGTCGCGGAGGCCGTCTACCAGGGGGACGAGCAGGCCCTCAGGGACCAGGGCCGGTTCCTGCGGGACCGCTTCGGCGGCTCTTCACTCGACTTGTAGAGCGGGAGGGCCGGCGGTCACAGGCGCGACTCGTACACCGCCCTGGCCTTCTCGACGAGATCGAGATGGTCGCGGAGCTGGGCCCTGGTGTGCAGCCGGGCCCGGCCCCTGATGAGCTCGTCGAGCAGGTCGAGCCAGCGCAGGCACCATCGGACGTCCTCCGGGCGGGCCACGTGCCGTCCCCGCACGTCGAGGTGGACCGGGCTCGTGTGGGCGTACGCCCGGCCGCCGGGGGACCGCGGATGGGCGCCGCCGCGGGCGACCGCGACCACGTAGGCCGGCGCGTCCACCGTCAGGGACACGGTGATCTCGGGACCCGGTCCCTCAGCCGTCACACCGTCCGCGGTGCGGATCTCCAGGTGCTCCACCTCCGGCCCGACGACCCGCGCCCGGACCGTGACCGTCTCGCCGCCGTCCAGGTTGAGCGTCTCCCCCGGGCCCAGGCCGTCCACCGTGAGCTCCAGCCAGGGGCCGGTGGTGGCGAACGTGCGGCCCCGCCGTACGGCCTCGGCGAACGACTCGGCGCCGAGCGGGCCGTCCACGCGGGCGTAGACGCGTTCCCAGCCCGGCGGGCTGGAGACCGTGTCCTGGCGGGTGAACGACAGCATGGCGTCGGTCCCGGCGAGCGCGGCGAGGCGGTTGCCCGCGCCGAGCAGCCTCCGGTAGACCTCGGCGGTCCCCGGCGTGGCCGACAGGTCGCTGAAGTGCAGCACCTCCATCCCGTCGACCAGGCCGAGCGCGGCGTCCACCACGAGGGCGCGGCCGGAGCAGTTCCTGGCGCCGCCCGCGACGACGTCCTCGGGCGAGGAGACCGGCCCGTGGAAGGGGTGGGCGTACCCCAGCACGGCGCGCGGCTCCCGCAGGTCGCCGCAGACGGTCCCGTTGGGCGGCCAGTCGGCGTCCGCGCCGAAGCCGGTGTGGCAGACGGCGGGCGGCGCGGCGATCCCGAACACGTGGACGTGGCCGAAGAGGTCGTTGCGGTACTCCACGCCCATCCGGGCCACGTGCCCGGCGTCCGACCACGGCAGGTCGCGACCGGCCCAGTGCCGCAACGCCTCCAGGTCGTAGACCCGGTCGCCCGCGACGTTCCCGGCGACGAGGTTCAGCACGTGCAGGTCCTCGCCGTGCTGCGCCGCCGCCGCCTCGGAAGGGGCCGCGACCAGGTCACCCGCCCAGTTCAGGTGGACGTGCAGGTCCGCGCCGTACCAGCCCCGGGCGGCGGCGTCGTACAGCCGTTGCGGCGTCAGCCCGACCAGCGTCTCCTCCCCCTCCCTCGGGACCACCGTGGTCTCGGCCACGCCGTACTCCATGCCGCGGGTCACCCTGATCGCGACGGGCTCGGCGGGGACGGCGAGCACGAGGTCGTCGCCGTGGAAGAACGGCACGTCGTCGTTGTCCCGCCGCTCCGGCGCGCCCTCCGGGTACCACCCCTGGCCGTCCCGGGACGTCACGCTCCAGCGACAGGGGAAGCCCGCGCGCAGGCGCAGCCGCGCGGCCCGCGCCGGCCGGGTGAGCCCGGACAGGTCCACCGCCTCGCCGTCCACGGTCAGCGTGGTCGCGGTCGTGACGTCGAGGAGCCGGGCGCCGCCCGCGGCGATCGCGTACGGCACGCCGCCGGCCGTCACCTCCACCGGGCCCGGCAGTGCGGAGTCGACCAGCAGGACGACGGGGACGGCCCCCGGTGACAGCAGCGGCCGGGCCGGGCCGTGCTCCAGGCGGCGGCCGTCCGGGGTCAGTCGCAGCACCACCAGGCCCCGGGGGACCTCTCCGCCCAGCGCGTCCCGGAAGGCCGCGTCGAGGTCGGGCCCGTGAGCCATCCGCCCGGCCACCGAGGGAAACCGGAGGAACGGCATCATCCGGACGTATCCCAGCGGCGGCTCACCCCAGGTGATCCCGTGCGCGGACAGCAGCGCGCCGTACTCCCGCAGCGCCCGCTCCACCTGTGGCGGCGTCATCGGGTCGTGGGTCATTCGCACCTCCCCGTAGTCGAAAGCGGCCACATCGTGGCACGGTTTCGGCCGGGGAAAACGTGCGCCGGCGCGTTCCCGGGCCCGCGGGTAGCGATCTGTCTCACCCGGGGGGAAAGGTGATGACCCGAGTGCCCCCAGGATTCCACCGGCGTTCCGTTCCCGCCCTTCCGGAGGCACACGCGGAGGGTCCCGGCGGCGCCCGTGCGTCAGGCGGGGGGCCCGTGCGTCAGGCGGGCGGGGCCTCCGCGGCGGTGCCCGCGCCGGGCGCCGGGCTCTTCCCGGCGTCCGGGCCGGTGGCGCCCCCGTTGGTGCCCCCGCTGGTGCTCAAGGCGTCGGGAGCGGCGGGCAGGAAGGCCGCGAGAATGCGGTCGGCGGCGAGAGCCGGGGTGAGGGTGCCGTCGAGGACCCGCCGCTCGATCTCCGGCGCGAGCGGCGCGACCGTCTCCCGCAGCATGGCCAGCAGGCGGTCGGTGACCAGCGCCCACGTCCACTCGACCTGCTGGCGGCTGCGCCGGCCGGCGAGGTCGGCGCCCTCCTGGTGACGCACCACGTGCGCCCACAGCTCCTCCAGGCCCGCGCCGGTGAGCCCGCTGCAGGTCAGCACCGGCGTGGCCGAACGCAGCAGCCGGAGCGCCCCGGACAGCTCCCGCGCGGCCCGGCGCGCGGCCGTCTCGTGCTCGCCGTCGGCCTTGTTGACCGCGATCACGTCCGCGAGCTCCAGCACGCCCTTCTTGATCCCCTGGAGCTGGTCTCCCGTACGGGCGAGGGTGAGCAGCAGGAACGTGTCGACCATGTCGGCGACCGCGGTCTCCGACTGGCCGACGCCGACGGTCTCGACGAGCACGACGTCGTAGCCGGCCGCCTCCACGACGACGACGGCCTCCCTCGTGGCCTTCGCCACGCCGCCGAGCGTCCCGGCGGTCGGGGACGGCCGGATGAAGGCGTCCGGGTCGGCCGACAGCTTGGCCATCCGGGTCTTGTCCCCCAGGATGCTGCCGCCCGAGCGCCGCGACGAGGGGTCGACGGCCAGCACGGCCACCCGGTGCCCCTGGCCGGTGAGATAGGTGCCGAGGGCCTCGATGAAGGTCGACTTGCCGACCCCCGGCACCCCCGACACCCCGACCCTGCGGGCCTTCCCGGCGTGCGGGGTGAGCTCGACCAGCAGCCGCTGCGCCAGCTCCCGGTGATCGGCCCTGGTCGACTCCACCAGCGTGATCGCCCGGGCGGTCCACCGCCGGTCGCCCGACAGCACGCCCTCGACGTAGTCCTCGACCACCGGTGCGGTCACTTGTGGCCCAGCCGTGCGGACAGCTCGCCCAGCAGCTCCAGCGCGGCGTCGGCGATCACCGTGCCGGGCAGGAAGATCGACGAGGCGCCCGCGGCCCGGAGCTCCGCCACGTCGCCGGGCGGGATCACCCCGCCGACCACGATCATGATGTCCGCCGCGCCGAGCCCGGCGAGCGCCTCGCGCAGCGCGGGCACCAGCGTCAGGTGCCCGGCCGCGAGCGAGGAGACCCCGACCACGTGGACGTCCGCCTCGACGGCCTGCCGGGCGACCTCCTCGGGCGTCTGGAACAGCGGGCCGACGTCGACGTCGAAGCCGAGGTCGGCGAAGGCGCTCGCGATCACCTTCTGCCCCCGGTCGTGGCCGTCCTGGCCCATCTTCGCGACGAGGATCCGGGGCCTGCGGCCCTCCGCCTTCTCGAACTGCGCGCTCGCCTCGCGGACCTGGTCCGCGGCGCCGCCCACCTCCGCGCGGTACACCCCCGATATCGTACGGATCTGGGCGGCGTGCCGTCCGAAGACCTTCTCCAGCGCGTCGGAGATCTCCCCGACGGTCGCCTTGGCCCTGGCCGCGTTCACCGCCAGCTCCAGCAGGTTCTCCCCGCTCGCCGCGCCCTTGGTCAGCGCCTCCAGCGCCCCGGCGACCGCGTCGGCCGAGCGCTCCTCGCGGAGCCTGCGCAGCTTCTCGATCTGCTGGTCGCGCACCGCCGTGTTGTCGACCTTCAGCACCTCGATCGGCTCGTCGGCCTCGAGGCGGTACTTGTTGACGCCGATCACCGGCTGGCCGCCGGAGTCGATGCGGGCCTGCGTGCGGGCCGCCGCCTCCTCGATGCGCATCTTGGGCAGCCCCTGGTCGATGGCCCTCGCCATGCCGCCGGCCTGCTCGACCTCCTGGATGTGCTTCCACGCCGCCCGGGCCAGCTCGCGGGTCAGCCACTCCACGTAGTGGGAGCCGCCCCACGGGTCGATCACCCGGCCGGTGCCCGACTCCTGCTGGAGCAGAAGCTGGGTGTTGCGCGCGATCCGCGCCGAGAAGTCGGTCGGCAGCGCGAGCGCCTCGTCCAGCGCGTTCGTGTGCAGCGACTGGGTGTGCCCCTGGGTAGCCGCCATCGCCTCCACGCAGGTCCGTACGACGTTGTTGAACACGTCCTGCGCGGTCAGCGACCAGCCCGACGTCTGGCTGTGCGTGCGCAGCGACAGCGACTTGGGGTTCTCCGGCCCGAAGCCCTTCACCAGGCGGGCCCACAGCAGCCGGGCGGCGCGGAGCTTGGCCACCTCCATGAAGAAGTTCATGCCGATGCACCAGAAGAACGACAGCCGCGGCGCGAACTCGTCGATGCCGAGCCCGGCCCCGACGCCCGCCCGCAGATACTCCAGGCCGTCGGCCAGCGTGTACGCGAGCTCCAGGTCGCAGGTCGCCCCGGCCTCCTGGATGTGGTAGCCGGAGATCGAGATGGAGTTGAACTTCGGCATGTTCCGGGAGGTGTACTCGAAGATGTCGGAGATGATCCGCATCGACGGGCCCGGCGGGTAGATGTAGGTGTTGCGGACCATGAACTCCTTGAGGATGTCGTTCTGGATGGTCCCCGCCAGCTTGTCGGGCGTGACCCCCTGCTCCTCGGCGGCGACGATGTAGAGCGCCAGGATCGGCAGCACCGCCCCGTTCATGGTCATCGACACGCTCATCCGGTCGAGCGGGATCCCCTCGAACAGCTGCCGCATGTCGTAGATCGAGTCGATCGCCACGCCCGCCATGCCGACGTCGCCCGCGACGCGCGGGTGGTCGGAGTCGTAGCCCCGGTGGGTCGCGAGGTCGAAGGCGACCGACAGGCCCTTCTGCCCGGCGGCGAGGTTGCGCCGGTAGAACGCGTTGGACGCCTCCGCGGTGGAGAACCCGGCGTACTGCCGGATGGTCCACGGCTGCGTGACGTACATCGTGGGATACGGGCCGCGCAGGAACGGCGCGAGACCGGGATAGGTCCGCGGGGCGCCGTCCGCCCCGAGGTCGGCGGCCGTGTAGAACGGCTTCACCGCGATGCCCTCGGGGGTCTCCCACGCCGGCCCGCCGCCTGGGACCTCCGGCGCGGCGGCGCCCGATCCCAGATCTATCTCCGAGAAATCCGGAATCATCGGCTCACTCCCAGGTCGTCGAACGTCGCGCGGAGCACCCCGAGCGCGTCGCATCCGGCGTACACGTTGGCGTCCACCCCTTCATACTCGCCCTTCCCCGCCAGCCACACCTTCCGCGCCCCCGCCTCCCGGAGCGCCGCCGCGACCGCCGCCGCGTGCTCGCCGTACAGGCGGTCGCTGGAGCACAGGCAGGCCACGGGGGCGCCGGACTCGCGGAACGCCGCGGCGATCGCGGCCGGGTCGGCGCCCGGCCCGCCGGCGACCGTCGCGATGCCGCCCGCGGCGAACAGGTTGGCCGCGAACGTCGCCCTCGCGGTGTGCGCGGCGATCGGCCCGATCGTGGCGAGGAACACCGTGGGCCGGCTCGGCTGCGCGTCGGCGAGGTCGCGCAGCGCCTCGAACTCCTCGGCGTGGCGCACCAGCGGCAGCCCGTCGCCGGGCGTACGGGCGAGGCCGGGGCCCGGCCTCCGGGTGACCGGTCTCTCCCCCAGGTCGGGGAACTCGCTGACCCCGGTGATCGGGTCCCGCCGGTGGGCGATGTTCACCGCCCGCGCGGCGCGCGTCTCCGCCAGTCGCTCCGGAACCAGCCGCTCCAGCGCCGCGGCCATCCCGCCGGACCGCTCGATCTCCTGGAACCACTCCCAGGCACGGCGGGCGAGGTCGTCGGTGAGCCGCTCCACGTACCACGAGCCCCCGGCGGGATCGGCGACCCGGGCGACGCCGGCCTCCTCGACCAGCAGCGCCTGCGTGTTGCGCGCGATGCGCCGGGCGAACGCGTCGGGCAGCCCGAGGCAGGCGTCGAACGGCTGCACGGTCACCGCGTCGGCCCCGCCCGTCCCGGCCGCGAAACAGGCCAGGGTCGTGCGCAGCATGTTCACCCAGGGGTCCCGCACCGTCATCATCGCCGAGGACGTGACGGCGTGCTGAAGCTGGCGCCCCGGCCCTCCGGCGACCTCGGCCACCCGCGCCCACATCCGCCGCGCCGCCCGCAGCTTGGCGATCGTGAGGAACTGGTCGGCGGTCGCGGCGTACCGGAACTCGATCTGGCCCAGCGCCTGCTCCACCGTCAGTCCCGCGCCGGTCAGCGCCCGCAGGTAGGCCACGCCTGTCGCGATCGAACAGCCGAGCTCGTCGGTGTCCGCGCCGCCCGCGTCGTGGTACGGCAGCGCGTCGACGGTGATCGCCCGCAGGCCGGGGTGATCCGCCGCGCAGCGGCGGGCGAGCGTCACCGCGTCGTCCAGGACGGCCGGCGCGCCGGTGCGGGCCGCCAGCCCGATCGGGTCGGCGCCGAGGTTCCCGCCGGGCAGCGCCACGTCCCCGGCGAGGCGCAGGAACGCGTCCGCCGCCTCCGCCGTACGGGGTCCGGCGTCGAGGACGACCGGGGCGAGGTCGAGCAGGACGCCGTCCAGCACGGCCGGCAGCGCGGCGGGGTCGATCGAGGTCAGGTCGAGCCAGAGGGAGGTGACGCCGTTCTCCAGGTCGGCGTGGATCGCCTCGCGGGTGACGGCCGGGTCGGGGTCGGCGTGCCGCTGCCGCACGTCCCACAGGCCGGGTCCGCGGACCACGCGCGGCGCGTCGGGCAGGTCGCTCGCGTCGTACAGCGCGGCGATCCGGACACCGTCATAGGAGATGGTCGACAGGGCGTCCTCGGCCGCGTCGTCCGTCCCCTCCCAGCCGGTTTTGCGCAGCACCCCGAGCGCGAGCGCGCGCCACCGTTCCCGCGTTGCCTGCGGAAATCCTGCGGTGGGATCGGCGAGGTCGTCGAGTTCAACAGGCGGCACCGTCATGAACCGGATGCTATGGGGATTCTCGCGTCGGCGGGGCAACTGCCCCCGAGTCTGGGGTCCCCGGGTCCCGAATCTGGGGACGGCGAGCGTCGCCCGGACGCCTCACGGAGGCGTCCCCGGCACCGGCGACGCGGGAGAGAGCCGGACTCCGTGTGGCGACGGCGCCCGCGGATGTCGTCGCAGGGCGCCTAGGATCGGGCGGCATGGCGCTGCGACCTGTCATGGTGAACATCAAGGCCGTCGAGCACTCGGCGGTCGGCCGGTTCTGGGCGGAGGCGCTCGGCTGGACCGCTCACAGCGGAGGATCCGGCGTGACCACCTACGCCGCACCCGCCGGCGACCTCGTCTGGCCGCACCCGGTCGCCGTGTGCGTCGACGTCGTCACCGTCCCGGAACCCAAGACGACGGAGAAGAACCGGGTGCACCTCGATCTCGCCACCACCTCGGCGGCCCATCAGGCGGACCTGGTCGCGCGCCTGGTGGATATCGGTGCGACGCCGGCGGATGTCGGCCAGGGCGAAGTGCCGTGGACGGTTCTCGCCGACCCGGAGGGCAACGAGTTCTGCGTGCTGGAGCCCCGGGAGAGGTACCGGGACACCGGCCCGATCGCCGCGGTGGTGGTCGACTGCGCGGACCCGCGGGCCATGGCCCGGTTCTGGGGCGAGGCTCTGGACTGGACCCTGCACGAGGTGACCGGCGACCAGGCGACGCTGCGCTCCGCCAAGGGTGTCGGCCCATATCTGGAGTTCCTCCGTACGCCCGGCGTGAAGACCGTGCCGGACCGCGTCCATCTCGACCTGCTGCCGTATCCCGGCGACGACAAAGCGGCGGAGGTGGCCCGGCTGCGGGCCCTCGGCGCCACCGACCTCGACCTCGGCCAGGGCGACGTCCCGTGGACGTGCCTGGCCGACCCGGAGGGCCACGAGTTCTGCGTCCTCGCCCTCTCCTGACGCTTAGCCTGAACGGCACTCTCCGGTGTGCGGGCGGGAGGTGCCGCCGCGCCCCGCCCGGACCGCGGACAACGGCTACCGCGGGTACGGGCTGGTGAATCGGCTCACCGGCGAAGCGCTACTCGGCGAACAGCTCGTGGGCCGAGGTGACGGTGACGGCCCGGCGTACCCAGGTCCGCAACTGGTCCAGGTCCTGGCACCGGCGGATCCGCTCGCGTACGTCGTCGGGAATCTCCAGGCCCCGGGTCTCCAGCACGCTGAGGATCGCATCGATCTCGCCCTCGGCGTGTCCCTCCGTGCGTCCTTTGGCCAGCCAGTGGGAGAAGTACTTCTCGCCGAGGTGCTCGAAGTCCTGAATGGTGGTCACCATCTCCTCCAGACGCTTGGCCGTCACCATGGGTAGCGAGTTGAATACGTAGTTCAAATATACCGTCGCCCGGTCCTCGTCAAGCGTCGCGAGCCCGGCCAGCAGCGCTTCCAGGGCGGGCCCGTCCTCGGCTTCCTCGGGGTGGGCCACGACCGACATGACCGCGAGTTCCGGGCAGGTGCGCGCGGCCTCGGGGTCGGTGACCAGGGGGATGTCGCCGGGCTCGATCGCCAGCGGGGTGATGACGCCGCCCGGGCCCAGGCCGATGGCCTGCCGGCACCAGCGGGCCACGGCCCGGTCGGGGCAGATGACCAGCAGCGCGGTGTCGCACTTGTAGCGGGAGCGCAGCGTCGTGACGTAGACCGGCCAGCTGAACCGCTTCCCTCGGTCGTGGCCGCGCTGCACCTCCACGATCACGGCCAGTGTCGCCGCTCCGGCCTCGTCGCGGACCACGACGACCGAGTCGGCGCGGCGTTCGACCGGCACCGGCTGGGTGCTGTCCACCGATTCCACCCGGGCGGCCGTGAAGGGCGGGATCGGGGTCCCGGTCGCGACGTGGAGGAGTTCCAGCGCGGTTTCCGGCCGGTTGTGGATGAGAGCGATGGGCATCTCGTGGTCGAGTCCTGGCATGGCCGAGATATTACTATGAGTTGCTCATTGATTACTTTGAGTTCTGGCGAACCTGTGGGGGGCTTCCTGAGCGTGCGTCTCTCGGAGTGATCGAGGCGGCGGGAAGCGCTCCCGGCGTCAGGAATGGGGGCTTCGGCTTCTGTGCCCGACGTCCGATTGCCTGTGCCTTCTTTCGTACATGGCGGCCTGCAGCCGGGCGACGTCTTCGAGGTCCTTGGGGCGGCGGGGCACTCCGGGAACCCAGACCGGCATCATCCGCTTGATCTCGATCTGCGCGGCGGGACTGATGATCGGGCACCGCAACCGGCCCAGCCGGCCGGGCTCCGCGTCGAGCATTCCCTCCGGCCAGGGCTCCCCCTTCCACGGGCCGCCTGCGACCACCACCCGGCCGTCTCCGTCCGTCGCCAGAAGAGCGAAGCTCAGTTCCACATCACCACGGCCGAAGTCCAGTTGCTGCTCGGGCGGCGGGCCGGGTATCGGTTCGTAACCGCGCCCCGTCAGCTTCGCGGCCAGGCCGGGCGCGTCCTCCGCCCAGACGAACCAGTCGACGTCCCTGTGGTCGCGGGTGATCTCACCGAGGTAGAAGTCCATCGCCCAGCCGCCGCGCAGCCAGACCTGGACACCGATCTCCCCCGCAAGGCCGATCACCTCGTCGATCGCGTGCAGGTGCCGAGCCGCGCGTTCTTCATCCACGTATGGGACGCTACGCCACGATCTTTACGCTTGGGCACTCCCCCGGGCGTACCGGGTCAGTCCCGGCCGGATTCGAGATAACCGGTCAGGTAGGTCAGCGCGGCGGCGGTGTCACCGCCGGGGCCGTGCGGCCGGCGCAGGTCGTCGACGAAGGCGGCGATGTCGGCGAGCCGCCACCACAGAGGATAGAGAGCGAGGCCGGCCGCCGTGACGGCCCGGCCGGTGAGGCGGGTGTAGCGAGCGAGCACCTCGCCGCCGTCGCCGGTCTCGTCCTCGCCGAGCATGCGGGCGAGAGCCGGGGTGAGCATCCACAGGTCCCGCTCCGGAGGAGCGACCAGCACGGTGTCCCAGTCGATGAGCCGCGGACCGGCCGGGGTACGCACGATGTTGCCGGGGTGCGGTTCGCCGTGTGTGACGACCCACGGCGTTCCGGAGTCACGCACCTGCTCGGCGCGTGAATCGAACTCGGCGAGCGACCTTCGTACCTGCCCGGCGTGGGCGGTCAGCAGCGCACGGGCCGGCTCGGCGTACGGCCCGCCGGTCCACTCGCGATCGAGGTCCCGCAGCGCCTCCACCAGCCCGTCCCGGCCGGGCAGCGCCAGGTCGGACCGGGGCGCGACGTCCGCCACGAGCGGGGTCGCCTCGTGCAACGCGGCCAGCAGGCCGGCCAGCTCGGCGCGGTCCTCGGGCCGGTGCGCGCCGAAGTGCCCGGCGGCGCCCTCCACCATCGGGAACACCGACAGGGCGTACCGCGAGGTCAACCGCCGGACCAGGGCGCCGGTCGCGGCCGGGATCGGCGCGAGCACGAAGTCGAGCCCCGCGTCCCGGCGCAGTGCCAGCGCGACGCCGAACGCCCGCTCGATGCCGTAAAAGGCGTCATCGCGTCCGGCGTCCCCGGCGCCGAGGTCGTCCACCTTGACGAACCACGCCTGCCCCCGCCGATCCGCCACCGACCAGTGATGGCTGCCCGCGCCCACCGGGAGGTACTCGGCTGAGCGGGGCTCCATGCCCCAGCCCTCGGCCAGCGCGATCGTGAGCTCGGCCTCCGCCAGGTCGGCCGGTCTGTCCCTCATACGCCGAAAGTGTGGCCGATCCCGGGGCCCGGACGCGGATCATTTCTCGCATGGCGGGATCGGCGGCCGTGCGCGCCGAGGCCGGATCCGGGGTCAGGACTTGGCGGCGAAGGCCGCGTCCCAGGTCTGCTTGCCGACGATCCCGTCGACGTCGAGGTGCTTGTCCTTCTGGAACCGGCGGCACGCCTCCTGGGAGTCCGGCCCGTACGCGCCGTCGACCGTGATGTCGTAGCCGAGCGTCTTCATCCGCGACTGCCAGGCGCGGACGTCGTCGCCGTGCATGACAGGGGGATACTTCAGCAGCCGCCCGGGCCACTTCTGGGTGGGCCGCGGTCCGGGCTTGGGATCGGGCAGGCTGGTGCCGCCGGGGCGGGGGGCGCCCTTCTTGACCCAGGCGTACAGGGCGTCGCCGGGGCAGTCGGTGGAGTAGCCGTCGCGGTGGCCCTTGATCTCCTTGCCCGCGCCGCCCTTCGCACGGAGGTACTCCACCGCGTCGAGGATGGCGTGCAGGATCCCGTCGGTGGGCTGGACCAGCCCGGCGTTGCCGACCAGGCCGAGCACGGCGTAGTGGCCGGAGTTGAGGCCGGGGCCGTTGGCGGCGGGCAGGTGGCCCGGCCCGCGGCCGACGAACACCTTCCGGTGCGGGCACGCGACCATCGAATAGCCGATGTCGAGCCAGCCGTTGCCGTCCATGTGGAAGTTCTGGATCGACTTGACCATGGCCACGCACTTGGCGTGGTCGCGGACGATGCCGGGGTCCACACGTCCGCCGGTGTAGTGGACCTTCACGCCCTGGGTGGAGGCCAGCGAGGAGTACGAGCCCCTGGGCGAGCGCGCCCCCCAGTCGGCGCGGGACACGAGATCGATGGCCACAGTTCTCTCCGTAGAAGCCGTACAACTGGACACCGAGGGTAGCGGTAACTCCTCAGCAACCACTGCCTTTTGCCGATAAGAAACCGCTTAAACGGCAAGCAAACTGAATAGAGTGATAAATCCGTCGACAATCCATGTCGAACGTCGAGATCATGACCGTATGTCCGTTGTCAGGGAGGTCGACTTCACTCCGCCGTCCATGCCCACGCCCCCGCCGCCGTCCGGGCCTTCCGGACCCTCCGGGCCGTTGGGGCCGTCCTCCGGACCGCCGGCTCTGCCGATGCGGATCTGGCTCGACGACGCCGACAGCCCGGCCGACGTGATCGACGCCCTCGCGCTGTCGCCGTTCGCCACCGGGGAGCAGCCCTGGTCGCGTACGACCAACCTCAGCCGGGTCCGCGCCGACGCCCCGCTCGCGGCCGAGGGTGGCCGCCTGCTGCGCGTGGCACAGCACACCGACGGGTACGAGACCCGGCTCTTCGCCGGTGAGGGGTGGACGCTGCGGGTGGTCCGCAACCTCAACCGGTCGGCGATGCTCACCGCCACGGCCGTCAGCGAGGAGCTCGCCGGCACGGTCCTGGAGCAGGCGACCAAGGGCGCGGAGGAGGAGCCGCCGGGCGGCGACCACGTGCGGATGGGCTTCTGGTGGAGCTCGGGCCACGGCCCCCGCCGCTCCGCCAAGCCGATCACCACCTCGTCCTGGCAGGACATCAGGCGGAACTACCCGGCGGCGGCCGCCGGTCGCCTCGACGCGCTCATGGCGGTCAACTCCCACGACGTGGCCGGCCGGCTGATCCTCCTGCACGGCCCGCCGGGGACCGGCAAGACGACGCTGCTCCGTACGCTGGCGCGCGAGTGGGCGTCGTGGTGCCAGGTCGACTGCGTGCTCGACCCCGAACTGCTCTTCAACGACCCCGGCTACCTGATGGACGTCGCCGTCGGCTGGGACGGCCCGGACGACGACGACGAGGAGCCGCGCTGGCGGCTGCTCGTCCTGGAGGACTGCGACGAACTGATCCGCGCCGAGGCCAAGCAGTCGACGGGCCAGGGCCTCTCGCGCCTGCTCAACCTGACCGACGGGCTGCTCGGCCAGGGCCGGGACGTGCTCGTGGCCATCACGACGAACGAGGACCTCAGCCGGCTCCACCCGGCCGTCGTACGGCCCGGCCGGTGCCTCGCCCAGATCGAGGTCGGCCGGTTCGACCGGCCGCAGGCGGCGGAGTGGCTGGACGGCGCGACGGCGACTCCCCCGGACGGCGCCACGCTCGCCGAGCTCTTCGCCCTGCGGGACGGCCGTCCGGCGCCCCTCCCCGAGCCGCCCGCCACCACCGGGCAGTACCTCTGAACGACAGGTCCCCGGCCTGCCGGGGCCGGGGACCTGCGTCCGCCGGCGAATCGATCACGGACGCCGCTCGGGGCGCCGAGACCGCTCGGCCGACGTGATCAGGCGCGGGCCGGGCATTTGACCGCACCATCCGGACACCCCCGCGCACTCTCGCCGGCAGGGAGCATCTCGGCGTGCATTTCGATTTCGGCCACCTCCGCGCGAATCGCCGCAATGGCACGGCCCACCACCTGCCGCCATTGCCCGCACCTGCCGTTATCCGCTTTTTTCAGCGTTGACACATCCGGCCGACCAGGGGTTTTGATCGTCACGGCGAATTCCTTGCGCTGCATCTGAATGAAGATCGGGTAGGCACGAGTTCATCGCGTCAGAGCGATCACGGGATTTCCCAGAAACAGCTCGATCTGATGCGCCATGTCCAGATCGCATGCTGTATGCGCATTCTCGGGAGAATTCGTGCGCGTTCTTTCTCGCAAAACGTCCCTGACCGCCTGCGCCCTCACCGTGGCGGCCCTGACCGGAGCCCCGGCCCAGGCCTCGGCCGCATCCGGGAAGGCCGCGGCCGGGTCCGCCAAGGGCGTCCCGGCCGCCGCGCCTCCGGCCCGGAGCGCGAACTGGGGCACGCCCTGCGGACCGCCGTTCGTGCAGGACGACAAGCTCCTCGGACCGGTGGTCCTGCCGCACACCTCCCCGCTGAGCGAGATCCTGGCCGGCTACCGGCGGTACGGCGGCCTCATTCCGGCCGACTTCCTGCGCCGTTATCTGAACCCGGCCACCAACTTCTACCGCTTCCCTCCGGACTCCGGCTTCGCGCACGCGGACGGGTTCAGCAACGCCCGCGTGCTCGTCACGCAGGTCAAACTGCCGATCGGATACAAGGTGGACCGCTTCGGCGGGGAGACCGGCGCGTTCCTCGCCCCCTACGGCACGCCGTTCCCCGCCCGGGCGCTGCCGCCCAGCAACCTCAACAACGCGCCCAACGACCCACACCTGTGCAACTACCACGTCTACCCGGTGATCCGGCCGTTCTACGTCGACGGCGGCCCGGCGGCCCCGGCCTTCCAGCAGCCCGGCCAGGGCGAGCAGTTCCACACGATCGCCCGGTACATCCCCGGCGCGCCGGCCAACCCCGACGGCGAGGTCTCCATCGGCTGGCTGGTCGGAAACGGCTACCTCCTCCCTCTCAACTGACGGCCCCGTCATCCGTCGGCGGTGAGGCGCAGGACCAGGCCGGCCACCTCATCCGGGCGCGACAGGAACGGGTGGTGGCCCGCGTCGATCTCCACCACCCGGTCCGCCCGCGCCGCCTGGGCGCGCTGCAGGGGCGGCGGCGTCCCGTTGTCACGGGCGCAGACGAGGTAGGTCGAGGGGATCTCCTTCCAGGCGGCGGCGCCCACCGGCCGGACGGTGACGGCGGCGGTCTGCCGCACCAGGCGGGCGTGCGCCCCCGCGACGGCCTCCTCGTCGCAGTCCTGCAGGAACGTCTCCGTCGCCGTCTCCGGGCGCACGCCGAACGTCCCGTCGGAGCCGAAGTCGAGGTAGGGCGAGGGCCCGCCGTCCCCGAAGGACGACAGGCTCTCGCCCGGCTCGGGCAGGAAGCTCGTCACGAACAGCAGGTGCCGCACCGAGGGCAGCCCCGCGGCGGCCTCGGCCACGACGACGCCCCCATAGCTGTGCGCCACCACCACGACCGGACCGGCGACGGACGCGAGATGCGCGCGAACCGCCGCCACGTCGTCGGGCAGCGACGGCCCGCCGGCACCCGGGAGCCGCCCGCCCTCCTCATGGCCCTCTCCGCAGCTCGGCAGGGGCGGCGCGCCGCTGGGGACCCCCTCGGACTCCAGGATCGCGGCGGTGCGGTGCCACCACCACGCTCCGTCCCGTACGCAGGCTCCGTGGACGAACACGACACGCACGACGGCCTCCTCCGACGACGGTAGGCTTATAAGCGTAATGCCTGTTACGTGAAAGGCGGCCGCGATGCCCCGGCGTCCCCAGCCGGAGATCAGGGCCAGGCTGCTCGCCGCCTGCGCCGACCACCTCCTCGCCCACGGCCTGCCCGCGAGCCTGGCCGCCCTCGCCACGAGCGCCGGCACCTCGCCGCGCATGCTGATCTACCACTTCGGCACCCGGGAACGGTTGCTGCGCGAGGCGCTCCAGCAGGCGAGGACCCGTCAGCTCGCGTTCTTCCGGAAGGCCCTCGCGCCCCGGGACGAGCCGTACGCGCGGACGCTGGAGCGGGCCTGGCGCACGCTGACCGGCCCGGAAGGCGCGCCGTTCCTCCGGCTGTTCGGCATGGTGCACGGCACGCCCGAGGGGGCCGCCCTGTGGCCGGACTTCCGCGAGGCCGCCACCACGGACTGGCTCGGGGTGCTGGAGGAGGGCCTGCGGCCCGAGCACGGCGAGGCGGCCCCCGCCCTGGCGACCGCGACGCTGGCGGTCGTACGCGGGCTGCTCCTGGACCGCGACACCACGGGAGACGACGGCCGCACGGCCACCGCCTTCGCCGCGTTCCTGCGCCTGCTCGGCCCGGACGGAGCACGGCGCGCGATGCCGTAGCGTCCGTGTGTCGGATACGTAAACCATCCGATGCGCCAGGTCAGGGCGGAAACCACAATCGGCGAGGTGGTCACCCTGCTGTATGCCGAGCGGAGCCCCAGTTGAGCCTCGTCGTCCTGCACCGATGGTCCGTCGGCGGGCAGGAGGACGGGACGGCGAAGTACCTGGACCCGTTCGCGCCCGGCGGTGAGCGGGAATGGCCCTACACCCGCTGGACCTCCGAGGAGCGGGAGATCGGCTTCCCGGCCACCCAGCTCGTGCCGTCGTGGACGGCCGCCACGCCCCCCGGCGCGTGGCTGGAGATCGAGATGCGGGCCCGGACCGTGAGCGGCGCCCTGACCAAGTGGTACGTCATGGGCCGGTGGGCCGAGAGCGACGCCGACATCCACCGCACGTCCCTGCCGGGCCAGGGGGACGCCGACGGCGACGTGGCAGTGGACACCCTCGTCGCGGCCCGGCCCGTCACGTCGTACCGGGTGCGGGTCACCCTGTACGGCGGCGGCGGCCACGTGCGGTCGCTCGCCGTGATGGCCTCCTCCGTACGGCCGGGCACGACGGGCGGCGGCGCGCCGGGAACCACGGGAGCACCGGGCGCGCGGGGGGTCGAACTGGACGTGCCGCGCCGGTCGCAGAAGGCGCACCTCGGGCACTACCCGCAGTGGGACGGCGGCGGGGAGTCGTGGTGCAGCCCCGCGGCGTTCACCATGGTGCTCGGCTACTGGGGACGCGGGCCCGCTCCGGCGGACCTCGCCTGGGTGGCCCCCGGCGATCCGTGCCCGGCCGTCGACCACGCCGCCAGGGACATGTACGACCACAGCTACCAGGGCACCGGCAACTGGCCGTTCGGCGTCGCGTACGCGGGCCGCTACGGGCTGGACGGCTTCGTCACGCGGCTGCGCTCGCTGGCCGAACTGGAGCGTTTCATCGCCGCCGGAATCCCGGTGATCACCTCACAGGCGTTCCGCGAGCACGAGCTTCCCGGCGCCGGATACTCCACGAGCGGCCACATCATGGTCGTCACGGGGTTCACGGCGGAGGGCGACGTGATCGCGAACGACCCCGCCGCGCCGGACGACGACGGCGTACGACGGATCTACCCGCGCGCCGCCTTCGAGAGCGTCTGGCTGCGCGGCACGAGCAGCGGGGGGATCGTGCACATCGTCCACCCGCCGGGTACGACTCTTCCGGACTCGGGGGGGAACTGGTGACGATTCGGGCCGTGGACGTCGCGCGGGTGGACGACCGCCCGCTGTGGGTGGAGATCTCGGGCGACGAGGTCTGGTGGGACGAGCCCCGGCCGCACGAGGGCGGCCGGCGCTGCGTGGTGCGGCGGACGGCCGGCGGCGCGATCGAGGACGTGCTGCCGCAGGGCTGGAACGCCCGGAACCGGGTGATGGAGTACGGCGGGCGGTCCTGGCGCGCGCACGAGGGCCGGCTGGTGTTCACCGACTGGGCGGACGGCCGGATCCACCTGTGCTCCCCCGGCGGGGAACCGGTCCCGCTCACCCCCGAGGGCCCTGCCCGCTACGCCGACCTGGTGGTGCGCGGCGACGAGGTCTGGTGCGTGCGGGAGCAGGGCGGCCCCCGGAGCGCGGACCGCGACATCGTCGTGGTGCCGCTCGACGGCTCCCCTCTCCGCGGCGTGGTCGCGTCCCACCGCTTCCTGATGAACCCCCGGGTGTCGCCGGACGGCAGCACGCTCGCCTACATCGGCTGGAACCACCCCGACATGCCCTGGGACGCCACCGAACTGTGCGTGGCGCCCGTCGCCGGCGGCCCGCACCGGGTGCTGCTGTCCGGCGTGTCCACCTGCCAGGCCGAGTGGCGCGACGACGGGAGCCTTTACGTCGTGACCGATCCCACCGGCTGGTGGAACATCCACCTCGTGGGGCTGGACGGCACGACGTGCGACCTCACCCCCGTCCCCCTGGAGTTCGGCGACGCCACCTGGAAGATCGGCGGCACGTTCTTCGCCGTCGCCGGCGGGCGGATCGCCGCCGTGTACGGCACCGCCGACGAACGGCGGCTCGGCGTGCTCGACCGGCCCCTGCCGAACGGCTCGGGCGGCGCCGCCATCCGCGACGTCGGCGGCGGCTACACCTTCTGGGCGCCCACCCTGTCGGCCCAGGGCTCCCACGTCGTCGGCGTCGCGGCCTCGCCGCACCGGCCGTACGAGGTGGTGCGGGTCGACCTGGACACCGGGCGGCACGAGGTGCTCTCCCCCGGCAAACCCGTCCCCGGCGACGCCGAGCTGCCCACGCCCGAGGCCGTGACCGTCGACGGCGTCCACGCCCACGTGTACGCCCCACCCGGCGGCGGCCCCGCGCCGTACGTGTTGTTCGTCCACGGCGGGCCTACCGGGTCGGCGGCGCCGGTGCTCGACCTGGAGATCGCCTACTTCACCAGCAGGGGCATCGGCGTCGCCGAGGTCAACTACGGCGGCTCGACCGGATACGGCCGGGCCTACCGCGAGCGCCTGCGGCACAACTGGGGGGTCGTCGACGTCCGCGACTGCGAGACCGTGGCGCGGTGGCTGCTGCGCACCGGGCGGGCGGAGAAGGTGGCGATCAGGGGCGGCAGCGCGGGCGGCTGGACCTCGATGGCCGCCCTCGTCCACAGCGACGTCTTCTGCGGGGCGGTGTCCCACTACGGCATCTCCGACCCGGAGCGCTGGGCGGCGCAGACGCACGACCTGGAGTCGCACTACCTCGACGGGCTGATCGGCCCGCTGCCCGAGACCCGTGACCGGTACCTCGACCGGTCGCCGGAACGGCACGCCGCGCGGGCGTCGGGCCCGGCGCTGCTCCTGCACGGGCTGGAGGACAAGGTGGTCGATCCCGCCGAGTCCGAGCGCTTCGCCGCCGCGCTGGCCCGGCACGGCCACCGGTGGGCGTACCTCACCTTCGAGGGGGAACAGCACGGATGGCGGCGGGAGGACACCATCGTCCGGGCGCTGGAGGCGGAGCTCGCGTTCTACGGGATAGTCTTCGGCTTTCCCACGCCCGAGGTCCCACCGCTGACGCTGCACGACGGGGAGGCACATTGAGCGAGGTCGCGGGGATCTGTTCGGAACTGCTGAGGATCGACACCACCAACGACGGGTCGGGCGACGGCCCGGGCGAACGGCGGGCCGCCGAATACGTGGCGTCCCTGCTCGCCGAGGCCGGGATCGAACCGGTGGTGTTCGAGTCGGCGCCGCGCCGCACCAGCGTGGTCGCCCGCATCCCCGGCGACAGTCCCGACGCGCTGCTCCTGCACGGGCACCTCGACGTCGTGCCCGCCGACCCCGCCGAGTGGAGTACGCACCCGTTCTCCGGGGAGATCGAGGACGGCTGCGTACACGGCCGGGGCGCGGTCGACATGAAGGGCACGCTCGCGATGACGCTCGCGTGGGCGCGCGAGAACGCGCGCCGGGGCGTGCGGCCCCGGCGCGACCTGGTGCTGGCGTTCCTCGCCGACGAGGAGGCCACCGGGGAGTACGGCGCGGGACACGCGGTGGAGCGGCACCGCGACCTGTTCGAGGGCTGCACCGAGGCGATCAGCGAGTCCGGCGGTTTCTCCTGGTACGAGGGCGATGTCCGCATCTATCCGGTGGCCGTCGGGGAACGGGGCACCGCGTGGATGCGGCTGACCGCCCGCGGCGTGCCGGGGCACGGGTCCAAGCCCGCCGTGGACAACCCCGTCGCCGAGCTGGCCGCCGCCGTCGCCCGCGTCGCCGCCCATGACTGGCCCGTACGGCTCACGCCCGAGGTGGCCCGGCTGATCGAGGAGCTGTCGCGGGCGCTCGGCCGGCCGATCGACGTCGACCGGCTGGACGAGGAGATCGAGCGGTTGCCCCGCGCGGCCGCCCTGTTCAAGGGGGTGCTGCGCAACTCGGCCAACCCGACGATGCTGAACGCGGGATACAAGGTCAACGTCATCCCCGGCACGGCAGAGGCCCACGTCGACGGCCGTTTCCTGCCGGGACAGCGCGAGGAGTTCCTGGAGACGATCGACCGGCTGCTCGGCCCGAAGGTCTCCCGCGAGTTCGTCAGCTTCGAGGAGGCCGTCTCCTCCCCCGCCGACGGCCTGTTCGACGAGCTCACCGCCGCCCTGCTCGCCGAGGACCCCACCGGCAGGCCCGTGCCGTACGTGATGACCGGCGGCACCGACGCCAAGTGGTTCGCCAGGATCGGCATCCGGGGATACGGCTTCGCGCCGCTGCTGCTGCCGCCCGGCCTCGACTACTTCGGCATGTTCCACGGGCTGGACGAGCGGGTCCCCGTCGAGGGCCTGGAGTTCGGCGTCCGCGTCCTCGACCGCCTCCTGGTGAGCGGTCAGCCCTGGTAGAAGGTCATGTCCACGCCGGAGACGGTGTGCCGGGCGAGGGTGAACCCGTCCAGGCCGGTGTGCGCGCCGACCGCCTCGCTGAGGCAGACCAGCCCGGGAGCGGCGAGGTCCTGCGCCATCTTGGACGCCAGGTTCACCGGCGCGCCGGCCACGTCCCACCCGCCGCCGGGCGTCGGACCGGCGAGCACCGGACCGGTGTCCACCCCGATCCGGCAGGTCATCCCGGCCTCGGCCAGGGCGGCCCGCAGGTCGCGGGCGAAGCGTGCCGCGGCGGCGGGCTCGTCGAAGAGGTAGATGCCCAGCGGGCCGGCGACCTTGATCTCGACGGCGCCCGCAGGTGGCAGGAGACGCAGCCCGGTCTCGCGCATGGCGACCGACAGATCCAGCTCCCGCAGGATCGCCGCCTCGGACCCGCCGTCCCCGGTGCCGGCGGCGGACCTGTCCACGGACCGGGTCACGGATTCGGTCACAACGCCGCGGTCACCGGCGTCCGCTTCGCCGCGCTCGACCAGGACCACCGTCCGCTCGCGAAGGTGCCGTTCGGCGAGCGTCGCGGCGAGCCCGGCGTCCTCCGGGGCGCGCTCCAGGCGCAGCAGGTCCTCGTAGAAGGCGGCGGAGTACGGGATCGGATACCGCGCCGCCCCGTCGCCGGACACGGCCTTGCCGGCGCGCGGGCCGTCGAGCACGCGGTAAACGGCCCGCAGCGGGCCGCCGGTGACGCCCGGCACGTCCTTCCTGTGCAGGACGAAGCCGTGACCCGCCGGCAGTCGCTCTGCGACCGCCTCGGTCACCGCGATCTCGCCGCCTTCGGTGTGGTTCTCCGCGAGGACCTCGACGGCGTCGGCCTCCGCGCCGTACAGGCCGCCGTCCAGGTCGTAGAAGCTTCCGTGGTGGACGCCGACGCCGATCCGGACCCGGCAGCGGCGGACGATCTCGTCCTGCGTCCGCAGCAGGGCCGACAGCAGCACGTCAGCGCCGGTCGAGGCGGGATGGAACATCTGCGCGTTGTCCGCCGCCCAGACGCCGACCGCCCGGCCTCCCGCCGCCGTGCCGTACGCGTGCAGGAGGCGTTTCGGGCCGTCGATGAGCGCCAGCACCTCCAGCAGGCCGAGGCTGCGGCTGAGCCTGGTCAGCCCGGCCGAGTCGGACACCACGCTGTAGCCGGTCGTGACGTGCGCGCCGAGCAGCCGCCGCGCGTCGGCGGCGGTACGGCCGCTCGCCCGCCACTGCTCCACCAGCGTCAACGGCAGGCCCGGGGCCACATCCCGGGTGAGGTCGAAGGCGCCCGGGTCGTGCCGGGCCACGGGGGTCTCGGGAGTCACCCGCGCACGTTATCTCACGTACAGTGATCGCCCGTGCTCTTTGCGTGGCGAATCTGGAGTCACCTGTCGGCAGGCCTCGGCCCTGGGGCCGGCGGCGGCCTGACCTGACGCCCCTACGTACCCCCTAAAGCTCCGCAAGCCCAGGGACGGGGAACGGACACATCATTAGAGTGAAGATATGTCTGGTGAAACGGTGCCCGGTCGGGGCGAGCTGCGCGCGTCTGACAAGGATCGAGAGCAGGTCGTGGAGCTGCTGCGAGTCGCCGCCGGAGACGGCCGGTTGAGCTCGGAGGAGTTGGACCAACGGATCGAAGCGGCGCTGACGGCGCGTACCTATGGGGAGCTCGATGCGCTGATCACGGACCTCCCCGCGGCCGGACGGGCGTTGGCGGCCGGTCTTCCGAAGGAGATGACGCGGATCGCGGTCGGCAGCGCGAGCGCGCAGCGCGACGGCGCCTGGGTGGTGCCGCAGCGCATGCAGGTCGAGTGCAAGAGCGGATCCGTCCTCCTCGACTTCACCGGCGCCGTCATCACGTCCCCCACGTTGGAGATCGAGGCGTCGGTGGGCAGCGGATCGGTGACGCTGGTGGTTCCGCCGGACGTCCTCGTGGACGTCGAGGATGTGGCGGTGGGCAGTGGCAGCGTACAGAATCGCACGCGTGTCGCCCCCGGCACGCCGGTTCGGCTGCGCGTCCACGTGACGGGGAAGATCGGCCCTGGCACCATCGTCGTGCGATAGCACGGGCCGCCCCCGCCGCGGTTTCCGGCGATGGCCGCCGCGAAAGCGGGGGGTCAGCGCAGGCGGGGGTCGAGGGCGTCGCGGACGACGTCGCCGAGCATGAGGAAGCTCAGCACGGTCGCGGTGAGGAACAGCGCCGGGAAGACCAGCAGGTGCGGGTGCTCGGCGAAGAACGTCTGCGCGGTGTTGAGCTGCAGGCCCCAGGACACGTCGGGGTACTGCAGGCCGACGCCGAGGTAGTCGAGCGTCGCCTCGCCCGCGATCACGTTGCCGACGTTCAGCATCGCGACCACGAAGACCGGGGCGACCGCGTTGGGCAGGATGTGCCGGACCATCAGCCTGCGGTCGCTCGCGCCCAGCATGCGGGCGGCGGCGACGTAGTCCATGTGCTTGATCGCGATGACCTGGCCGCGCATCAGGCGGGTCATCGTCGTCCAGCCGAGCAGGACGAGGACCAGCGTCATCGCCCACATCCCGTGGTCGGGGAAGGCCACCAGCACGACCGTCGCCCCCAGCACGAAGGGAATGCCGAAGAACACGTCGGTGGTCCGCGAGATCAGTGCGTCGGCGAGGCCCCCGTAGAACCCGGCGACGAGCCCGAGCACGATCGCGATCAGCAGGGCGAACACGGTCACCGCGACGCCGACCACGACGGACGCCCGGGTGCCGTGCACGACCTGCGACCAGTAGTCGCAGCCCTGCAGGTCGTATCCGAACAGCGCGCCGGTCTGCGGGCCGCGCTTGGACATCCGCAGGTCGCAGCGCTCGTTCGGCCCCAGGGCGGCGAACAGCCCGGGGAAGGCCGCCATCGCCGACGCGACCATCAGGACGGCGGCGGAGAGCCAGAAGACCACCCGGCCGCGCAGTTCCAGCCAGGCGTCACGCGCGAGCACGGCGGATCCTCGGGTCGAGCACGCCGTACAGAAGGTCGACGGCGAGGTTGGCGGCGATGAAGACCATGACGAGCAGGGTGACGACGCCGACGACGACCGGGCCCTCCTGGAGCTGGATCGACTGGAACACCTGCTGGCCGATCCCGGGCAGGTTGAAGATGCCCTCGGTGACGACCGCGCCCGCCATGAGGTTGCCGAAGTCGACGCCGAGGTAGGTCACGACCGGGATCAGCGAGTTGCGCAGCGCGTGCAGCCCGACGACCCGCCGCCGGACCATCCCCTTCGCGGTCGCCGTACGGACGTAGTCGGCGCGCAGGTTCTCCACCAGCGAGGTGCGGGTGAGCCGCGCCACGTACGCCAGGCCGAACGAGCCGAGGACCATGCCGGGCAGCAGGTAGCTGCCCGGCCAGCCGTCGTCGGTCCCCGCCGTCGGGAACAGTCCCAGGTTGAGGCCCAGCACGATCTGGGCGGTGTACCCGACCACGAACACCGGGACCGCGATGACGAAGGTGGTGCCGGCGAGGACCGCCGTGTCGGCGGCCCCGCCCCGGCGCAGCCCGGCGAGGACGCCGAGGCCGATGCCCACGACGAGTTCGAAGACCCAGGCGGTCAGCGCGAGCTGCGCGGTGACCGCCCACCGGTCCTGGAGCAGCTCGCTCACCGGCTGCCCGGTGAAGGTCTCCCCCAGGTCGCCGCGGAACACCCCGAGCATGTAGTGGCCGTACTGCACGAGCAGCGGCTCGTCGAGGTGGTAGCGCTGCCGCATGACGGCGAGCACCTGCTCGGGCACCGGCTTGTCGCCCGCGAGCGCCAGCATCGGGTCGCCGGGCAGCGCGAACACCATCGTGTAGATCAGGAAGGTGGTCACGACGAAGACCGGGACCGCCTGCGCCAGGCGCCGCGCGGCGTACCTCACTCCCGCGTCACCCCTGCTTCACGCTGATCGCGTAGAGGTTCTTGCTGTACGGGGTCACGTTCACGCCGCTGATCCGGCCGGAGAAGCCGACCTGGTTCTGCCAGTTCCACAGCGGGATCATCGGCATCTCGGCGAGCGCGACGTCCTCGGCCTTCTGGTAGAGCGGCAGGCTGGCGTCGAGGCCGGGCGCCGAGTTGGCCTGCTTGATCAGGTCGTCGAACTCCTTGTTCTCCCAGCCCATCCGGTTGCCCGCGCCCCACATGTACTCCAGGTAGTCCTGCGGGCTGGGGTAGTCCATGACCCAGTTGTTCCGGTACGGGCCGTCCTCCTTGCGCTCGCGGAGCGACGACAGGTAGTCGGAGGCGGGGACCTTGCGCAGCTTGATGTCGGAGATGCCGAGGTTCTGCTTGAGCTGGTTGGCGACGGCGGTCATCCAGTGCTCGTAGCTGGGGTCGGCGTTGGAGAACCACAGGGTCAGGGTGCCGCTGAAGCCACCGGCCTGGTCGAACAGGGCCTTGGCCTTGGCCGGGTCGTACGTGCAGGCCTCGCCGCAGGCGTTCTCCCGGTAGCCGGGCACCAGCGGCGCGAGCAGCGACGCCATCGGCTTGAACGCGCCGTCGTAGACGGCGTCGACGATGGCCTTCCGGTCGATCGCCATCGAGAACGCCCGGCGCAGGTCGCGGCTGGCGAACCGCTTGTCGAAGGTCGGGAAGCCCAGGTAGTCCATCGTGCCGTCGGGGGTCCGCAGGAACCGGTCGCCGAGCAGCCGCTGCGCCTCGGCCGTGCTGGCCGGCGGGATCGTGGTCAGCAGGTCCACCCGGCCGGCCCGCAGGTCGGTGTAGGCGGTGTCACGGCCGGCGTAGATCTTGAAGGTGACTCCGCCGGCCTTCGCCCTGCGCTCGCCGTTGTACGCCGGTGACCGCTTGACCTTGATCTGCCGGTCGTGCTCCCAGGCGCCGTCGAGGACGAACGGCCCGTTGCCGACGGGCGCCTGGTCGTACGCCTTGAGGTCGGCGAACGCCGCCTTCGGCATCGGCGCGAACGCGATGTACGCCAGCGTGATCGGGAACTGGCTGAACGGCGCGGTGAGCGTGACCTCCAGGGTGTGGTCGTCCACGACCTTGAGGCCGCTCATCGTGTCGGTGGACGGGTCGCCCTTCTCGGGGTTGAGCTTGTCGTAGCCCTCGATGTTGGCGAAGTAGTAGTTGTTGGTCCACCCGTTCGGGCCGTAGGCGGTGGCGTTCCAGGAGTCGGCGAAGCTCTGGGCGGTGACGGGCTCGCCGTTGCTGAACGCGCCCCCCTGCCTGATCTTGATCGTCCAGACCTTCTGGTCGGTGCTGGTCACCGACTCGGCCGCGCGCATCACCGGCTTGCCGCTGGCGGCGTCGATGGAGACCGGGGTCTCGAAGAGCGTGTCGAGCACGGTGATCGAGTAGTCGCTGGACGTGTTGCCGGGGGTGAGGTGGTCGGGCTCGGTCAGCGCGACGGAGAAGCGGTCGGCGTCCGCGCCCTTCGCGCCGCCGGACGAGGATCCTCCACAGCCGCCGCTCAGCATGACCGCGGCCGCGGCGAGGGCGGCCGCCCGGCTTGTCGTGACCCGCACTGTGCTCCGCCTCTCCGTGGTGTTGCGGGTGAGGGTAGGAAACGGGGCCGCGGTCTGCATCGGAGACTTTACGTATTGCTCGCGGGATCTTTACCGGGCAGTCTGAGCGTGGAGGATCGATGGACCCAATCAGCCTCAGCGCGCGCGGCCTGCACGCGGTCGCCGAGCTGGGCTTCCAGGTGGCCCGGCAGGGGGCGCACGGGGCGATGACCGCGCTGGGCGAGGTCATCCCCGTGGAGGCCTACGAGTTCGTCGCGTTCGACCCGGCGACCGGCCGGCACCGCTCGCTGGTCGCGGCCGGGTACACCCGCGTGGACGACGACGCGGCCGAGGAGTACGCCGGGCTCGACGCCTACCGCCGCGCGATGTCCGCGCGCACGCCGGTCGTCATGGGCTCTCCCGGCACCGAACGCTACTTCCGCCGCCATCTTGAGCCGTACGGCTGGCGCTCGGGGATCACCACGCCGCTGTTCCTCACCGGCGGGCGCTACACCGGCCTGCTGCACGTCGGCTCCCGCGCGGACCTGCCGCCCGAGGCGCCCGCGGTGATCAGCGCGGTGTCGCCCGCCCTGGCCCACCTCACCGACGTGACCCGCTGCGTGGTCGATCCTCTCGGCCTGCCTCCGGGCTTCCACGCGCTGGCGTTCGAGCGCGGCGGGCGGCGGCGCGACGTGGCGGGCTGGCCGCCCTCGCGGGCCCTCGCCGCCGAGCCGGCCATGGCGGACCTCGCGCGGGAGTTCATCGACTCGCGGGAGCTGTCGCGCCGCGGGCTGTGGCTCGACGGCGCGGGCCAGTGGCGGGAGATGCGCCTGCACCGGGCCGGCGTCGGCTTCCACGGCTCCATCCAGGGCGCGGTCCTCGCCGAACGTCCATGCGCGCTGCCGTACGACCTGACCACCCGGGAGGTCGAGGTGCTGACCCGGGTCGCGCGGGGCGACTCCAACCCCCAGATCGCCGCCGCGCTGGTGCTGAGCGTGCGCACCGTGACCACTCATCTGGAGCACATCTTCGCGAAGCTGGGCTGCGACAGCCGTACGCGTCTGACGACCAAGGTCCTCGCCGAGGGACTGGGCCGGCTCGACATCGCATAATGATCGCCCTGGCGGGACGCGCCGGGGCCAGGTCCGACATTATTGGCGCATGTCGGTTCACGAGCGTCGGCGCCTCCCCACGGGTCTGGAGCTGCTGTTCGGCGACGGCGGCGACGGCCGGGTGCTGTCCGCCGGCCTGCCGCCGGGGTCCCTCGTGTGGCCGGACCCCGACTACGACCGGATGCGCACCCATCACCGCCCGTCGTTCTGGCTGAGCGACGAGCCGGTGCCCGCCGGGCTGTGGGCCCGGCTGCGCGCCGAGCACCCCCGCTCGGGCCTGTGGCCGGTGCTGCTGGAGGACGGCGTGCAGCCCTGGTCGGCCGGGCAGATCGCGCCCGACTCGCCCGACCAGGTCGACTACTTCACCGCGGCCGGGTTCATGGCCGAGGCGTGGCAGGACCTGCTGCTGGGCCACGAGGCCTACCTCGCGCCGTTCGGGGCCGAGTGCCCCGGGCCCGCGCCGCCCGCCGCGCCGGTGGCCGACCCTGACGTGGTGGCCGACTGGTACGCCGACGTGGTGGCCGAGCGCATGACGCTCCTGGGGCTGGCCGCCGTGGGCCGGGGCGCCGACGCGATGGTCGCGATCGGCTGGCAGGGGGCGCTGCACCACAACGAATGGACCGTGCCGCTGGCCGCCGTCGTGCGCAGTTGGGAGGAACGGTTCGGGGCGCGGGTCGTCGGCATGGGGTTCAACACCCTCGACCTCAGCGTCGCCGCGCCGCCCGCCACGCCGGCGCACGCGTTGCACGTCGCGGCGGAGCACTGGACGTTCTGCCCCGACAGCGTCCTGCAGGGGCCGGGCACGCTGGCCGACTACGCCGAACAGCTTGTAGGCAGCAATGCCTGGTCATTCTGGTGGGATTGAAGGTTCTCGCCGTTTTCCGGGGTGATCGGCATTCGACACAACGAACTTACCGGAATAATCATTCTTGGTTGATCCGGAGCGAGGGAGGCCGAGTGGACGGCGCGGAACTGGGTGGCCTGAACGCGGGTGGCCCGGATCGGGGCGGCCCGGACCCGGGCGACCCGCGGCCCGCCAGGGTGGCGGGCCTCGACGTCGGGCGGGCCAACATCGCGCGGATGAGCGACTACCTGCTCGGGGGCAAGGACAACTTCGCCGCCGACCGGGAGTTCGCCGAGAGCCTGATGGCCATCGCCCCCGAGGTGAAGACGATGGCCGTGGACACCCGGACGTTCACGGAACGGGTGGTCCGTTTCCTCGTCGACCAGGGCGTGCGGCAGTTCCTCAACGTGGCGTCCGGCCTGCCGACCCGCCGCAACACCCACGAGGTCGCCCAGGAGCTCGCGCCGGACGCGCGGGTGGTCTACGTGGACGACGACCCGGTGGTGCTCAGCCACGCCCGGGCCCTGCTCGCGCGCACCCCCGGCACCGGGGTGGTCAAGGGCTCGCTCCTGCGCCCGGCGGAGATGCTGGCCGACCCCGAGATGCTCAGGCTCGTCGACTTCCGGGAGCCGGTCGGGCTGCTGATCCCGGCCCGGCTGCAGTATCTCCCCGACTCCGACGAGCCGTACAAGTGCGTGGCCCACATGCGCGACCACCTCCCCTCCGGCAGCTACCTGGCCCTCGGCCACGCCGTCTTCGACACCCGTCCCGAGCTGGCCGCACCGCTCGTCGAGCTGTTCCGCCAGATCGTGGCCCGGGCCGACGAGGTGCCTCGGACCAGGGAGAAGGTGCTGCGCTTCTTCGACGGGACCGAACTCGTCGAGCCCGGCCTCGTCTACATCCGGCAGTGGCGGCCGGAGGCGCGGGAGAGCGTCGCGCGGGCCCAGCGGGTGTGGATCGTCGGCGGCGTCGGCCGCGTCCCCTGATCGTCGCGCCGCGCTGCGGGCCGGTCAGCGGACGAGCACGCACGAGGGGGTGCCCACGGCCAGCACCTGGCCGCCGTGCTCCGGCAGCCCCTCCTTCAGCCCCAGCGCGACGACCGCGTCCGACCGCTGGCAGGCCACGTAGAGACGGTCGCCGTCGATCGCGAAGTGCCGGGGCCACCGGCCCCCCGCGGGCGCCTCGGCCACCATCCTGAGCCCGGGCCCGCCGACGGCGAAGACGGCGACGGTGTCCGGCCCCCGGTTGGCGACGTACAGGTGCCGGCCGTCGGCGGACAGCGCGATGTGGGACGGCAGGTTCTCCCCCTCGGCGCCGCTCGCCCGGACCATCCCCGCCTCCCGCCAGGAGGCGTCGTAGACGCGTACGGTGCCGTCGAGCTCGCCGGTGACGTACCAGTGGCCCTCGTGGTGCAGGAAGTGCCGGGGTCCGCTGCCGGGAGCCAGCCGTACGGAACCCTCCGGGTGCGGGCGCATGCCGGGCAGGAAGCGGCGGACCTCGTCGGTGCCGAGGTCGGTCACGTACAGGACGCCGTCGGGGCCGAAGACGGCCATGTGGGCGTGCGGGCCCTCCTGCCGTTCGGGGTGGGGGCCCCGGCCCTCGTGCGGGAACGTCAGCGGGCCGGGCTCCGGCATGCCGTCCTCCCCCAGCCGGTACGCCGTGACGGTCCCGTCGCCGTAGTTGGCGATCGCGAGCCATTCGCCCCGGTCGTCGATCGCGAGATGGCAGGGCAGCGACCCGCCGCTCGGGTGCTCGGCCAGCAGGCGCGGGGCGGCCCGGTCCTCGCCGGCGGCGAGGACCGCGAGTCCGCCCTCCCCGTCACGTTCGAGCACGGCGTAGAGCAGCGGCAGCCGGGGGTGCCCGGCGACGAAGGACGGCCCGGAGACGGCCGTCTCGGCCACCGCCTCCAGCCGCCCCTCCGCGTCCGGCCGGGCCACCGTCAGACCGGGGCCCGATCCCTCCGTGTCGGGCGTGTATCCGCCGATCACCAGGTCGCCGGGTCGGGGCATCGTCACTCCAGGGGGATGAGTCGGGCCGGTCAGGTGATCGAATGCTATCGGCGCGGCGGCCCTCATCGGTCAAGGGCCCGTCAGGCGGCGGGTCAGATGCGCCGTCAGGGGCCCTGTCAAGGACTCTGTCGGACGGCCGGAAGGGCCTGTCAGGCGGCGGGCAGGCGGAGCACGAACCGGGCGCCGCCCGACGGCGCCTCCTCGACCTCGACGCTGCCGCGGTGGGCCTCGGCGATGACCCGTGTGATCATGAGCCCGAGCCCGCCGCCGTCGTGGCCGCGGTGGCCGCCGGCCCGGGTGAACCGCTGGAAGACCCACCTCCGGTCGGCCTCGGGGACGCCGTCCCCGTCGTCGTCCACCAGCATCCGCGCGATCCCGTCATGCCGGGACACCTCCACCACCACACCGCGGCGGGCGTACCGCTGGGCGTTGTCCAGCAGGTTGGTGAGCACCTGACGCATCTGCTCGCGTACGGCGCTGACGTTGACCTGCCCGGACAGGCGGACCGTGACCGGGTGAGGGTCGCGGCGCGAGGCGACCTCCCGGCCGACGAGGTCACTCAGGTCGACCAGCTCGCGCCCCTCCTCGCCGGCCTGCCGCCCGGTGAGCAGCAGCATGCTCGTCACCACCGCCTCCGCCCGGTCGAGGCTGGGCAGCAGGCGCCCGGTCAGCGACGCGACGTCGGCCTCGGCGTCCTGGGCGGCGTCCTCCAGCTCCAGCCGTACGGCCGTGAGCGGGGTGCGCAGCTCGTGCGACAGGTCGGCGGCGAACCAGCGCAGCCGGTCGCACTCCGCGGCGAGGGCCTTCCGCGCGCGTCGTTCCATCGTCGCGGCGGCGGCCGCGCACACCAGCACGCTCGCCACCGCCCACACCGAGATTCGCTTAGTCCGCATCAGAATGCCCCGTACCCCTATCTCTTCTTTAGGCATATACGACAAGAAGGGTTATGGGGTTGCAGGGGCCCAGTTTTTACCTAATATCCGACATATGGGAAGGAAAAGGTCCGATCCAAGCGCTCAAGAGTGAGCCCGGCTCGCATCGGCGCCATAACGTAGCCCGTCGACGAGCAGTCCGACCATGCGCCGGCTGAAGGCCGCCCCCTCGCCCGCCACGGGCAGGCACAGGTTGGCGACGGCGTAGAGAAGGTCCTCCGGGCTGACGTCGGCGCGGATCTCGCCGCTCGCCGCCGCGGCGTCGAGCAGAGATCCGAGTGCGGGTCCGAGACGCCCCTGGAAGTAGCCGGGCAGGGCGTCGAACGCCGGATCGCCCGAGTGGAGGGCGGCGGCGAGTCCTCGCTTGGTCGCGACGAACTCGGTGTACCGGTGGAGCCAGCGGGCGAGCGCCTCTCCCGGGTCGTGCTCCTCCATCAGCACCGGGGCCGCCTCGGCACAGGCGTCCACCTCTCGCTGGAACACGGCCTTGACCAGGTCGGAGCGCTGCGGGAAGTGCCGGTACAGCGTGCCGACTCCGACGCCGGCCAGATCGGCGATCTCCTTCGCGGGCGCGTCCACGCCCGAGGTGGCGAAGACGGCTTTCGCCGCCGTGAGCAGGGAGTCGATGTTGCGTTGCGCGTCGGCCCGCAGCCGACGGGGCACGCGCCCGGGCGCGCCGGTGCCCGTGGAACCGCCCGTGGAACCGCCTGCGGTGCCGTCCGTGCTGCCGGGTCCGGCCGGCGCCGTGTTCTCCACCACGCCCCTCCTTCGCTTGCGTAACCGGAAAGCCATTCCGTATAGTCGTTTCCGGAAAGCCGTTCCGCTTTGCTTCAGGATACGGCACGCCCTGGCGTCCTCCGCCTCGGGCTTCACATCCCCGGCCTGCAGCCCCGGCCCGCACAACCGGCGGCCGCCGCCCGGTCTCTGCCACCCACTCGCCATCACGGGAGACGCAATGCGTTACCGACCCCTGGGCCGCACCGGCATCAAGGTCAGCCCCTTCGCCCTCGGGGCGATGATGTTCGCCACGTCCTTCGGCAATCCCGACCCCGGCGACTCGATCCGCATCATCCACAAGGCGCTCGACGCGGGGATCAACTTCATCGACACCGCCGACGTCTACGGCGACTCAGAAGAGGTCGTGGGCAGAGCGCTCCAGGGACGTCGCGACCACGTCGTCCTCGCGACCAAGATGAGCCGCCCGATGGGCGACGATCCCAACCAGCAGGGCGCCTCGCGGCGCTGGATCATGATCGCGGTCGAGAACTCGCTGCGCCGGCTGCGGACGGACCACATCGACCTCTTCCAGATCCACCGGCCGGACCCCGACACCGACATCGAGGAGACCCTCTCCGCGCTCACCGACCTGATCCGCAGCGGGAAGGTCCGTGCGATCGGATCGTCCACGATGCCCGCCTCCGACATCGTCGAAGCGCAGTGGGTCGCCGAGCGGCGCGGCCTCGAACGGTTCCACACCGAGCAGCCGCCCTACTCGATCCTCAACCGCGCCATCGAGACCGAGGTGCTGCCGGTCGCGCAACGCCACGGGATGGGCACGCTGGTGTGGAGCCCGCTCGCGCAGGGACTGCTCACCGGCCGCGTCCGCAGGGGACAGCACAACGACCTGCGCCGCGCGAGCCTCTTCCGGCACCTCAACGACGAGCGCCGGCTCGACGCCGTCGAACGGCTCATCCCGATCGCCGAGAAGGCGGGCCTGCCGATGACCCACCTCGCGATGGCGTTCGCGATCGCCCATCCCGGCGTGACCAGCGCGATCATCGGGCCGCGCACGATGGAGCACTTCGACGACCTGCTCGCGGGCGTCGACGTCACGCTCACCGACGAGATCCTCGACCAGATCGACGAGATCGTCCCGCCCGGCACCGACGTCGGCACGCTCGACCAGGCCTACCTGCCCCCGGCCCTGCTGCGCCCGGAGCTCCGGCGCCGGCCGGTCACCGAACGCGCCGCCGCCTGACCACGACCCTCGCGGCCGGTCCCACTCCGCACCGGCCGGAAAACCGCGACGAACCTCTTGGAAGAAGGACCTGTGAGCGCGCCGTTCACCGAAGCCGCCGGTATTCCCGTCGGCGATCCCACGCCTGTCATGACCTTCAGCCCTGTCGTGCTGCCGGTCCCGGGCCGGACCGTCGATCTGCGGATCAAGGTCTCCGCGCCCGCCAGTGGGAGCGACCTGCCCGTGATCCTCCTGTCGCACGGCCACGGGCCGTCGAACTTCGTGTCCTCCCTGCACGGCTACGGCCCCCTCGCGGACTTCTGGGCCGCTCACGGTTTCGTCGTGATCCAGCCCACCCACCTGGACTCGATGACGCTGGGTCTGCGTGAGTCGGACGACCCGGAGGCGCCGTTGTACTGGCGGTCCCGGGCCGAGGACATGCGCCACATCCTGGATCACCTCGATCAGATCGAGGCCGCCGTACCGGGACTCGGCGGACGCCTGGACCACAGCCGGATCGCCGCGGCCGGGCACTCGATGGGCGGGCACACGGTAGGCCTGCTGTGTGGCCAGGGGGTCGCCGATCCGGCCGGCGGGACGCCGGTGGACCTCTCCGACCCCCGCGTCAAGGCGGGGGTGCTCATGGCCCCGCCGGGCGGAGGCGAGGACCTCGCCGCGTTCGCGGCCGCGCACTATCCGGTTCTGAGGACCACCGGCTTCACCGCGATGACCACGCCCGCCCTCGTCGTCGTCGGCGAGAACGACCGGAACCCGGCGTTCTCCGATCGCGAGGACTGGCGCGCCGACGCGTACCACCTGAGCCCCGGCCCCAAGAGCCTGCTGACGCTGTCCGGGGCGGAGCACGGCCTCGGCGGCGTCGGCATGTACGACGCGGCGGAGACGACCGACGAGAACCCCGAGCGCGTCGCCGCGCTGCGGGCGCTCGTCTGGGCCTATCTCCGCACCACGCTCTATCCCGGCGACTCCGCCTGGAGCGACGCGATCGCCGCGCTGAACGGCATGCCCGATCCGCTGGGCACGGTCGAGTCGAAGTGAACCGGTCACCTGGTCCTGGCGGCTCCGCGCGGGCCTGCCCGCCCTACGGGCCGCCGAGGCCGGGCGGCAGGCTCGGGCAGCGGGCTCGGGCAGCGGGCTCGGGCAGCGGCGTCGGGCGGCGGCGTCGGGCAAGGGGCAGGAGCGCCCCGGCTGACGCGGCGAATCGCCGTCACGCGGGTAATTTCCGGTTCTCCGCTTCCCCAAGACGCATGTCAGGCCCCAATAGTGCGGGTACGGAACTTATGCCGCATCTGTTCGCTTAGCACCGGATTTGATAGGGGGTTCTCCGGTGGCTCCTCTCCGCACGGAAGCTCTCCGATCCGAACCGGTCCCGCCGGTCCTGCGCCTCGGCCTGGCCGCGCTGCTGGCCGCCGCGGCGGCCGCGGTCACCCTCGCGGTGCCGCCTCCGGCGGACGCCGCCACGGCGCACCGCCACCGGCCGCGCGCGGCCGCGGCCAAACACGGCCACAGCGTACGGCAGGTGGCCCGGGGCTCCCGGACCCACGTGAGGGCCTACCGGTCCGGCAACGGCCGGTACAACCAGAACCTCCTCGGCGTCTACACGCCGTCCTTCCTGGGCGGCCCGCAGCAGAGCACCGTCACCAACGCCGGGCAGAACAACGTGCAGAACGCCTACGGCGGCGGCGACGTCTGCCAGTTCATGCGGTGACCACGACGGCGGCCGGTGGTCGCCCCACCGGCTCCGCCGGTCAGATCCGGTGCCTGCGCCACCGCTGGTCGGCGTCCGCCCAGGCCGCGTCCCACTCCCGGTATCGGGCGCGGTCCAGTCGCCGCCGCGTCAGAACGAGGCAGGCGGCGGCGAGTGCGACCGCGGCGGCCATGACGCCGGAGGCGGCGAGCCCCGCCCTGGCGGTCATCTCGGCCCGATGCGGCGGCGGCGCGACCGGCCTGCCCTGACCGTCGATCCACAGCCGGGCCCGAGGCCCGTCCCGCAGCAGGAGAGCCGCCGGAACCATGCCTTCGCGGACCCCGCCGTCCGGCAGCGTCCAGCGCGCCTCGGTCGCCCCCAGCAGGACGTGCGCGTCGGCCGCGCTCGCGGTGACCTCGCCCGTCAGCGTCGCCTCGACCAGGTGCCGCGCCCCCGGCCCTGCCGCGGGCCCGCCGCCGTACGCCGCGCGGGCGGCCAGCGCGGCCGGCCACACCGCGAGGAGGACGGCGACCAGCGCGGCCGCCACGAACCCCGCCTCGACCCGGTCCGACCGGCGGCGCAACGGGTTGCGGTCGGGCCGGTAACGACGCAGCCCCGCAACGACCCAGACGGCGATCGATCTCATGGCACACCTCCCAGGCATGGTTCTCGCGCCACCGTCGGCTCCCAGGAGAGTGCCCCCCGGAGCGTCCCCCAGAGTGAGCCTGAGGGCCGCTGCCGGGAGTCCGGCGGAACCAGACGGCGTGGGCGGGATCTCGGGCGGGCCGGCGGTCCGCGTCCACTGCCCACGGCTCCGCCTTCCACGCACGCGCGAGCCACCCGGAAGTGAGGAGATCCCGGCCCGCGAACCAGGTGTGCCGCTGATGCGGACCGGAGGGAGAAGGAAGCGACTCGCGTCGCGGGGTGCACCCGGGGTGAGCCGGATCGGTGAACCAGGTCTCAGCAGGGCGTCGGCTCTCCGGCGTGCCGCCGTGCCGGCGTACCGGACGGTCGAGCGGCCTGTGCGGCTTGCCGGGATTCTCGCCGGCGAGCCTCGGCGCTCGGCGCTCGGCGCTCGGCGCTCGGCGCTCGGCGCTCGGCGGAGCTTACTCCAGGACGTCGGAAGGGGTGCGCCGGACGCTTTCGCTCTCGTCGAGGACGAACCCCATCCTCATGATCATCTGGGGCGCCTCGCCCGAGCACAGGTGCCTGCGGATGAACTCGCGCAGCTCGCACATCTCCAGCGCCTGGGTGTGGAAGGCGGCGCTCACGCCGTACGCGGAGGCGTGCAGCAGCATCCGCTGCAACCCCTCCCCCGCGATCAGCCAGTCCTCCCGGGCGTCGCCCGGCGTGCAGAGCAGCGCCACGAGGCCGGTCGAGGTGGAGACCCGCTCCTCGGTGGCCGCCCCCCACTCGTTTCCCCTGCTGTAGTCGCGGGACGCGAAGTGCTGCGGGTAGGTCCGCCGGGGATCGGTCGGGTAGCCCGCCACCGGCACGCCGTCGCGCCGCGCGCTGCCCGGAGGCCGGGCCCAGCGCATGAGTTCGAGCACGAACTGCCGGTCCTGCGCCTGCACGTCCTGGGCGGCCCCGGTGAGCGCGGCGAGCACCCGTGCCGGAGCGTCCGACCTGACGGGCGCGAGGTGCGCCCCCTCGGCCGCGGCCTCCCGTACGAGCGCGTCGGTCAGGGGGTCGGGCATGGGCAGCGCGGTGAACCCGGCCCGATGGGTGCGGCGGCGCTGGACCTCCCCGTACAGCAGGCGGGTGTGCTCGCCCGGCTCGCGCCCCGGCCGCACCCGCACCGTGGCCAGCAGCATCGGACCCTCCGGATCGGGCAGCCGGCGCACCTCGGGCTCGTACCCGAGCGCCATCAGCGTGATCCGCACGTTGAACAGCGCGGCGCCGCAGCTGATGGTCATCTGCCGACCGGTGGGATCGGAGACGCGCAGCCTCCGGTCCGGGTCGGCGCGCAGGCTGATCTCGTCGCCGGAGACGGCGAACGTCCAGGGCTGGGTGTTGTGGATCGAGGGCGCCCACAGGGCGGCCTCCACGGCCTCCCGCGCCGCCTGCGCGATCCCCTCAGATGTCCGAGTGTTCACGATCTTTCCCTCTCACAGGGCGCGTACCGCCCGGCCTCGAAGCGCCGCGGCGTGCCGCCGCGCGCCGCGCTACAGCAGCGGCGGCGCGATGAGCAGGTCGTCGACGAGGAAGGCGAGGTCGTCGGCGTCGACCTCGACGACGCCCTCGACCCGGCGGACGGCGTGCAGCAGCGGCTTGACGGCCGACCTGCGGGGCACCTGCCCCTTGATCGTCACCACTCCGCCGGAGACGTCGACGTCGAGGTCGCCGAAGTCGAGATCCATCCGGTCGACGACCCGCTCGATCTCGGCCCGGATCTCCGCCGCCGGCCGCGCGAACACGCGCAGCAGGTCGCCCTGGTGCACGGTGCCCACGATGCGGCCGCTCACCGCGTCGATCACCGGGAGTTGCTTCACGCGGTTGCGGTGCATCAGCCGGGCCGCGTCGCGCACGGGGGTGCCGCCCGTCACCGTGATCGCCGGCCGCGTCATGATCTGCCCGGCGTTCGCGCCCGCCGCCTTGCGCTGCTCCACGCGCCGGCGCGGACCGCTGAAGACGCGCTCGCCCAGGTCGATCTCCTTCAGCAGCATGTCGTCCTCGGAGACCACCCCGACCGGGCGCCGGTCGGCGTCGATGACGGTGACCGCGCCCACTCCGAACCGCCGCATGGTGGCGACGAGGTCCGCGAACGACGCGTCCATCCGCACCGCGATGGCCACCCTGCCCATGACATCCTTCACCTTCGCCGTCATGACGACGCCTCCCGTCTCTCCATGCCAGCGTGCCCCGCCCGCGTTCCCGCGGGTGAGCGGTGAAGGTCCCGAGTGGACGGGACTTTCGGCCACCGATCCGCGGCTCCGGGGCGGGCGCGTCAGCGGCTGGACGGATGGCCGGACGGGCGGCGGGGTGGTGGCGAAGGGCCCGGCCGGGAGGGTCGTCGGTCCCTTCGCGCCCGGTCCGCGGCGCGATGCGATGGGAGATGAAGGGACCCGTCCGGAAGGAGCCGGTCATGCACATGAAGGTGCGGGACGTCATGACGAGTGAGGTCGCCTCCGTCAACGGCAGCACGCCGTTCCGCGACGTGGCCGAGATCATGATCGCCCATGGAGTCAGCGCGGTGCCCGTCGTGGACGGCGAGGGGCACGTCATCGGCCTGGTCTCCGAGGCCGACCTGCTGCGCAAGGAGGAGTTCCGCGAGCAGTTCTACCGCGAGGGCTACCGGCCGCCCCTGCGCGCCCGTCTCCGCGAGGCCGTGGGCCACGGGACCGTACGGACCCAGGAGCGGGCCCGTGGCGTGACCGCGGCCGAACTCATGTCGGCGCCCGCGGTCACCACCCGGCCGTACACCAGCGTGGTCAGCGCGGCCCGCCTGATGAGCGAGCACGGTGTGAAGCGCCTGCCGGTCGTGGACGACGAGGACGTGCTCGTCGGCATCATCAGCCGCCACGACCTGCTCAAGGTCCTCGCCCGCGGCGACGCCGACATCGCCCGCGAGGTACGCGAGGACATCGTCGGCACCTGCCTGTGGGCCGACCTGTCGGGCGTCGAGGTGTCGGTCGAGAACGGGGTCGTGACCCTCACCGGCGCCGTCGGACGCCGCTCGCAGGCGCGGGTCCTCACCCGGATGGTCGAGCGGACCAACGGCGTGCTCGGCGTGGCCGATCGCCTCGAATGGAAGGAGGACGACCTCGGCCCCTGGGAAGGGCACTGACGGAGGCGGCCACCGCCCGGGACGGGGGACGACGAATTTTCCGCCGGATCCCGTGCCGCGGCGGTCACCGTTGACCTGGGCAGACGCGGACGGAGAACGGGTACGGCGGAGACGCGGCCGCCCGTGTTTTTCCGCGGGAGTGGTTTTCGCCGGCCGATCGGCGGTAGCGAGAAAAGAGACCGATCAAGCGAGAGACAAGGAGAAGCACGTGATCACCCACGAGCAGATCCCCATGGTGCTCGACCACCCGGTCCACGACTCGAACGGCGACAAGATCGGCGACGTCGCGCACGTCTTCCTGGACGACGCGACCGGCCTGCCGAAGTGGCTCTGCGTGAAGACCGGCCTGCTGCACACCAAGGAGGCCTTCGTTCCCCTCCACGAGGCGAACGTGACGGCCGGCGGGATCGAGGTTCCGTACGACAAGGAGCACGTCAAGAACGCCCCCGACGTCGACCTGGACGAGGGCGGGCACCTGTCCGCCGAGCAGGAGCGCCTGCTCTACCGCCACTACGACATGGGCTGGGACGAGGCCTGGGAACGCGCCAACGAGCCCGGCAGCCTGACCGGCTGGGCCGACAGCGGCGGGCGCCGCGAGCGTGAGCGCCTGGGCCACCCCGGCGAGACCGCGGACCGCGCCGGCGACGGCACGGACTACGCCGGTACGGGGACGGACTACGCGGTGACCCGTCGCGGGGAGCGGTACGGCACCGACGACCCGTCGCTCGGCTCCATGGACCGGCTGGACGCCGAGATCCCCGGCACCCGGCCCGGTGAGCCGCTCGCGCCGCGGGACCCGGCGACCCGCTCCGGCGAGCTCTTCGGCGGCGGCGACACCGGCGTCTCCTCCAGCGAGCCGTACGACATGGACGACCCGGCGACCAGGTCGAAGGAGCGGTTCGAGGGCGGCGACCCCGTGAGCGGCTCCGGGGAACGGTTCGTCGGCGACGCCGAGACCCGCGCCGAGAAGCGCTTCGACGCCGATCCGGACATCCGCGCCGGGCAGCGTTTCGGCACCGACGCGAAGACCCGCGACCGCTACGAGGATCCGGACGCCGAGCGGGACCGCGATCATCGGGGCCCCGGCCTCTGATCCGGCCGCCGATCCCGGCTCCTTGAACGGGCATCCGCCCGTCACCAGCCCCGTTGCCCCGGTGTGCCTCCGCCGCCGGGGCAGCGGCGTGCCCGGAGCCCCACCGCGTCTGACCCACCGCATCGGACCCACCGCGTCGGACCCACCGCGTCGATTCGTGCCGGGGCTGGGACGGCCCCGGCGAAGCGAGCCAGGGCAGTACGACCGGCCGTCGCCGGGCACTCGCAGGGCTCCCCCGCCGCGTCGGCCCACTGCGTCGACCAAGGCCGGGGCCGGAACGCGGTGGCGAGGCGTCTTGGGCCGGGGCTCGGGTCAGTGCGAGCGGCCGTCGCCGGGGGCCGGGAAGGGGTCCTCCTCGATCACCTCGCCGCGCACCACCCTGTTGCGGGAGCCTTCCGTGCGACCGGACCGCGCCTGACCGAACCCTGCCTGACCGAACCCTGCCTGACCGGACCGTGCCCGGTCGGACCCCGCGGGGCCGAATCCCGCCGGGTCGGACTCCACCTGGCCGAACAGCGGCGCGTACGGCGAGCGGGCGGCGAGCGACCGCACCCGGCGGCCGAGGAACCACGACAGCCACCGCCGGGCGATCGGCCGGGTGAACGGCAGGATCAGGAAGAACCCGAACACGTCGCTGAGGAAGCCGGGGGTCAGCAGCAGGGTGCCGCCGGCCACGATCATCGCGCCGTCGGCGAGCTCACGGTCGGGCATCCGCCCCGACTCGACGGCGCTGCGCAACGCGGCCCACGCCCGCCGTCCCTCCCGGCGCACCAGCCAGGCCCCGACGAGGCTGTCGGCGATGAGCAGGGCGACCGTCTGCCACCCGCCGATCACGCTGCCCACCCGGATCAGAAACCAGATCTCCAGGACGGGCACCACGAGGAACCCCAGGAACAGCCCGATCCGCACCATTTCTCGCCCCACTCACCCCGGCACCCGTACGTTGCGGTCAACGTCCCCGCGCCCGCCGGGGTTCCTGGGGATCTCCCCCGCGCCTATCGCCGTGGGCGAAACCGCTCCCCCAGGCCGGCGATACCCCAGAGGGCGACGCGCCAGAACGCCTCAAGGATGATCTTACGGCTCATCTTGCTGCTGCCCACGGTGCGCTCGACGAACGTGATCGGCGCCTCGGTCACCCGCAGGCCCTGCCGCACGGTCCGGAGCGTGAGGTCCACCTGGAAGCAGTAGCCCTGCGACTCGACGCCGTCCAGCTCGATCTTCTCCAGGGTGGCCGCGCGGTAGGCGCGGAAGCCCGCCGTGGCGTCGCGGACCGGGATGCCGAGGACCAGCCTGACGTAGGTGTTCGCGCCCCGGGACAGGAACTCGCGCGAGGCCGGCCAGTTGACGGTCTTGCCGCCGGGCACCCAGCGCGAGCCGATGGCCAGGTCGGCGCCGTCGGCCACCGCGTCGAGCAGCTTGTGCAGCTCCTCGGGCTGGTGGGAGCCGTCGGCGTCCATCTCGACCAGCACGTCGTAGCCCTCGGCGAGGCCCCACCGGAACCCGGCGATGTAGGCCGCGCCCAGCCCCTGCTTGCTCGTCCGGTGCAGGACGTGGACGTGGTCGTCCCGCTCCGCCAGCTCGTCGGCGATCCGGCCGGTGCCGTCCGGGCTGTTGTCGTCGGCGACGAGGAGGTGGACGTCGGGCAGCGCCTCTCGCAGCCGCCGCGTGATCAACGGGAGGTTCTCCCGCTCGTTGTACGTGGGGACGATAACGAGCACCCGCCCTGGGGTCCGCTCCATCAGCTTCTCCTCCGCCCAGAGATGGCCCCAGAGACGGCCGCCACCGTCGCTCCGGCTCCCATGAGTACCAAAACCCACTCCGGTAGCGCACCTACCCTTGCCGCCACCGTCTTCTGCGTCCTGACCGGCACGTCCAGCACGTTCATGCCCGCCACGAGCTCACCGGTCCGCCAGCCGACCCGGCCGTCCGGGCCGACGTACGCGGAGATCCCCGTCGTCGCCGCGGTGACCACCGCGCGGTTGAACTCCACCGCGCGCAGCTGCGACATCGCGAGCTGCTGCGGGGGCAGGTTGGTGAGCGCGTAACTGGCGTTGTTGGTCTGCACCACCAGGGGCGTGCCGCCGGCCAGCACCGCGTCGCGCACCGTGCCGTCGAACGCGACCTCGTAGCACTCCACCGCGCCGATCGTGACCGGCCCCATCCGCAGCGCGCCCGGCCGGTCGCCCGCGACGGACTGCCGGCCGACCAGGTTGGCCCGCGACGACAGGGCCAGGAACAGGTCCTTGAACGGGGTGTACTCCCCGAACGGCACCAGCCGCCGCTTGTCGTAGTACGCGCCGGGGCCGGTGACCGGGTCCCAGACCACGCCACGGGTGGCCCGGTTCTCGGCCCCGATCTTGACGACCGCGCCGACCAGGACCGGCACGCCGACGTCCTTGACCGCCGAGTCGATGACCTCCCGGGCGTACGCGCTGTCGTAGGGGTCGATGTCGGTGGAGTTCTCCGGCCAGACCACGATGTCGGGGCGCGGAAGCGTCCCGGCGCGTACGGCCTGCGCCATGCGGTGCGTCTCGTCGGCGTGGTTGCGCAGCACGACAGCGGGTTCGTCGCCGAGGAAGTTCATCCCCCGCCCAGGGACGTTGCCCTGGATGACCCCGATCCGCACAGTCCTGCCCTCGTCGCCGGGCCGGGGCACGATCAGCCCCAGCACTGGTACGGCTATCGCGGCGAGGAACGTTCCGGCAACCACCCGGTCCGCGCGCCACCTCGGCGGACGCCCTCTGACCAGCGCGGCGACCAGCGCGCCTGTGAGGGCCACAGTGAAAGTTACAAGCGGCGCGCCGCCCAGGGCGGCGAAGCCCGTGTACGGCGACTCGCCCTGGCTGAAGGCCAGCCGCGCCCACGGGAAGCCGCCGACGGGGAACAGTCCCCGGGCCCATTCCTGCACCACCCACAGGCAGGCGACCCACAGCGGCCACAGGCGCAGCCGCATCACGAGCGCGGCCGCGACGGCCAGCGCCGCCCAGAACAGGCTCTCGACGCCCACCAGGGCCAGCCAGGCGTCGTCCCCGATGGGACGGACCCAGGCCAGCGCGGGCAGCAGGAACGCGAGCCCGCCCGCGTACCCGATCCAGGCGGCCCGGCGCGGTCGGGCGCCGCGCAGCGCGAGGGCGAGCAGCGCCACGCCCAGCGGGGCGCAGAACCACCAGCCGAGCGGCGGGAAGGCCAGATAGAGCAGTACGCCGCCCGCGACGGATGCGGCGAGGCGGGCCGGTGCCTCCGGCACCCGCCACGAGCCCGCGCGGGAGGCGGCCGCCGCCGGCTCCTGCGCCGTCTTCACTGCCACGGAGCGGTCTCTCCTCGCCTCTTCCCAGCACCGGGGCATCTGTCGTGTGCCCGATGACCTGCCGCGAGCCGGTGCCACGCCTGCCCGTACTCACCGAGGTCCAGCGTCGCAGACGACTCCGGAGCCCGCCAAACCGAGCCCCGGCCACTCTACGGCCGCCACAGTGGTGATCTTCGCGAAGAGGAGAGGGGGTAAGGGGTCCCGGGCGCCCTTCGGACCGGTTCCGTCCCGTCGGCGGCGGGCGCGGAGCTCCGTTGTCTACTGGGCGCCCGGGCCCCTCCTGGGTCCAACCCCCCGGCCGGCTGGGGTGCCCCGCCTAGGCGGGACGCGGCTCTACGCCTGGTGTGCTGACGGAGGTATCCCCAGGTCAGGCCCGGGAGCCACGCTCCGCCATCGACGCAGGAGCCGACGGCGCCACAGTACGGCCAACCGGTCAGTCCCGTGCTGGACTGCGCAGCAAACTACCGACCTCAGCGCAGTTGTCAACCACTCCCTGACCAGCGCAGACACCACGTTTCCGCAGGTGGGAAGGGGGCCTGGATCAGCGCCGTCCCAGTCCCTCCAGAACCTGCGGCAGCTCACCCCTGTGGACGACGCCGAGACGGCTCGTGGCGCGGGTGAGGGCGACGTAGAGGTCGCTCGGCCCGCGGGACGACTCACGCAGGATCAGCCCCGGCTCGACCACGATCACCGCGTCGAACTCCAGCCCCTTGGCCTCGGCGACCGGCAGCACCGCGACCGGCGCGTCCAGCGCGGCCGGGCCCGTGCCGACGGCGGCGCCCGGCACCGCCGAGCGGACGATCTCCCCGATCTCCGCCGCCATGCCCGCCGGGACGATCACCACGACGCGGCCCTCCTCGACCACCTCGGCCGCGGCCAGCGGGCCCGTCTCGGCCAGGGAGGCGACCGGCAGAGCCCACGGCCGCTCCCCGGTCTCCCGCACCGACTCCGGCGCCTTGAGGTCGGGGCCGACGAGCTGGAGCACGCGGGCGGCGACCTCCATCAGCTCGGCCGGGGTGCGGTAGTTGACGGTGAGGCGCTCCTCGCGCCAGCGGCCCGCGACGTACGGGTCGAGGACCCGGCCCCAGCTCGCCGCGCCCGCGGCCGACCCGGTCTGCGCGATGTCCCCGACGATCGTCATCGACCGGCTCGGGCAGCGGCGCATCACCATCCGCCAGGCCATCTCCGACAGCTCCTGCGCCTCGTCCACGATCACATGGCCGAAGGCCCACGTACGGTCCCGGGCGGCCCGCTCGGCGGTGGTGAGGTAGGGGTCGTCGGCCTGGTGCCGCTCGGCGAAGCGCTCGGCGTCCATCACGTCGGCGAGGCCGGTCAGCTCCAGCACCTCGCGGGCGTAGGCGATGCGCTCCTCGCGCTCCTGCTCGGCCCTGCGCGCCGCGCGCAGCACACCCTCGTCGATGTCGCCGAGCAGCTCGGCGGCCTCGTCGAGCAGCGGCACGTCGGCCTCGCTCCACCAGTTCTCGCCCTGCTTGTCTCCGGCCTTCTCGCCGCGCCCGTCCCCGGGCCTCTCGCCCGTCCTGGGCGGCTCGCGCAGCAGCAGGTCGCACTCCCGCGCGTCCAGTCCCGCCGCGGCCATCCGGCCGCGGTCGGTGAACAGGCCGATCAGCAGCTGCTGGGGCGTGAGGTAGGGCCACAGCCGGTTGAGCGCCACCCGCACCGGTTCCTCGGTGCGCAGCTCCTCGCGCAGGTCGGCGAAGTCGGCCTCGTCGAGCGAGCCCCGCCCGAGGTGCCGGGCCGCCTGCCGGGTGAGCGCGGTCAGCAGGTGCCGGACGAACACGGCCCTCGCCTGGTTGTGCGGGCGGCGCGAGCGGCCGGCCTTCGAGCGGGCCGCCTCCAGCGTCTGCCGGTCCAGGGAGAGGGTGAACTTGTCCAGCCTGATCTCCACGGGCGTGCGCGGCATCCGCTGGCGCTCCCGCACGGCCCGCTCGATCACGCGGGCCATCGCGCCCCGGCCCTTGACCGCGGCGGCCTCGGCGGACTCCCGCCTGCCCGGGGTGACACCCGGGTACAGCTCGCCGACCGTGGACAGCAGCACGTCGGTCTCGCCGAGGGACGGCAGCACCTGCTCGATGTAGCGCAGGAACGTGAGGTTGGGCCCGAGGATCAGCACGCCACGGCGTTCCAGCCGCTCCCGGTAGGTGTAGAGGAGGTAGGCCGCGCGGTGCAGGGCCACCACGGTCTTGCCGGTGCCCGGCCCGCCCTGGACGACGAGCACGCCGTTCAGGTCACTGCGGATGATCTTGTCCTGCTCGGCCTGGATCGTCGCGACGATGTCGCGCATCCGGCCGGTGCGCTTCTCGCCGAGCGCGGCCAGCAGGGCCGCCTCGCCGTTCAGCGTGGCCCGGTCGGCGTCGCTGATGCGGTCGAGGTCGAGCAGGTCGTCGTCGATCGAGGTGACCGTGCGGCCCCGGCTGTGCAGGTGGCGCCGCCGGGTGACGCCCATCGGGGCGGCCGGGGTGGCCCGGTAGAACGGCTGCGCCACCGGGGCCCGCCAGTCGATGAGCAGCCGGTGCTGGTCGTCGTCCGACAGGCCGATGCGGCCGATGTAGAGCCGCCTCTCGTCGGCCCGGCCCTCACCGGCCCGGCCTTCTTCCGCGTGGCTCTCTTCCGCCTCGTTCTCGTTCTCTTCGGCGAGGTCGAGCCGGCCGAAGCACAGGCCGTGCTCCACGGCCCACAGACGGGCGAGGCGCTGGGCGTACATGCCGGCGAACGAGTCGCGCTCCGAACGGTTCTGGTGGGTGCCGGAGGCCCCCTGGGCCAGCACGGCGTCGAGCTGCCCGCGCGTGCGTTCCCGCAGCACGTCGAGGCGCTCGTACAGCGCCGCGACGTACTTCTGCTCCCGGGCCAGCTCGCCCGTCGAAGATGGTGGCATAGGCCGCCAGATTCTACGTGCCGTCCCGCCCTTTTCCATCATCGGGCGCGACGTCGTCCCACTGTGCACCCTGGCGGGCCGTTTGACTGGTTTGGCCGGTCACCCCTCGGCGGCTCCTGCCTCCGGTTCTCTTCCGAGCACCGGGGAGCGGTAGTCGTACGGCGTACTGAGGACGACCGTCGTGCGGGTGCTGACGTTCGCGGAGGCGCGGATCTGCTGGAGCAGTTCCTCCAGGCCGAGCGGCGAGGCGACACGCACCTTGAGGATGTAACTTTCATCCCCCGCGACGCTGTGGCAGGCCTCGATCGCGGTCAGATGGCTGAGCCGCACCGGGGCGTCGTCCGGCGCGGAGGGGTCGTTCGGCTTGATCGAGACGAACGCCGTGAGGGGAAGCCCGATCTCGTCGTAGTCGACGAGCGCGGCGTATCCACGGATCACTCCGCGCTTTTCGAGCCTGCGTACGCGCTGGTGCACGGCGGAGACCGAGAGCCCGGTCTCCTTGGCCAGATCGGTGAAGCTCATCCGGCCGTCCGCCGCCAGCAGCGTGACGATGCGGCGATCTATCTCCTCCACCCCAGCAACGGTAGCGGCGGCGGGACCCGGCCGGGGAATCGCCGCCGGACCCCTTCCGCGATGGAACGGTCTCACTCCCGGATGTGCCCCGCCCGCGCCACCCGGGCCGGTCGTGACCGCCGGGTGGCGCGGGCGGGACGATCTCGGCGATCACACGACGACGAGCTCCCTGGTGGTGCCGTTCAGCCGCTCGCCCGCCGTCTCGCCGCAGACGACGATGTCCTCGATCCGGGCGCCGTGACGTCCCGGCAGGTAGATTCCGGGCTCGACGGAGAACGCGAACCCCGGCCGCATCTCCTCGGTGTTGCCCGCGACGATGTACGGCTCCTCGTGGGTCTCCAGGCCGATGCCGTGCCCGGTGCGGTGGACGAAGTACTCTCCGTACCCCGCCTCGGCGATCACCTCGCGGGCGGCGGCGTCCACGGACTCGCAGGTCACCCCGGGCCGCACGTGGGCGCAGGCGGCCTCCTGGGCGGCTCTGAGCACCTCGTAGTACGCCGCGAAGTCGGCCGGCGGCTCACCGACGCAGTACACCCGGGTGGAGTCGGAGCAGTAGCCGCTCGGCATCGTGCCGCCGATGTCCACGACGACGGGCTCCCCGGGCCGGATCACCCGGTCGGTCAGCTCCGCGTGCGGGCTCGCGCCGTTCGGGCCGGAGCCCACGATCACGAAGTCGACCCGGGCGTGCCCCGCCTCGACGATCGCCTCGGCGATGTCCCTGCCGACCTCGCGCTCGGTGCGGCCCGCCTTGAGCAGCCCGGGGACGAGGGCGTGCACGGCGTCGATGGCCGCCCCGGCCTCCGCCAGCGCCGCCTTCTCGGCGGGCGACTTACGCATCCGCAACTCACGCAGCACGTCGCCGGCCAGCGTCTGCTCCGCGCCGGGCATCGCCGCGCGGAACCGCAGCGACTGCAGCGCCCACATGCGGTCGGCGAGCCCGACCCGGGCGACCGGGCCCAGGCGGCGGGCCACCTCGGCGAACGGGTCGTCGGTCTCGTCCCAGGCGACGAACTCGACACCGAGCCGGGAGGCGGGCGAGTGCTCCGCGGCGGGTAGTTCGAGGCGCGGCACCATCAGGAACGGCTCGCCGGACGCCGGCACGACGAGACAGGTCAGCCGTTCGAGCGGCATGGCGTCGTACCCGGTGACGTAGCGCAGGTCCGGGCCGGGCGTCAGCAGCAGCGCGTCGAGACCGGCGCGGCCGGCGGCCTCGCGCACGGCGGCCGGGCGGGTCGTGGGATACAGGGCGGAGGCATCCGGAGACGTCGTTGTCACGACGCCCAATCTAACGAGATCCGGACCCCGATGGCGTACAGGGGGACCCTTAGCACAGACGCACGCGGGCGGGCCGCGAGAGGCAGCGGCTTATTCCACGCCGTAGAAGAATTCCAATCCTCGGGGTAAGCACTACTGCTACGCTCCGCGTCAGGACGATCACGAATCGTCCGCACGACAGTGCAAGAGCGGCATCGAGAGCGAGACAGATGGTCGGCGTAGTGGGCGGCGCGAAGCCCGCCCTTCCCCCCGCGGACAGCCCGGACGTGACTCCCGTCGCCACCCCCGTCGGCACCCTTCCCGCCGGAGCGCCCTCGGGCGTCGCCATGCCCGAGCCGGGACCCGCCGAGTACGGACCGCCTCCGGCGCTGCTGGAGCCCGTCCCCGAGCGGGTGCCGGAGACGGTCGCGGACGCCGGCGGACGGCGGTGGGCGGAGCTGGTGGTGACCGAGTCCTGGCGGCAGACACAGGAGGCGCGGGAGCGCGCCGCCGAGGAACGGCGCGTCACGCTGGCGCTGCGGGAGGCGATCCTGCCCGAGCCCGGCGCCTCGATCGAGCTGCCGTACGCCCGGATCGCGGTCCGGTACGTCCCGGCCGGCCGGGAGTCGAGCCTCGGGGGCGACTGGTACGACGCGGCCCCGCTCCCGGACGGCCGCATGTTCCTCGCCGTCGGCGACGTGTCGGGGCACGGCCTGCCCGCGATCGCGGAGATGGCGCAGCTGCGGCACGCCCTGCTCGGCCTGAGCATGACCGGGGCCTCCCCCGGCATGCTGCTGTCGTGGCTGAACGCCCTGGTACTCACGCGCCTGGACGACACGACCGCGACCGCGGTGTGCGGCCACTTCGACCCGGCGTCCCGCCTTTTCACGTGGGCACAGGCGGGGCATCCCGCCCCGATCCTGGTGCGCCGCGGGGGCGTGCGCCAGCTCGGGGCGCCCAGGGGAGTCGTGCTCGGGGCGACGTCGAGCCTGCCGTACGGGGTGGCCGACGTCCGCCTCGAGCCCGGCGACCTGCTGCTGATGTTCACCGACGGCCTCGTGGAGCGACGCTCGCGTGACATCGGGGCCGGGGTGTCGCTCGTCATGCGGGCGGCCGCCTCGACCGGCGCGACCGGAGCCGACCTCGACGCGAGCCTCGACCGCCTGCTGGAGGCGATCGGCGGCCCCAACCCCGAGGACGACACCTGCCTGCTGGCGGTGGCGGTGACCGGAGACGGCCCGCGCACGGCCTGACAGGCGTGACAATGGTCGGGTGCTGATGCTTCTCGACACCCCGTCGCTGTACTTCCGTGCCTTCTACGGGGTTCCGGACTCGGTGACCTCGCCGGACGGCATGCCGGTGAACGCGGTGCGCGGGCTCCTCGACATGATCGCCACCCTGGTCCGGCAGCACTCGCCCCGGGAGATCGTCGCGTGCATGGACGCCGACTGGCGTCCCGCGTTCCGGGTGGCGGCGATCCCGTCGTACAAGGCCCACCGGGTGGCGAGCGGCGACCAGGAGGAGGTGCCGGACACACTGGCCCCGCAGGTGCCGGTCATCGAGGAGGTCCTGGACGCGCTCGGCATCGCCCGCGTCGGGGTCGACGGCTACGAGGCCGACGACGTCATCGGCACGTACGCGACCGCCGCCGGCACGGCCGTGGACATCGTCACCGGCGACCGGGACCTGTTCCAGCTCGTGGACGACGACAAGCCGTGCCGGGCCCTTTACACAGTAAGGGGAATCCGGAACCTGCAGGTCGTCGACGAGGCCTTCGTCCGGGAGAAGTACGGCATCCCCGGCCGGGCGTACGCCGACTTCGCGACGCTGCGCGGCGACCCGAGCGACGGCCTGCCCGGCGTCCCCGGCGTCGGCGAGAAGACGGCCGCCGCACTCATCACCCGCTTCGGCTCCCTCCCCGCGCTGCTCGCCGCGCTGGACGAGGGCGGCGCCGACGGCTTCCCGGCGGGCGCGCGGGCCAGGCTCGCCGCCGCCCGCGACTACCTGGAGGTCGCCCCCGCCGTGGTCAGGGTGGCCCACGACGTGCCGCTGCCGGACGTCGACGTCAGCCTCCCCGCCGCGCCCCGCGACCCCGAGAGGCTGGTCGCGCTGGCGCAGAAGTACGGCCTGGACAGCCCGCTCAACCGCCTGCTCGCCACCCTGGGGTAGGCGCAGCGCCGGCAGGTCACTCGGCCTGGCAGGAATCGGTACACGCCGGTAGGGTCCGATCCCGTGGGGCGCGTGAGGACCAATTCCGGGCCGGCCGACGAGCTGCTCATCAAGCTGGACCGCGACGCCGGGGTGCCCCTGCACCGGCAGATCGAGACGTCCATCCGCGCCCGCATCCGGGCCGGCCTGATGCGAGCGGGCGCGTCGCTGCCGCCCACCCGCACCCTCGCGACAGGGCTCGGGGTTTCCCGCGGGGTCGTGGTGGAGGCCTATCAGCAGCTCGTCGCCGAGGGTTACCTCGTCAGCCGATCGGGCGGTTACACCCAGGTCGCCGCGTCGATGCCGCCGGCCGGCGCGGCCTCCGCGGCTTCCGCGGCTTCGACGGCGCAGCCGGCCGCGCGTAGTGCCGGCCTCGGTGCCGGCCTCGGTGCCGGCCTCGGTGCCGGCCGCAGGGTCGACTTCGGGTACGGGCGCACCGACGTCTCACAGTTCCCGCGGGCCGCATGGCTGCGCTCGGTCCGGACCGTGCTCACCACCACGCCCAACGACCGGTTCGCCTACCTCGACGGGCGTGGCGTGCCTGAACTGCACGAAACCCTGTGCGACTACCTCAACCGGGTGCGCGGCACAGCGGCCGTCCCCGGCAACATGGTGATCTGCAGCGGCTACGGGCAGGGCATCTCGCTGCTGATCCAGGTGCTCGTCCGGCACGGCGCCAGGCGGATCGCCCTGGAAGACCCGTCGTCCAACGACGACGCCCGGGTGCTGGCCGGCGCCGCCGGTCTGGACGTGGTCGGCATCCCGGTGGGGCCGGACGGCGTTCAGGTCGACGCCCTCCATCGAGCCGACGCCGATGCGGTCGTGCTCACGCCGTCGCACCAGTGGCCCACCGGAGGAGTGCTGTCCGCCGCGGCGCGGGCCGAGGTGATCCGCTGGGCGGAACGCCGCGGCGCGATCGTGGTCGAGGACGACTACGACGCCGAGTACCGCTACGACCGGTCGCCGGTGGGCGCCATGCAGGGCCTGGCGCCCGATCATGTCGTCTACTGCGGCACGGCCAGCAAGACGCTCGCGCCGGGGTTGCGGCTCGGCTGGCTGGTGGTGCCTCCCCATCTGGTCGCCGACGTCGCCGCGGCGAAGGTGCTCGCCGACCGCGGTTCGCCGGTCATCGACCAGTTGACGTTCGCCGACTTCCTCGCCCGCGGCGAGTTCGACCGCCACCTGCGCCGGATGCGTCCGGTGTACCGCCGCCGCCGCGACGCGCTGCTGGGCGCCCTGCGCACCCACCTGCCCGATCTGGAACCGGCCGGAATCGCCGCCGGGCAGCACGTGGTCGCCTGGCTCCCGCCCGGCCTCGACGAGGCGGCGGTGGTGACGGCCGCCGCCCGGCACGGGCTCGCCATCCACGGCGTCGGCCCCTACCGGATCGCCGGCACCGGACCGGGTGGCCTCATCTTCGGCTACGCCACCCTCGGAGAGGCCGCCATCGCCGAGGGGGTCGCGCTGCTGGCGACGGCCATCAGAGACGTACGGGAGCCCTGATCCCGCATAAGCGCTGCGCGTCAGGATGCCGGGCGGATGTTCTGGTTCAGATGGAACACGTTGGCCGGGTCGTACGCGGTCTTCACCGCGGTCAGCCGGGCCAGCTTCGCGGCCGGATACGCCCGCCGCACGCCGTGCTGCCCATCGGCCAGCTCGTCGGCCGTCAACGAGTTGACGTACACCCCGCTCGCGTACGGCTCGAGCGACGCGCCGGCGGCGCGGGCGGCACCCATCCTGGCGTCGTCCTCGGCCGGGTCGCTCCAGCGGCAGCCGGCCCCGAACTCGAACATCGTGCCGCGGTGACCGAACGCCGCGTCCGATTCCGGAACGTCGGCGATCGCGCCGCCGTGCGCCTGCAGGCCGACGCCCGGCAGGTCCGGGCTCGCGCTCAGGTCGGCGGCGCCGCGCAGCAGGAACGCCTCGATCGCCGCGGTGGGAAAGCTCCGCAGGTAGTGCGCCTTGGAATAGCGGCGGTAGGCGTGACCGCCGGTGGAGTCGTCACGCCGCTGGAGTTCGAGGTACGACGGTGTGGTGACCCGAGAGGCGACGGGACGTCCGAGCGCCCGCATCGCGGGGAGCAGCCGGCGGCCCTCGGCCGGGTCGCCGACCCACACGAACCCCAGCGTGGCGATCGGGCCGGCGGGGCCGCTGCCGACATCGGCGGTGAACGTCGCCTGCCGGGGCGCGACGGCGTTCAGGTCGCGCCAGCCCTCGATGACCGGGACGGCGTCCTCGGCGCGGAAGTCGAACTCGGCGACCAGCGTCCGCGTGCCGACGCGATGCAACTGGAACTCGAACTCGGTGACGACGCCGAAGTTGCCGCCACCGCCGCGCAGGCCCCAGAACAGGTCGGGGTTCTCGCTGCGGCTCGCGGTCACCACGTCCCCCTCGGCGGTGACCATCGTGTAGGAGACGACGTTGTCGCAGGCCAGGCCGTACTGACGGGCCAGCCAGCCCATGCCGCCGCCGAGCGTGAGCCCGCCGACGCCGGTGTGCGAGACGTTGCCCGCGGTGGTCGCCAGGCCGTACGCCTGGGACGCCCGGTCGAGCGCGCCGAGCAGCGCGCCGCCCTGCACCCGGGCCCGGCGACGGACCGGGTCGATCCGCACGCCCCCCATGAGCGTCAGGTCGATCATGAGACCACCGTCGGGCACGGCGAAGCCGGCGACGTTGTGGCCGCCGCAGCGCACGCCGATCTCCAGGTCCAGTTCCCGGGCCAGGCGCACGGCGGCGACCACGTCGGAGACGCCCGCCGCGCGGACGATCATGCGTGGACGCCGGTCGACCATGGCGTTCCACACGGTACGGGCGGTGTCGTAGCCGGCGTCGCCAGGCGTGAGGAGCCGGCCGTCGAAGCGGGTCGCTGTCGTTCTCATGCCACTCAGGCTGACAGGAATCGGTACCCTCGATAAGGTCCGATTCCACAGGCGCACGGAGGACCAATTCGGACGACGCCCGGCAGGGCGATCAACATCAGGCGGGTCCGTGCCGGCAGCGCATGTTCTCCGAGACGGCTTTCCGAAGGCCGCGGAGGCGTCTTCGGGAAAGCGGCGGCGCGTTCACACATCCCGTCCCATGGCGGCCGTGGCTGCGGGGATGTTGACGTAGTCGCGCAGGCGGGTGATCTGCCCGTCGCGCACGGTGAGCACAACGAGGTTGGGAAGCGCGAAGTCGCCGGTGGTCACACTGGTCCCGAGGGCTTCCTGCTCAACGACGATCGTCTCTGGGTCGCCGGTGTCGTGGATGGCAAGGGTGCGGTAACCCTCGTACTTCAGCCGGTGATCCTTCCACCCGGCGGTTATCCAGTTCACGATTCGGTCCCTGCCCGCGAGCCGGGACGGCAGGCCGGGGAGTGTGAACGGGAACTCGTGGGACGCGTCGAGGGCGTAGACGCGCCTCAGTTCATCGGCGGACTGGCTGATGGCGGCTTGGCGGTAACGCTCCAGAACCTCACGTGGACCGGCCTGTCGCCCGCCGAGTGCCGCTCGCCTGGCGGTCACCCTGCGGTAGCCGATCTTCCAGCCGTCGGGCCGGCGCGTGACGATGTCGTCGTAGACGACACTGCCGGCCGTTCCGTCGGCCTTGATGCCGATTCCTTTGGACTGGACACGCGCCGAGCGGTCGTCGATCTGAGTGATCACGATGTTGGTGACGTGATGGCCGACCGGGTTGGCGTTGCCCAACGCGAGCGCGGCCTCACGGATGGCCGCGGTCCCGTGCAACGAGCCGAGGCCGAAGTCGTCCAGGTCATAGGTGACATCCGGGGTCAACAGCTCGCTCGCCTGGTCCAGCCTGCCGGCGTCCGTGAGGTGGCCATGGAGATTGATCAGGTCGGTGATGTCGATGCGGTCCTGCTCCGTCAGCGCCATTGGGGGCGGCCCTCCATGCTCTGGCTGATCCATACCAGTAAAGTGAGGCATGGTCCGGTTCGATGTGATCACGGTAACGGACCATGTCCCCGGTTAGCAAGGAGAGGTGCGCGCATGGTGTCGGCAGGCCACGATCCACGGCCGGCCGCCGGGCGTCCGAGACGTGCGGACGCCCGGCGGAACTACGAGCAGCTGATCGAGCAGGCGAAAATCGCGTTCGCCGAGTTCGGCGTGGACGCCTCGCTGGACGAGATCGCTCGGCGGGCAGGGGTGGCCAGCGGGACGCTGTACCGGCATTTCCCCAAGCGGCTGGATCTCGTCGAGGCGGTGCTCTCCGAGCAGATAGCCCAGTTGGTCGACCTTGGCCACCGGCTGCTGACGGCCGAGGACGAATTCGACGCGCTGTCCACCTGGATGCGTGCCGTGCTCAGGCATGGCCTGACCTATCGGGGCCTGTCGGCCGCCGTGATGGACTCGGCCCTCAATCACGAGGATGGCCCGGTGTCGACCTGGCACACGCAGCTGTTCGAGGCGGGAGCGGCGTTGCTGGCGAGGGCGCGGCAGACAGGCGTGATCGTCTCCGACGCGAACGACGCGGACGTGATGAAGATGATCGGCGCTATCGCCTGGGCCGCACAGGACGCCCCCGACAGCTCAGCTCAGGCCGATCGCCTGTTCGCCCTCCTCATGAACGGACTCCGCCACGGCGGCGTCCACCGATGACCATGCCGTGCGAGCCGTGGCAGCAGACGCCGGAGAAGCTCACCCGCCTGCGGAGCGGCTGACCGGTCAGGACGCGGGACCGGACCGCGCGGCAGGACCATGGATGATCTGTTCCAGGCAGTCGCGGAACAGGTCGTCGACGGTGCGGCCGGGTTGGAAGTACTCGGCCACACCGGCCATCACGGTGGGGTACGCCGCGGCGTACGCGGCCATGTCGAAGCCGTCCAGGGCGTCCGCGTCGGGGCGGCCGGCCTGTTCCTCCAGGACGTAGCCGACGGTGAAGCGCAACACCGTCAACACGATCAGGCGCGCCTGCCGCAGGGGAATGCCCCGCCCGACCAGCGTGCTCATCGCCAGCTCGGAGATGTCGGCCATCTTGAGGGACAGTTGGGAGGCCGCGATGATCCGGGCTCCGTCCGGGTGGGCCAGCAACGCGCGCCGCAGCCGCCCGGCCAGGCCGATCAGCCAGTCCTGCCAGCACTCGTCCGGCGCGGGCGGCGCCGGCTCGGGGAACTGCTGCTCGAGAATCGCCTCGGCGATCGCGGTGACCAGCGCCGCCTTGTTCGAGAAGTGCCAGTAAAGGGTCGGCGACTGTACGCCGAGCCGGGCGGCCAGTTTGCGCGTGGTCACACCGTCGAGACCCTCGGCGTCCAGTAGCGCGACGGCCTCGGTGACGATCCGCTGCTTGTCCAGAGCCATCCCGGCACCTCCCTTCCGCACCCTATCAGTGGTAGAGTCCCCTATCAGTGATAGAGACTTCGGCACCAGAGGAGGCGACGATGAGACACCGGCACTCGCTCCGCGACCTGCTGCACTGGGCGACCCATCGCATTCCGGGGATCCCCGCGCACACCGAGCGGCCCACCGGGCACCAGGGCCAGGCCCGCCACGGCCATGGGTGGCGGCACTCGCCCACGCACCACCGTTCGCACCACCGTTCGCACCGCCAAGGGTTCAACCACTCTCCGGCCCGTCCGCCTCGCGTCCTGGCGTCGTGGCAGACGCGGATCGCCCGCTTGTCAGGCCAGGAGCCGGCATGAAGGCAGCGGTACTCCACGAGGCCGGCGGCATCCCGCGCTATGAGGACTTCCCCGATCCGGTGGCCGGCGACGGCGAAGTGATCATCGACGTCAAGGCGGTCGCCGTGGAGAACGTCGACAAGGCGATCGCGGCCGGCACGCACTATGCCAGCGAGAAGTACATCGGCCGGTTTCCGGCGATCCCCGGCTTCGACGGCATCGGCGCCCTCCCGGACGGCACGCTCGTCGGGTTCGGCGGCATCCGCCCGCCCTATGGCGCGCTCGCCCAGAAGGCCGTGGTGCCCCGGGGCTCCTACGTGCGGATCCCCGACGGCATCGACCCGGCCGTGGTGGCCGTGATGGCCTCGGCCGTCACGGCGATGTCGATGAGAACGGCCGCCGGGTTCGTACCCGGGGAGACGGTGCTGGTGCAGGGCGCCACCGGGGCGGCCGGGCGGCTCGCGGTCAAGGTGGCCCGGCTGCTGGGCGCCGGCCGGATCGTCGCCACCGGCCGGGACGACGACCAGTTGCGCGAGGTGCAGGCCATCGGAGCCGACGCGGTGATCAACACCGCGGTCTCCGACGAGGCTCTGGCGCAGGCCTACCTCGACGCCAGGGGGGACGGCTACGACGTCGTCGTGGACTACCTGTGGGGCAGGCCCAGCGAGATCCTGTTACGCGCACTGGTGCCGCGGTCGTTCGCGTTCGCCAAGCCGACCCGGGTGGTCCAGATTGGGGAGTCGGCCGGAGGTGAGCTCGCCCTCGCCGGGTCGAGCCTGCGCACCTCCGGCGTGGAGATCTACGGCGCGGCCAAGGGGCTCGACCCGCAGACCATGGACGAGGCGTACCAGCAGATCGTGACGTGGACGCGGGCCGGCGAGCTCACCTTCGACGTGGAGAAGGTCCCGCTCAGCGACATCGGGACCGCCTGGCAGCGAAGCGACCTCAAAGGCAGGCGCCTCGTCGTGATCCCATGACCGGCCCGCCCACGACACACCAGCGCTGATCACCGGGAAGCGTCCCGTCGCCGTCCCCGCCCACGACGCCCGCGGCGTCAGCGTGCCGCTGCCGTACGGCTCCCATCCTGGTACCTGCCCGGTGCGGGTTGATTCAGCTTGGCTGGAGACCCTCGCCGAGCCCGGCATCACCAGCGAGCCGGTGTTTAGTGATCGACAAGAGCGGCCGCATCACGGGCGCGATCGGTGACGACAGCGCGCCAGTACGGCGGGCCGGACGCGGGCCGTTCACTCCTGCTGTTCCTCCGGAAAGGCCCGCGCCCCCAGAAGAGGGCCACAGCGCGACTTCACCTTCTCGCCGAGACGACGGACTCGTTTGATCACCCAGTCGTCGATCACCGAGTTCGTGCATTCGTCGTTTATCTCGAGGATCTTCTCGTAGGCATCAAGGAAGTGATCAACAGTCTCAAGCTGCCCCTTTTCTGCGGCCTCCTCGAAGATAACTAGTAGGTTGATCACATAGGTAGATATGGTGACGAATGGCTCTCGGCCTACCTCTGCGGCCTCTTCGGCCTCGTTATCTTCCAACTCTGTGATCAGTGAGCGCGCCTCTGTTATTGAATCCCAAAAAATCTCACGCGTCCCCAAGTTGGGGTCTTCGATCGACTGGTCCACCCGCAACTCACCGCTGCGAATCATATCGATGATATTCTTGCCCTCGAACTTTTCACTGGACAATTCCATGAAATGCCCGCCCTCGCGCCTCGCAGGACCGGAATCTGGTTAGGTAACCGGTAAACCCTGGGGCTGGATATAGTCGGGACAGTTCTTACCAGGAGCCATGCGGTTCGCACCATCGATCAGCGCATCGGGCGCCTGGACGAAGCAGCGCTGCGCCAGGTCCTCCTCGATGGCCCGGTTCACCAGGTTGCGGCGGCGCTTGCGCCGGTAGACGCTCTGCAGGCCGGCCGCCCGCATCAGCCGTTCGACGCGCTTGCGGTTGACCTTCTCGCCCAGGTTCGGCGTCGACTCGGCAGGCATCCGTGGCGTGATCTTCGCAGGTCGTTTACGGCCTGATATGTCCGGGCTCGGGTAGGTTGATCGCGTGCCGTACACGACGATCCGCCTCCGGGACACCGCGAACGGCCTCCGGGACGGGTTCGCCCGCATCCGCGGTGACTTCCACCTCCCGGACGGCTTCCCCCGACCGGTGCAGGAGGAGGCCGAGCGGGCCGCGAAGGCTCCGGCCGTACCCGCCGAGGACCGTACCGGCCTGCCGCTGGTGACGATCGACCCGCCCGGCTCGATGGACCTCGACCAGGCGCTGTGCATCGAGCGGCGCGGGCCGGGCTACCGCGTCTGGTACGCGATCGCCGACGTCGGGGCGTTCGTCCGGCCGGAGGGGGCGATCGACGGCGAGGCGCGGAGCCGCGGCGAGACCGTCTACATGGCCGACGACCGGGTGCCGCTGCATCCCCCGGTCCTGTCGGAGGGCGCGGCCAGCCTGCTCCCCGGGCAGACCCGTCCCGCCGTGCTGTGGCGGCTCGACCTCGACGCGGCCGGCGAGATCGAGGCCGTCGACCTGCGCAGGGCGCTGGTCCGCAGCCGCGATCGGCTCGACTACGAGACGGTCCAGGCCGCCGTGGACGCCGGGCGGGCGGAGGGCACGCTGGCCCTGCTCGCCGAGGTGGGGCCGCTGCGGCTGGAACGGGAGCGGGCCAGGGGCGGGCTGTCGCTGCCGACGCCCGACCAGGAGGTGGTGGCCGACGGCGCCGGCGGCTACCGGCTGGAGTTCCGCGGCAACCAGCCCTGCGAGGCGTGGAACGCGCAGATCTCCCTGCTCACCGGTATCGCCGCCGCCCGGATCATGCTGGAGGCGGGCGTCGGTGTGCTGCGGGTGCTCCCCCAGGCCGGCCCCGAGGACGTCGCCAAGGTCCGCCGGGTGGCCGCCGCGCTCGGGGTGCCCTGGCCGGACGGCGCGACGTACGCCGACGTCGTACACGGCCTCGATCCCGCGCTTCCCGGGCACGCCGCGTTCCTGCACGAGTCGACCGTGCTGCTGCGCGGCGCGGCCTACACCGCCTTCGACGGCAGCCCGCCCGAGCAGTCGCTGCACGCCGCCGTCGGGGCGCCGTACGCGCACGTGACCGCGCCGCTGCGGCGGCTGGTCGACCGGTACGGCACGGAGGTCTGCCTGGCGGCGACGGCGGGCCGGCCGGTCCCCGAGGATGTCGCGCGGGCGCTACCCGACCTGCCCGGGCGGATGGCCGAGGGCGGCAGACGGGCCGCGGCGGTCGAGCGGGCCTGCGTCGACCTCGTCGAGGCGGCCGTGCTGCGGCCCCGGATCGGCCAGGTCTTCGAGGCGGTCGTCATCGACGTCGCCGACGGTAAACCGGGCGGGCAGGTCCAGGTGGCCGACCCGGCCGTCATCGCGCGCTGCGACGGCGACCGGCTTCCGCTCGGCGAGCGCATCCCCGTACGGCTCACCCGCGCCGACCCCGCCACCCGAGAGGTCCGCTTCACCGCCGCCTGACCCGAGGCGGGCGTGATCCGGCGATTCGCCGCCTGCGAGGGGCGGCCGTCGTTATCCTGCCGACGCAGGCCACCGGCGGAGGGCACATGACGACGGACGGCTCCGCGCCCGAAGCGGGCCGCGGCCCCCGCCCCTGGGGCGAATACGCGCTCATGGTCGCCGGTCTCGCGGTCCTGTGGGGCGTCACCCAGTGGCTGAAGGAGAACTGCGAGCCGCCGGACACCGTGTGGGCCTCCGGGATCGTCGCCACCGCGCGGTTCTTCGCCGCCGATCCCCTGCGGGCTCTCGGGTACGCGGCCGAGGGCCTCCGGATGACCGCCGCGCCGGCCCTGCTGTACCTCTGCCAGGACCTGCGGGCCAGCCGGACGCTGCGGCAGTACCTCGCGCTGTCCCTGACGCTGCTCGGCCTGGCGCTGCTGACCGCGGTGTGCGGCGTGCTGATCCAGCCGGCCTCCACCTTCTCCTACCTGTTCACGGGCCTGTTGCTCGGCACCGGCCTGACCGGCGCCGCGGGGCTCGTCCACGTGGGGTTCGCGTGGTACGCGGACCGGAAGGCGGGCCGCTGAGGGAGCCCTTCCCTCAGCGGAACGCGGGTCAGCTCACCGAGGAGTAGGCGACGACTCCGCGGCGCATGGCGTCGACGGCCTTGCCGGCGTTCTCCGCGACCTTGCCGCCCCTGGGCGCGGCCTCCCTGATCTGCCCGAGCAGGTCGAGGAGCTGCTTGATCCAGCGGACGAAGTCGCCCGCCGCGAGGTCGCAGTCGGTCAGCACGGCGTCGAGGCTGTGGCCCTTGGCCCACCGGAAGGCCGCCCAGGCGAAGCCGACGTCGGGCTCGCGGACGAACGACAGGCCGTGATCCTGTTCGATGCCCTCCAGCTCGCCGAACAGGCGCACCATCTCCGCGAGCGCGTCCCGGGCGGCGCCGGCCGGGATCTTGGGGCTGCGCATGTCGTCGGACTGCCGCGACTCGTAGACCAGCGCCGACACGCAGGCGGCGAGCTCGGCGGGGTCGAGCCGGTCCCACACCCCCGCCCGCAGGCACTCGGAGGTGAGCAGGTCGAGCTCGGTGTAGAGCGAGGCGAGCCTGCGGCCCTCCTGGGTGACGGTCTCGCCCTCCAGGTAGCCGAGCTGGTCGAGCACCCCGCAGACCCGGTCGAAGGTCCGCGCGATGACGTGGGAGCGCCCCTCGACCCGGCGGCGCAGGCCCTCGGTCTCGCGGAGCAGCTTGTAGTAGCGCTCGGCCCACCGGGCGTGGTCCTCGCGCTGGTCGCAGCCGTGACAGGGATGCTGCCGCAGCTCGCGGCGCAGCCGGAGGATCTCCTCGTCCTCCGCGGCGTGGTCGCGTGCCCGGGGCGGCTTGCCGAGGTCGCGGTCGCCCAGCTTCGCGTGCACGGTCGAGACGAGGTTCGCCCGTTCCTTGGGCGAGCGGGGGTTGAAGCCCTTGGGAATCCTGATCTTGTCGACCGGCTCCACCGGCACCGGGAAGTCGGCCGCCGACAGCCGCTTCACCTGCTTGCCGATCGTCAGCACGAGTGGCGCCGGCCCCTCGTGGCCCCGGGCGTTGGTGCCCGGGTCGAGCACGACCGCGATGCCCGCGCGCCGCCCGCCCGGCACCCGGATGACGTCCCCGGGCTTCAGCTCCTCAAGCGACTGCACGGCCTGGGCCCGCCGGGCCGCGCCCCGCTGGCGCGACAGCTCCGCCTCGCGGTCCGACAGTTTCCTGCGCATCGCCGCGTACTCCTGGAAGTCGCCGAGGTGGCAGGTCATCGCCTCGGAGTAGCCCTCAAGGGCGTGCTCCGCCTTGCGGAGCTGGCGGGCCAGCCCGACCACAGCCCGGTCGGCCTGGAACTGGGCGAAGGAGTCCTCCAGCAGCGTGCGCGCCCGCTCCCGGCCGACCTGCCCGACGAGGTTGACCGCCATGTTGTACGACGGCTTGAAGCTGGAGCGCAGCGGATAGGTGCGGGTGCCCGCGAGGCCGGCGACCGCGAGGGGGTCCATCCCCGGCTGCCAGACCACCACCGCGTGGCCCTCGATGTCGATGCCGCGCCGCCCGGCCCGCCCGGTGAGCTGGGTGTACTCCCCCGGGGTGAGGTCGGCGTGGGTCTCGCCGTTCCACTTGTCCAGCTTCTCGATCACCACCGACCTGGCCGGCATGTTGATGCCGAGCGCCAGCGTCTCGGTCGCGAAGACCGCCTTCACCAGGCCCTTGGTGAACAGCTCCTCGACGACCTCCTTGAACGCGGGGAGCATGCCCGCGTGGTGGGCCGCGAGGCCGCGCTCCAGGCAGTCGCGCCATTCGAGGTAGCCGAGCACCGCGAGGTCCTCGTCGGGCAGGTGGGCCGTGCGCTCGTCCACGATCTGGCGGATCTCGTGGCTCTCGGTCTGGGTGGTGAGGCGCAGCCCGGAGTAGAGACACTGCATGACCGCGGCGTCGCAGCCGTTGCGGGAGAAGATGAAGGTGATCGCCGGAAGCAGGCCCTCGGCGTCGAGCTTCTCGATCACGTCGGAGCGGCTCGGGGTCGTGCCCCGGCCGGGCCGCGAGTAGCCCCGCCTGCCCCGGGCCTGCGCCAGCCGCATCTCGTCGCGGGAGATCCGCATCAGGGACGGGTTCACCCGCAGGACGCCGTCGCCCTCGTTGACGAACAGGTCGTACATCCGGTTGCCGACCAGCATGTGCTGCCACAGCGGCACCGGCCGGTGCTCGTCGACGATGACCGTGGTGTCGCCGCGCACCTCACCCAGCCACTCGCCGAACTCCTCGGCGTTGCTCACCGTCGCCGACAGGGCCACCACCCGCACCGACTCCGGCAGATGGATGATGACCTCCTCCCAGACCGCTCCGCGGAACCGGTCGGCGAGGTAGTGGACCTCGTCCATCACGACGTACGCGAGGCCGGTCAGCGTGTTCGACCCCGCGTACAGCATGTTGCGCAGGACCTCGGTGGTCATCACGACGATCGGGGCCTCGCCGTTGACACTGTTGTCACCGGTGAGGAGACCGACCTTGCGCGCGCCGTACCGCCGGACCAGGTCGTTGTACTTCTGGTTGGACAACGCCTTGATGGGCGTGGTGTAGAAGCATTTGCGGCCCTGCTCCAGGGCCAGATGGACGGCGAACTCCCCCACCACCGTCTTGCCCGACCCGGTGGGCGCGGCCACCAGCACGCCGTCCCCCGCCTCCAGCGCCTGGCAGGCGTCGATCTGGAACTCGTCGAGCTCGAAGTCGTAAAGTTCGCGGAACGAGGCGAGAGCCGGCCCGGCACCGGACTGCCCCTCACGGAAAGCGGCGTAGCGTTCCGCTGGCGTACTCATACGTCAACCCTACCGATAACGGGATTCCGGGCAGCCCTTCCCGCTTCACCGTCGGGGCGCTCACACCCGCCGTCTTCCCTCGTCGCTCGTTCCTCGCTCTTCAGTCCAGATCGGCGGCGCGCCCCTCCGGCTCGCTCGGACCTTCTCTTCTTATGCCCGCGGCGTATTCCTTTACATTGTAGATTCGGGGACCAGGACGTGGAGGGCGGCCGGCTCTACCACGCAGGTGAGGGGGGCGGTGCCGATCCGCTCGCCGTCGGCGTAGGCGACGGTGTCCGGGGCCTCGATCTCCACCCGCCGGGCCCGACGCAGGGTCACCGCCGGGTGTCCGACGTGACTGCCTCGGTAGACCCGGGGGAACGTGCGGAGGAACTCCGCCTTCGGGATCGCTCCGAGCACGAGGACGTCGAGCAGGCCGTCGTCGGGCCGCGCGTCGGGGCACACCCGCATCCCGGCGCCGTACGAGCGGGTGTTGGCCACCGCCACGAGCATCGCCTCGCGCTCGACGGCCTCGCCGTCGAGGGTGATCCGGAACGGGATCGGCGTGAACGAGCGCAGTTCCCGCGCGAGCGCGACGAGATACCTGGCCATGCCGGGCGGCCACGTCATGACGTTGGCCCGTTCGTTGACGCGGGAGTCGAACCCGCAGGCGAGGACCCCGGCGAACCACTCCCCCGTACCGGTCCTGCCCGCGTCCACGGCCCTGGACGCGCCGCGGGTCACGACGTCCGCCGCGGCGAGCAGGTCCCGGCGGGGGACGCCGAGGGCGGCGGCGATGTCGTTGCCGGTGCCCGCGGGCAGGATGCCGAGCGGCACGGACGTCCCGGCCACGGCCTGTACGGCGAGGTGGACCAGGCCGTCGCCGCCGAACGCGACGAGTGCGGCGGGGCCGGCGGCGACGGCCGCACGGGCCCGGTCGAGCGCGTCCGCCGCCGAGGTGCCGACGACCACCGAGACCGGGCGGCCGCCCGCGCGCAGCCGGCGCAGCACCGGGGCGAGCAGGCGCAGCGTACGGCCGCCGCGGGCGGCGGGGTTCACCAGGACGACGAGGTCATCGCGCACAGGCGGAACCTACCGCCGCCCGCGCGGCGGCACCAGAGCAGTTCTCCGGTCAGTCCCGGGCGTCGACCGAGGCCGAGTCCGCCGCGGCGGACGGCCCGTCGAGCTCCTCCTCGATGGCACGTGCGTGGGCCGCGTCGGCGGCGTCGCGCTTTTTGTCGTGGAAGTACATGAAGGCCATCGCGACGAAGAACAACGCGACCATCGGGAGCGCCAGGGCCAGCATGGTGATGGGGTCCTGGCTCGGCGTCGCGACGGCGGCGAAGACGAACATCAGGAACACGACCATGCGGGTGTGCTTCGACACCATCCGGTAGCGCACCACGCCGATGACGTTGAGGAACACCAGCAGCAGCGGCATCAGGAAGGAGATGCCGAAGATGATGAGCATCGCCAGCGCGAAGCTGAGGTACTCGTTGATGCTCACCAGCGTCAGCGTGCCGTCGGGGGCGAAGCCGAGCAGCAGCGCCAGGCCCTTGTCCATGGTGATGTAGGCCAGGGCCGCTCCGGCCGTGAACAGCGGCACGGAGAGGCCGAGGAACGCCACGGTGTACCGGCGCTCGTTCTGGTACAGGCCCGGGGTCACGAAGGCCCAGAGCTGATAGATCCAGAACACCGCCGACACCACCAGGCCGAACATGACCGCGACCTTGAGGTTCACGAAGAACGAGTCGAAGACTCCGTTCACCACCAGGATGCACTGGTCCTTGTTGAACTGGTGGGCCTGCGGCAGGCGGCAGTACGGCTGCTTGAGGAAGTTCCAGATGGGATCGAAGTAGATGAACCCGACGGCGGTCCCGACGACCACCGCCAGGATGGCCTTCACCAGCCGGTTGCGCAGCTCGCGGAGATGCTCCATGAGCGTCATCCGCCCGTCCTCCGACGTGACGGGGGTGGACCGTTTCAGCAGCGCCATCTAGCTCGTCCTGGGATCGATGGGGGTGTGCGGCGGTGGCTAGTTGGAGCGCGGCTCGTTCTGCGAGCTCACCGGCTGCTGCGTCTCACGCAGCCTCCGGTTCTCCTCCTCCAGCGCGCGCAGCCGCTCGTCGACCGACGGGGTGGCCGGGGGGATCTGCGCCGGCGGCGGGGCGACGGTCTGGGCCTCGGCCCGCGCCTTCGCCTCGTCCTCGTCGCTCAACTTGCTGGTCTCCTTCTTGAACAGGCGCAGCGACTGCCCCAGAGCCTTCGCGGTGTCGGGGAGCTTCTTGGCGCCGAAAAGAAGGATCAGAACCAGGAGGATCAGGATCCATTCCATGGGTCCGAGGTTGGGCATGTCGTGTCCTTACCGCGAGGGCCGTACCTACTACACCGATCGTACGCGCAGAACGGCCTGAAGTTCACCTGCTGTCCGAATCCGCTGTTGGGCTGATCTTGGGAAACAGTTCCTCCCGGGCCCGCACGCGGCTCCTCGCCCGGTCGGCCTCGGCCCGCAGCGCCCGCGCGGCGGCGAACACCCGGGCGGCCGGCCAGGCGAGGACGGCGAGCCCGGCCACGGCCGCCCCGGTGAGGGCGAAGATCCAGGTCATTCCGGTCCTCTCGCAGGTCAGACGGGGTGCCGGGGGTCAGACGGCGGTCTCGTAGGCGGCCAGCGCCTCGGTGGCGGCGGCCGACACGCGCTCGGCCAGGGACGCCGGGGACACCACCCGGCCGCTGTCGCCCAGCCGGAGCGCGAGCCGTACGAGCCAGGACTGGTCACGAGCCCGCAACGATACGCGGAGGCGGCCCTCCCCCAGCTCGGCGACCTCCTCGCACGGGTAGTACTCGGCCACCCAGCGCCCGGCGGGGGTGAGCTCCAGCTCCACCACCTCGTCTCCGTCCGACGGCCGGAACACCCCGCGGGTGACGTCCATCGGCTCCGCCTCGGCCGGCGGGTCTGCGGCCACGTCGAGCACCTCGACGTCCTTGATCCGGTCGACGCGGAACATCCGCATCGCCTCCGCGCGGTAGCACCAGCCCTCCAGGTAGTGCTGCCCGTCCACGAGCACCACCCGCAGCGGATCGACCTCCCTGGGGGTGATCTCGTCCCGGCCCGGCACGTAGTAGCGCAGCGAGAGCCTGCGGCCCCGCCGGGCGGCGTCGGTGATGACCGCGTGGGCGTCCGGGGCCGCGCCGATCTCCACCTGGACCTGGCTGCTCACCGTGGCGGCGCCGTCGCCGGCCGCCTGCTCCAGCTTCGCGATGACCCGTCCGAGCACGTCGCGGTCCTGGAACTCGGGCAGCTCGTCGAGCATGCGCAGCGCGACGAGCAGGGCGCTCGCCTCGTCGACGCCGAGCTTCAGCGGGCGGGCGATCGCGTCGGCGTTGTCGATGAGGATCTCGCCGCCGTCCCACGAGACGTCGATCAGGTCGCCGGGGGTGTGGCCGGGCAGCCCGCACATCCAGACGAGCTGGAGGTCGTCGACGAGCTGCTTCTCCGACAGGCCGAACAGCCGCGCCACCTCGGGCACCTGCGCGCCCGGGTGCGACATGAGGTACGGCACGAGCGCGAGCAGCCGCGGCAGCCGGTCCGAGCTCACTGCAGGGCTCCCTTCAGACGGCGGATCACGGCCTCGCGGGCGTCCGGCGGCTCCACCACCACGGCGTTGCGGCCGAGACTGGCCAGCCAGCCCGCCAGGCGCTCGGGGTCGGCGAAGGTCACCTCGGCCTCGTCCCACTCCTCCGGCCCGGTGCGTACGGCCTGGGCGGCGTGGCGCAGCCCGAGGCAGGTCCCCTTGCGCACGCGCACCAGCGCGACCCGCTCCCTGGGCAGGTCCTGGTAGCCCACCATCGACCGCAGGTCGAGCCCCTCGGGGACGGTGAAGGCGCCCGGACGCCCGAGAGTGGAGACGGCCCCGGTGATCCGGCTGAGCCGGAAGACCCGGGGCGCGCCGCGGTCGCGGTCGTGGCCGACGAGATACCACCTGCCGCGCCGGCTGACGACGCCCCACGGCTCGACCGTCCGCCGCAGCACCGACTCGCTGCCGGCCGAGCGGTAGTCGAACGTCACGGCCCGCCGGTCCCGCACGGCCTCCCACAGGGCGGGGAACGCCGGATCGCGGGTGTCCACCCGCAGCTCCAGAGGGCTCTCCGGGAGGTCGGCGTGCACGCCACCCGCCGTGAGCTTCAGCAGGGCCCCGCTGGCGGCCTCCGCCAGGCTGGCCCGCTGCCACACCTGGGCGGCCAGGCCGATGACGGCGGCCTCGTCCGGCTCCAGCGTGATCTCGGGCAGCTCGTAGGACTCGCGGCTGATCCGGTAGCCGGGATCGTCCTCCCAGGGGTCCTTGTGGACCTCGATCGGGATGCCGATCTCGCGCAGTTCGTTCTTGTCGCGCTCGAACATGCGCTGGAAGGCCTCGTCGTTGTCCGGGTCGTACCCGGGCACGGCCTGCCGGATCTGCTCCGCGCTCAGCGGCCGCCGCGTCGCGAGCAGGCAGATCACCAGGTTGAGCAGCCGCTCGGTCTTCCGCCGCGACATGGGGCCTCCCTTCCGCCGGAAACGCTACCCTTTCCGGCGTGATCAGATGGCGCAAGGGCGAGGTGGTGCGGGTTCGGCGCGAGTGGCCGGGGGCGGTGGAACTCGACGTCGCCGTCGCCGAAGGCGAGTGCCGGGCACTCGCCTATCCCCCGCTCGTCGGACGCCCTGAGGTGGGCGACACCGTCCTGCTCAACACGACCGCCCTCGCCATGGGCCTCGGTACGGGAGGGTACGCCATGGTGGTGGCCGTCCCCGACCGTTTGCCGCAAGATCCTTCCGGCCCCGGCCACCTCGTGAAGGCACGCTACACCCCCTTGCAGGCCACCGTGCTCGGCGCGGACGAGCAGGGCTCCCCCCACCACGAGGCGCTGCGCGAGGCCGACTCCCTCGACGGCATGCCGGTCGTGGTCGCCGACCTGCACTCCGCGCTGCCCGCGATCCTGTGCGGCCTGTACGCGGACTCCCCGGGGATCAGGGTGGCGTACGTGATGCAGGACGGCGGGGCGCTGCCGGCCTGGTTCTCCATGTCGTGCGCGAAGCTGCGGGAGGTCGAATGGCTGTGCGGGGTCGTGACGACCGGCCAGTCGTTCGGCGGTGACGTCGAGGCGGTCACGCTGCACACCGGTCTCCTCGCGGCCCGCCACGTGCTCGGCGCGGACGTCGCGGTCGTCGCGCAGGGCCCGGGCAACCTCGGCACCGGCACCCGCTGGGGGTTCTCCGGCGTCGCCGCGGGCGAGGCGGTGAACGCCGCGGCCGTGCTGTCCGGCCGGGCCGTGGCCGCGCTCAGGGTGAGCGAGGGCGACCTGCGCGAGCGGCACGTCGGGGTGTCGCACCACTCGCTCACCGCGTACGGCCGGGTGGCGCTGGCCCCGGCCCGGGTCGCCGTGCCCGTCCTGCCCGGCCCGTTCGGGGCCACCGTGAGCGAGCAGGCCGCGACCCTCGCCGGCCGGCACGAGATCGTCAATGTGCCGGTGGACGGCCTGCACAAGGCGCTGAAGGCGTCACCCGTGCGGCTGTCGACGATGGGCCGCGGCCTGGAGGAGGATCTCGCCTACTTCCTCACCTCGGCCGCCGCCGGGCGGGACGCCGCCTCGCTGCTGTCGTAGAACTCACGGAACGTGAACGCCTCCGGGCCCGCCCCTTCGGCCCGGAGGACGCTCAGGCGCGCCATGGCCTCGGCGAGCGACGGCCGATAGCCCTCGGGCACCCACCACATCACGGTGTACGGCTCGGCCGCCCGGTGGAACCACTCCAGGCGGCGCCGCATCACGGGCAGGTGCGCACTGCGGTAGACGAAGTTCCACAGTGTCTCGCGCGACTCCCAGATCGAGAAGTTCACGAGCAGGTCGTCCCCGTAGTCGTGCCTGATCGTGTCGGTGGGATCCTCGCCCCCCTTCATGCGCCAGACGAATCCGGGGGCGGCGTCCGACAACGCGTTGATCGGTTCCAGGGCGGCGACGAAGTCCGCCAGTGTGAGGGAGTCGAGGGGTTCCCTGAGATGGGCGACGTTGAGCTGGGCGAGATGCATGCCCCGATTCTAAGTCAATCTTCGTTGTTTTTAGAAGAGCCGGCGTCTTGGGAAGCGGCGGCTTTCTGGGAGGGGGCGGTGCTTTCGGGAGCGACGGCGTTCCGGGAGGGGGCGTCAGGCCCGAAGGCGACGCAGCACTCCTCCGGGCGCGGGTCGAGCATGGCGGTCATCCCCGTCTCCCCCAGCCCGGCCAGCAGCCCCTCGCACAGCGCGGCGTTCATCGAGCACACCAGCAGGGGATGGCTCTCGGCCAGCACGTGGAAGGGGCAGTTGCGCAGCCGGATCCGCCCCTCCTCCTCGTAGGGTTCGTAGCCCCGCTCGCGCAGCGCCTCCATCAGTCCGCCCACCAGGCCGCCGCCCGCCTGGGCGGCCCCGAGGCGCTCGCCGGTGCGACGGGCGGCCTCCTCCGCCTTCTCCTCGCCGCCCAGCAGGTCGACGGTCTCGGCCAGCACGAGCGCGAGCGTGCGGTAGTCGCGGGGCGGCAGGCTCACGGACCGCTCCTCGCGGGCCCGCCGGTAGACCTTGGCGGGACGCCCGCTGCCCGGACCCGTCCTGCCGGTGAGCCGCCGGAAGCCCGCCTCCAGCAGGCCCGCATCCACCAGCTTGTCGAGGTGGAAGGCCGCCAGCGTCCGTTGGACCCCGACGGCCTCGGCCGCCTCGTTGCGGCCCACGTCCCGCCCCCGCTCGCTCACGAACCGGTACAGCGCCCGCCGCACCGGATCGCCCAGCGCGCTCATCGACTCCAGGTCGTCGCTCACCACAGCGGGAGTCTAGGTGCCCCTCCCGCCGGCCTTTTCCGCGCCGGTCGCGTGCGGGCCGCGCGCGGGCCGCGGGCACGGGTGCGGGCGGCGTTGACACCGCCGTGGCGGCGCTGATTTGTTAGGAAACCTTCCTGGCCGGTCCCCCGCAGGCGCACCCCGCTCCGCCTCCCCGCCTCTCCTCCGCGGGTTCCGGGCGGGCGGCCCGGCGCGGGCGCAGAACGGAGCGACGTACGTGCAGACCCCCCTGATCAGGCATGTCCCCCGGCGCGCGGCCCTGCTGCTGGCCCTCGCGGCCGTCGTCCCCGCGGCGGCGCCGGGCGCGCACGCGGCCCCCGCCCCCGGCGCCTCCCCCGGCCCAGCCCTGTCGATCACCGTACGGCCCGCGCCGACCGGCCTCACGGACGCGAGGAAGAAGGAGATCGCGATGGAGATCGTCTCCAGCGCGGAGAACTCCTCGCTCGACTGGAAGGCCCAGTACGCGTACATCGAGGACATCGACGACGGGCGCGGCTACACGGCGGGCGTCATCGGGTTCTGCTCCGGCACCGGCGACATGCTCGACCTGGTGGAGGTCTACACCAGGCGCAGGCCCGGGAACGCGCTCGCCGGATATCTCCCGGCGCTGCGAAAGGTGAACGGCACCGCCTCGCACCGGGGACTCGGCCCCGGCTTCGTGAAGGCCTGGCGCGCCGCCGCGACCGACCCGGTCTTCCGGCGGGCGCAGGACGACGAACGCGACCGGGTCTACTTCGGCCCGGCCGTCGCGCGGGCCGAGGCCGACGGTCTGCGCGCCCTCGGCCAGTTCGTCTACTACGACGCGATCGTCATGCACGGTCCCGGCGCCGACCCGGTCAGCTTCGGCGGCATCCGCAGGACGGCCATGAGGAAGGCGAGAACCCCGGCGCAGGGCGGCGACGAGGTCGCCTATCTCAACGCGTTCCTCGACGCCCGGAAGGCGGTGATGAGGACCGAGGAGGCGCACGCCGACACCAGCCGGGTCGACACGGCCCAGCGGGTGTTCCTCAGGAACGGCAACCTCGACCTCGACCCTCCGCTGCGCTGGAAGGTGTACGGCGACGCCTACGAGATCCCCGGCTGATCCGTCATCCCCGATCCGCCCGGCGCCCGTCCGGCGAGCGGGCGGGGCCGGGGATCGGGGCGCCGGTGGTGCGGCGCGGTCAGGCGGCGCCGAGGACGTCGACGACGAAGACGAGGGTGTCGGTGCCCTTGATGCCGCCCTGCTCGTTGCCCTTCTTGCCGTAGCCGAGCTCCGGCGGGATCGTCAGGAGCACGCGGCTGCCGACCGGGACGCCGGTCAGGCCCTGCGCCCAGCCCTTGACGACCTGGTTGAGGGCGAACGTCGCGGGCTGGCCGCGGTCCCAGCTGGAGTCGAACTTCTTGTCGGTGCCCCAGATCTTGCCGACGTAGTGGGCGAGGACCGTCTGGTCGGCCTTCACCTCCGGGCCGCCGCCCTTGATCACGGTCTTGACCGTGAGCTTCTTCGGGGCCTTCTCGCTGGTCTTGGTGGTCAGCCCGGGGGCCTTGTCGCCGGCGGAGCCGTCCAGCTTGACGCCGGTGACGCCCGGGTCGACCGCGGTGCCCTGGACCGACTTCAGCGTGGCGGAGACGACGTCGATGACCAGCACCTGCGACGTGCTGTCGAAGTCCTGGCCCTGCTGCTTGGCCTGGGTGAGCTGGTCGGCGGAGAGGTTGTCCTTGGCGACCACGGCCATCACCCGGCCGCCGGGCTTGGCGCCGACCAGCGCCTCGTGCAGCGCCTTGGGCAGCTGCGGGCTGACCGTCACGAACTCCGACTTGTTCTGGTCGTAGTCGGAACCGGCCGCCTTGTTCTCCTTGCCGTCCCAGTTGTAGACCGTCACCTTCGCGGTGAGGACGTCACCGTCCTTGGCGGGCGTCCCCTGGCCGTCGAGCACCTTGAGAGAGGCGGAGGTGAGGGAGGGCTTGCCCGAGGGGAAGGTCAGGGTCGGCTTCTGGCCGGCCGCACCGGTCACCTTGATGGCCGAGGCGGCGGCCTGGCCGCTGGAGGCGGCGCTCCCGGGGCTCGCGGTGGACGTGCTCTTCTGCGCGGTTCCGCAGGCGGCGGCGAGCAGGAGAGGTAGGGCGGCGACGAGTGCCGTACGACGGCGCATATGGGAATCCTCAAACAGACAGCGGGTCCGGGCCAGGCTACCCGAACCCGCCGTCAGAGCGGTGTAAGAGATCACATACCCGCGATGAGCTTGTCGACCCTCTCGTCCACGCTGCGGAACGGATCCTTGCACAGCACCGTCCGCTGGGCCTGGTCGTTGAGCTTCAGGTGGACCCAGTCAACGGTGAAGTCACGCCGCTTCTCCTGCGCCTTGCGGATGAACTCTCCGCGCAGCTTGGCCCGCGTGGTCTGCGGCGGAACCGACTTCGCCTCGAAGATCCGGACGTCGTCGGCCACCCGCTCGACCGCTCCCCTCTTCTGCAGGAGGTAGAACAGGCCGCGCTTACGGTGGACGTCGTGGTAGGCGAGGTCGAGCTGCGCCACCCGGGGCGAGGACAGCGGCAGGTCGTACTTCTGTCTGTAACGTTCAATCATCTGGTACTTGGTGACCCAGTCGATCTCCCGCGAGACGAGGTCGAGGTCGCCGGTCTCGACCGCGCGCAGCGTGCGTTCCCACAGCTCCAGCACCCGCTTGGCGGTCTCGTCCCCGCCGCGGCGGTCGACGAAGTCGCGCGCCTTGGTGAGGTACTCCTGCTGGATCTCCAGGGACGACGCCTCCCTGCCGTTGGCCAGGCGCACCCGGCGGCGCCCGGTCATGTCGTGGGACACCTCCCGGATCGCCCTGATCGGGTTCTCCAGGGACAGGTCCCGCATCACGATCCCGGCCTCGATCATGCGCAGCACCAGATCGGTGGCACCGACCTTGAGCAGCATCGTGGTCTCGCTCATGTTCGAGTCGCCCACGATGACGTGCAGCCGGCGGAACCGCTCGGCGTCCGCGTGCGGCTCGTCGCGGGTGTTGATGATCGGCCGGGACCGGGTGGTCGCCGAGGAGACGCCCTCCCAGATGTGCTCGGCCCGCTGGGAGACGCAGTAGACGGCTCCGCGCGGGGTCTGCAGCACCTTGCCCGCGCCGCAGATGATCTGCCGCGTCACCAGGTAGGGGATCAGGACGTCGGCCAGCCGCCCGAACTCCCCGTGCCGGCCCACGAGGTAGTTCTCGTGGCAGCCGTAGGAGTTGCCGGCCGAATCGGTGTTGTTCTTGAACAGGTAGATGTCTCCCGCGATGCCCTCCTCGCGGAGCCGCTTCTCGGCGTCCACGAGGAGACCCTCCAGGATCCGCTCCCCCGCCTTGTCGTGGGTCACCAGCTCCACGACGTTGTCACACTCAGGGGTTGCGTACTCGGGATGGCTGCCCACATCCAGGTACAGGCGCGCACCGTTGCGCAGGAAGACGTTGCTCGATCGGCCCCAGGACACCACTCGCCGGAACAGGTACCGCGCCACCTCGTCCGGCGACAGCCTCCGCTGCCCGCGGAACGTACAGGTGACGCCGTACTCGTTCTCCAGCCCGAATATGCGTCGATCCATCACCTCACCCTATTCCCCGGAACCGGCGGCCGAACAGTGATCAGGCGGGGGAATGCGACGGAGGTGCTCTCAGGGGGCGTAAATCTCCACCACCTTGACGATCTGCCCCCTCTGCACCGTGATGAGTGCCCGCAGGTCACCGGCGTCGGCCCGCAGGATCAGCTTGTCGCGGGGGCAGCGCTGGGTGCCCACATAACGGCTGTTGATGGTCTGGTCGTCGCCCTTGCATCCGACGGCGCTGAGGAACACGACGCTCTTCGCGAGGGGCGCGGCGAAGGCCATCACGTCGCCTTCGGGCGGTCCTTCGAAGTGGCCGTTCGTGCTGCCGCCGACCTCCGGCACGAATCTGATCGGCCGGTACTCCGCGACGTTCTCGTCCTGCATCGTGACCAGTTGCCCGCGCAGCACGCCGTCCCTGCTCGGGCTGAGGCCCTTGGTGAAGTCGTGCCCGGGGTCAGACTGGAAGGTTTCGCCGAAGACGTCGGGTGTCGCGGCGGTGATCGGCGGACCGGCCTTCTCCGTCTTCCGGGGAGCGGGGGTCGTGGCCGCGGGTACGGGGGCGTCCGACGTGCTGGGGGCCTGCGAGGCCTCCGGGGTGTTGCCGGACGGCTCCGCCGGGGAGGCCGGCGCCGTCACGGTCACCGTGGCGGTGGCCGTGGCCGTGGCGCCGGAGGAGCCGGAGCAGGCGGTCAGCGACAGGAGGGCGACGGCGACGGCCGGGACGCCCGCACGCCGGAAAAGATCAAATGTCGTCACAACCGGATGAGACTAGCGAAACAGGGCTTTGGTTGAGCCGGAATCCCCAATGCGGCCCAATCCCTGACGCGGCCCGCGGACGAGCCCGCGGACACGGCGGCGGCGCCGCGCCCCGGGAGAGGGACGCGGCGCCGTGACACGCGTACGGCGAGGAGTGCCCTACTCGCCGGAGCCCGTGTCGATGTCGCCCTCGGGCGCGATCGGCGGGGCGGTGGGCGGCGGCGCCGCGGGAGTGGTGTCGGGGGCGCGCTCGGCGGTGGCGTCACCCGCGGGCTCCCCGCTCGTGGCGCCTCCGCCGCTCTCCCGGCCCTCCTGCAGGATCCGCTCCAGCCGCGGAGGGGTCAGGCGCAGGAACTTGCGGTGCTCCCGGGCCCGGTCGAGCACGGCGACCTCAAGCTGCGTCGCGGGCGGGCGCTCGCCGCCCGGCTCGGTGAGGGCGGCCAGTGCGGCGTCGAGCGCCCGCGGCAGCGGCAGCCCCTCCTGGTAACGCTCCTTGAGCCGGCCCGCCACGGCTTCGGCCTGGCCGCCGATCACGGCCATGCCCTGCTCGTCGAACACCGATCCGTCGAAGGTGAGCCGGTAGATCTGGTCGTCCTCGGGCACGTCGCCCACCTCGGCCACGACGATCTCGACCTCGAGCGACTTGATCGACTCGGTGAAGATCATGCCGAGGTGCTGGGCGTACAGGTTGGCCAGGCCGCGCCCGGTGACGTCGCTGCGGTTGAAGGTGTAGCCGTTGATGTCGGCGTAGCGGATGCCGGCGAGCCGCAGCGACTCGAACTCGTTGTACCGCCCGACCGCGGCGAAGCCGATGCGGTCGTAGATCTCGCTGATCTTGTGCAGCGCCCTGGACGGGTTGGGCGCCACGAACAGGATGCCGTCGGCGTACTGCATGACGACCACGCTGCGACCTCGGGCGATGCCCTTTCGGGCGTACTCCGCCCTGTCCCGCATGATCTGCTCGGGTGAGGCATATCCTCCGAAGGGGATGGACACCGGGGGTGATCCTCTCTTGGGTTAGCGCAGCGGGGCGGTCGGGCCTTCTGGAGCGGTCATCCGCGTCTCCAGCATCGACTCGACGAACTCGGCGACCTCGTCGTCCGGCAGGCGGCGGTAGCCGTCGGCGTTGATGACCGCCACCACGGGCCAGATCCGCCGTGTGACGTCGGGCCCGCCCGTCGCCGAGTCGTCGTCGGCCGCGTCGTACAGCGCGTGCAGGCAGGCCAGGACGGCGTCCTGCGGGCTGCTGTTCTCCCGGTACAGCTTCTTCAGGGAGCCCCGCGCGAAGATCGAGCCCGAGCCGATCGAGTGGTAGCCGAACTGCTCGTACGGCCCGCCGCCCACGTCGTAGCTGAAGATCCGGCCGCCGTCGCGGGCCGGGTCGTAGGCCGCGAACAGCGGCACGACCGCCAGGCCCTGCATCGCCATGGGCAGGTTCTCGCGGATCATGGTGGCCAGGCGGTGCGCCTTGCCCTCAGTGGACAGCGAGCGGCCTTCCCGCTTCTCGTAGTGCTCAAGCTCGACCCGGTAAAGGAGGGCCACCTCGATGCCGAGGCTCGCCGTGCCCGCGATGCCGATGCAGGAGTAGTCGTCGGTGCGGAACACCTTCTCGATGTCCCGCTGCGAGATGATGTTCCCGGAGGTCGCCCGCCTGTCACCCGCCATCACCACGCCGCCCTCGCAGGTCGCCGCGACGATGGTGGTCGCGTGCGGGATCTGCTCGCCCACCGGGGCCGCCAGCGTCTGCGCGCGGGTCGGCAGCAGGTTCGGCGCGTGCGCGCCGAGGAACTCGGTGAACGACGACGACCCCGTGTCTATGAAGAGGCTGTTCATCCAGGCCGGCTGAGATGCCACGCGACTCCCTCCAAGCATGCGTTGTTACGCCCGACCCTACTCAGGTCGGCGCACTGGTTGCACTCTTCCCGATCAGCTCAGCGCGAACCGAGATCACCCGGCGCGCCGGTCCACGACCCCGGCTCGCTCGCCGGACCTTCTCTTTACGCGGAGGTGATCGTCCGCCCCGGCCGGCGTGTCCGCACGTCAGGGCGTACGGGAAGGGCGGGGGCCGGGCGTGGTTGTGCGCCGCCGCCGGTGGGGAAGGTGCAGGGGCACGGGAGGCCGGACGCCGAGCCGGGGAGGGTGAGGACGTGAAGACGGTGAACGTGGGCATCGCCGGGCTGGGCGTGATCGCGCAGGCCGTCTACCTGCCCCTGCTGGCGCGGCGGCGCGACCTGTTCCGGATCGCCGCCGTGTGCGACCTCGACCGCGACCACGCGGAGGCGATCGGCCGGGAGGCCGGGGCGACGGCGTACGACGACCCGCTGGCGATGCTCGACGGAGCCGGTGGAATCGGCGGCGGTGGACTCAACGGGGGCGGACCCGGCGGGGGCGGGCTCGACGCGGTCCTCGTGCTGACGCCGGGATCCCACGGCCCGCTGGTGCGGGCCGCGCTCGAACGCGGCCTGTGGGTGCTGGCCGAGAAGCCGCTCGCCTACAGCCGCGCCGAACTGGACGGCCTGCCCGGCGACCGGCTGATGGCCGGCTACATGAAGCAGTACGACCCCGCCTCCCAGCGGCTGCTGGAGGCGCTGCACGAGGCGGGCGGGCCGGGCGTCGTCCGCCACCTGGACGCCACCGTGCTGCACCCGTCGGAGGACTCCCAGCTGCTGTTCGCCCGCGTGCGCCGCGGACGTCCCGCGCCCGAGCGCGTCGCCCCCTACGCCGAGGCCGACGAGGAGGCGCTCACCGCCGCGCTCGGCACGTCGTCGGAGCGGCTGCGGCGGCTGTACGCGGAGGTCGTGCTGGGCAGCCTCTGCCACGAGCTGTCGCTCATGCGGCTGTTCACCGGGTCGCCCGACACCGTGGACCACGTCGCCGTGTGGCCCGCCGACGCCTTCCCGCCGTCGGTCGAGCTGAGCGGGACCCTGCCCGTCGAGGGCTCCGGCAGGTACGGCGTGCGCTGGCACCACCTGCCGAGCTACCCCGCCTACCACGAGATCGTGACGCTGCACCACGAGCACGGCTCGATGGAGCTGCGCTTCCCCTCGCCCTACCTGCTCAACGCGCCCACCCGGCTGACGGTCGCGTGCCGGGTCGGGACCACCGAGCGGACGATCGTCCACGAGGACGTCGCCGAGTCGTTCGAGCGGCAGCTTCTCGCCTTCCACCGGTTCGTCACGCAGGACGAACGTCCGCTCACCGGACTGGACGGGGCCCTGGAGGATATCGTCACGGCGCAGCGGATCGTCCACCGGTACGCCCGGTGGGCGGGCATCCCGATCGCCGGGGAGTGCGCGGGCGAGCCCACCGGCGCCCCGCCGCAGGCGACCGCCGGGGGCGCCGACAGCAGCGAAGCCGAGGAGGGCGCGAGTGGAGCCGGTCACGCCGAGGAGCGCGTCAGCCGACCGTGAGCCCCCCGCCGGCCCGGCGGACCCCGCTCCCGCCCCCGCCGACGCGGCGGAGCCCCGGCCCGTGAACGCGGACGAATGCGCACCCGCCCCCGCCACCACGCCTGCCGTCGCCGCTGCCGGACTCCGGTCCGCGAACGCGGGTCACCTGCGACCCCCTGCCGGCTCCGCCACGGCCGGCGCGGCGGAGCCCGTGCCCGCGCGGGACGTGCCGGGCGCGGGCCGGGAGATCGTGGTGGTTCCGCACACGCACTGGGACCGCGAGTGGTATCTCCCCTTCCAGCGGTTCCGGGCCGGGCTGGTGCGCGTGCTCGACGAGGTCCTGGACGCCATGACGGCCGATCCCGCCTACCGGTTCACCATGGACGGCCAGCTCGCGGCGATCGAGGACTACCTGGAGCTCCGGCCGTCGCGGCGCGGAGACATCGCGCGTCTCGTCGCCGAGGGGCGGCTGGCCGCCGGACCCTGGCTGATCCTCGCCGACGAGTTCCTGTGCTCGGGCGAGACCCTGCTGCGCAACCTGGAGTACGGCATGCGCGGCGCCGCCGCGCTCGGCGGGGCGATGCCGGTCGGCTACCTGCCCGACCAGTTCGGCCACTGCGCCCAGATGCCGCAGATGCTCGCGCTGGCCGGGCTGCGCCGGGCCTGCGTGTGGCGCGGCGTGCCGGCCCGCGTGGACCGCGACGTCTTCGACTGGACCGGCGCCGACGGCACGACGATCAGGACGAGATACCTGCCCGGCGGGTACGGCAACGCGTCGGGCCTGTTCACCGGCCCGCCGGAGGGCCTGCCCGACCGGGTCGCCGCCTTCGCCTCCGCCATGGAGGGCTGGGCGGCCGGAGGGACCCTGCTGGCGATGTGCGGCGGCGACCACTCGGCCCCCGTCCGGGAGATCACCACGTCCGGACTGCGCGTCGCCACCCTCGCCGAGGCCCTCGCCGACGACGGCGGGTCCGGCGGCGGAACCGGCCCGGCGGTGCCGCGGGTTCAGGGTGAGCTGCGCTCGCACGCACGGGCGAACATCCTGCCCGGCGTCGTCTCGGCGCGTGTCCCGCTCAAACAGGCCATGGCGCGGGCCGAACGGACTCTCATCCGCTACGCCGAGCCGCTGTCCGCACTGTGGCTCGCGGGCCGGCCGTCCCGGCGGCACGCCGCCGGCCATGCCCAGGAGGAACGGCCGCCCGGGTCCGCCGCCCGCGCGAACCCCCTCGGTCCCGGCCGCGAACCTCTCGGCGAGGCTCCGGCCGGACGGCTGCTCGACATGGCGTGGCGGGCGGTGATCGCCGCCGGCGGGCACGACTCCGTCACCGGGTGCGGCTCCGACGAGACCGCTCTCCAGGTGGCCGCGCGGATCGCGGAGGCCGGGCAGACGGCCCAGGCGGTCGTGGACCTCGTCGCCGCCGCGCTCGCCGAGGCGGCGCCGAAGGGCTCCCTCGTGGTCGTCAACCCCTCGCCGTTCGAACGGACCGGCCTGGTGCTCGCCGACCTGCCGGAAGGCCGCGCCCGGCTGGTGGACGCGGCGGGACGCGCGGTCCCCCTCCAGCGGCTCGGGCACGCGCCCACGCTGCTCGACGAGACCGTCATGGACGACCTGCGGCTGCTCCTCGGCCGCGTCCACGAGCGTGAGCTCTACGGCCACGAGATCGTCTCCTGGGACGCGGCGGACGGCGTCTTCACCGTGACCGTGAGCCGTCACGCCTCCGGCCGCTACGCCTACGAGGACCTGCGGCGGGCGATCCTGGAGGCGAGCCCGGGGTTCTGGGTCGTCCGCACGGTGGCCGAGCCCGTGGTCACCGTCGCGGCGCTCGTCACCGTGCCGCCGCTCGGCCGCGCCGTCCTCACCGCCCGGTCCCCCGCACCCGCCGTCGACCGGGACGACGCCGCCCGCGCCGAAGCCCCGCAGCCTTCCGGAGGCACCGCGCCTGCCGGGGCCGCCGTCCCGGAAGAGGCCGCCGTCCCGGAGGAGACCGCCGGGCCCGCGGAGCCGGCCGCTGTGGCGCACCCCCTGCGGGTCGATCCGTACGGCTTCGACCCGGTGCTCGACAACGGGCTGCTGCGGGTGTCCGTGGCCGCGGACGGGACGCTCTCACTGCTCGCCGCCGACGGCACCGAGGTCCACGGGGTCGGGCGCGTCGTCCACGGCGGGGACGTCGGCGACACCTACAACCACGCCCCGCCGCCGATCGACCGGCTCCTCGACCGGCCTGTGAGCGTCTCCGTCGAGGAGATCTGCTCGGGCCCGCTCACCGGGGTGTACGAGATCGTCCGGGAGTACGACTGGCCCGCCGCGATCGGCGGCGGCACAGAGCGGTCCGGCAACACAGAGCGGTCCGGCAACACAGAGCGGTCCGGCGGCGCGGACGTCCGGACGGCCGTGACCACGCGGGTGGAGCTGCGGGCGGGCGAGCCGTACGCGCGGTGCGAGATCACCATGGACGTGCGCTGCCGCGACCACCGCGTCCGCTGGCACGCACCGCTGCCGCGGCCGGCGGCGGAGTCGCACGCGGAGGGGCAGTTCGCGGTGGTGCGGCGGGGCCTGACGGCCGAGGGCGGGGGCGGCGAGCGGCCGATCCCGGTCTTCCCCGCGGAGTCGTTCGCCGCCGCGGGCGGCCTGGCCGTGCTGCTCGACCATGTCAGCGAATACGAGATCACCGAGGGCGGGACGGAGCTGGCGGTGACGCTGGTCCGGTCGGTCGGCCATCTGTCCAGGAACCGCAACCCCTACCGGGACGAGCCGGCGGGCCCCGAGATCCCTGCTCCGGCCGCCCAGTGCCAGGGGCCGTTGTCGGTGCGCCTCGCCGTCCTGCCGTACGCGGGCGAGTGGCACGAGGCGGGGCTGCCGAGACTCGCGGAGGAGTTCCGCCACGATCTGCTCGCCGTACCGGGCGCCGGCGCCGGCCGGGCGGCTCAGCCCGGTCGCGGGCCGGACGCCGGACCGGGCGGCGGGCTGTCGGTGTCGGGAGAGGGCGTGGTGATGGCGGCGCTGCGCGAGCGGGACGGACGGCTGGAGGTCCGCCTGGTGGCCGAGCATCCCACGGCCACCGAGGCGGTCGTGCGGGGCGGTTTCACCGCGGCCTGGACGGCCGACACGCTGGGCTTCCCGGTGCGTCCGCTGCCGGTGCGGGACGGATGCGTACGGCTCCGCCTGCGGCCCTTCGAGATCGCCACGATCCACCTGTCGGAGGATTGACCCGGCGCGCCCTCCCGGCCAGCGCTTTTCCGACGGCCCGGCCGGGGTAGGGGAGATATCCACTCGCCTCCGGCACCGGGCGAGCACCAGTGGGACAGGAGGAGGGCATGCTGGACCGGTCGCACCGCCTGGAGCCGGGCCGCCTGGAACGCTTCGCTCTCCGCGGCGCGCCGGGACTGGCCGCGGTGAGCCTGGCGGGCACCGGTTTCGCACTCCTGACCGGTCTGGTGGCCGGCCGGTGGGAGCCGCTGTACGCCGCCGACCGGGCCGTGACCGACGATCTCAACCGGCTGGTGGCCGGCGACGCGCTCACCCTGGAGATCCTCAGCACGCTGACCGACTTCGGCGGCGGCACCGTCTTCACCTGTGTGCTGGTCCTCGCCACCGTTCTCCTGCTCGTCCGGCGCGAGGTACGGCAGGCCGCCTACGTCGTGGCCACGTCGCTCGGCTCGCTGATCCTCTACCCCGTGCTGAAGCTGCTGATCGGCAGGCTGCGTCCCGTCGTGGCCGAGCCCGTGGCCACGGCGACCGGGTTGAGCTTCCCCAGCGGGCACTCCATGAGCTCCCTGGTCTCCTACGGCGTGCTGCTGCTGGTCTTCGCGCCGCTCGCGCCTCGCCGGGCGCGTGCCCTCGCCGTCGCCGCGGTCGCCTGCCTCGTCGTGCTCGTCGGCTTCACCCGCGTCGCGCTCGGCGTACACCACCTGAGCGACGTGATCGGCGGCTGGCTCCTCGGGCTGGTCTGGCTGTGGGTCACCGCCGCGGCCTTCCGGCCCTGGCGTCCGGAGGCCGTGCCCGGCACGTCACCGGACGAGGGACCGGTCCTGGAGGGCGCCCCCGGACAGGACGGGGGCCGGGAGCCTGGGGGCCGGGAGCCGCTGCCGCATCCCTGGCGCGCCGCGGCGGAGGCGCTCACGGCCTGGGTGCTCGTCCTCGGGGCGCTGTTCGGGACCGGGCTGCTGCTCACCCGGGCGTCCGGGAGCACGGCCCTGGCGGTCGCCGATCACGTGGTCGTCCGGTGGGTCGCCGATCTACGCGGTCCGGTGCTGGACGGGGTGGCCGCGTTCGGCAGCCGGATCGGCGGCACTCCGTGGATCCTCGCCGGCGCCCTCGCGGCCTGCGCTCTCGCCCTGGCCGTGCTGCGGCGCGCACGGCCGGCGCTGTTCCTGCTCGTGGCGACGGCCGGGCAACTGGCCCTGGTCCTCACCGCCGCGGCGGCCGTCGGCCGCTCCCAGCCCGCCGAGCCCGTCCGTCTGCCCGGCGACCTGACCATCGTCCGGCCCACCGCCCCGCCGGTCGCCCCGCCCGGCGATCCGGCGGCCGGCCTGGCGGTCGCCGTGCACGAGTCCTGGCCGCTGACGTCCGGCTTCCCCTCCGGCCAGGTCGCCGGCGTGGTGGCCCTCTTCACGGCGATCGTGGTGCTGGTCCGGCACAGTGCGGCACGCCGCCCCTGGCTACTGGCCGCGGGCGCGGCGGCCGTGCTCGTCCCGCTGCTGTGCGCCCTGTCGCAGATCTACCGAGGAACGCAGCACCCCATAGGCGTGCTCGCGAGCGCGCTGCTGGCGCTTCCGTGGGTCGCCGTGGCGTGGTGGGTGCTGCTCCGCGACCGGCCACACCGAACACACCGGCCACCAGCCACTCAGCCCACACCGTCCGGTCGCCGAAGCCGGTGACCGGCCGGGCGCTCGCCCGGCCGGCAACGGGGGCGCGGCGGCCGGCGCACCGGGAGGTCCCGGGCGCCGCCACCGGCCCAGACGTCTCCCCCCTGGGTTACTGTCCGCCCTTCTGCACGTAGGAGCGGACGAACTCCTCCGCGTTCTCCTCCAGGACCTCGTCGATCTCGTCCAGGATCGCGTCGACATCGTCAGTGAGCTTCTCGTGGCGCTCCTGCACGTCCGAAGACGCCTGCGCCTCGACTTCCTCGACCTCGTTCTCCTGGCGGCCAGTCTGCTTCTGGCCGCCACCGGTTTCCTTGGTCGCCATCCCTGACACCTCCGCTGCTCGGGGGGACGCCTCTCCCCATATCTTCCCCGAACCGACCGACAATGCGCGCCCCGGGGCACGCGATCTTTGGAACGGTGCCCGCGGCGGGCACATCGGCCCTCGGCGTGGGCCTTCTCTACATCGGATCGTTATCGACGTCACACTCTTCGTGGCCGTCTTTCGTCGTCGTGCCCCCACCTACGGGACGACAATGGGGGATCACGGATCTGGGCTGGCTCTAGCGCACGGGTGGTCGATGGCATCGCACGCACGGCAACTGCTGGCGGATCGGTACAAGCTGCTGACGCCCTTCCGGCGGGACGGCGGAGGGATCATGTGGCAGGCCCATGACCTTCGCCTCAAACGCGACGTCGCGATCAAGGAAGTGCAGCCGCCGTACCGTGTGGACGTGGCGGACCTGCCGGCCGCCCGCAGGCAGGCGCTGCGGGAGGCCCGCTCGGCGGCCCGGCTGAGCCATCCGGCCGTGATCACCGTGCACGACCTGCTGGAGGACAAGGGCCGCCTCTGGATCGTCACCGAACTGCTCCAGGGGCTCACGCTCGGGGACACCGTGCGTCATCTCGGGCGGCTGCCGGTCCACTGGGCCGCCTGGGTCGGTTTCCAGCTCCTCTCGGGCGTACGGCACGCGCACGCGATGGGCGTGGTCCACGGGGACATCCGGCCGGGCAACGTGACGCTGACCGAGGACCGGGTGGTGCTGACCGATTTCGGCATCGCCGCCTTCGACCGGGATGTGACGGGACCGGCGACGGTGCCCGTGACGCGGTCGGGGGCCTATCTCGCACCCGAGCGCCTTCGTGGCGAGGCCCTCACCCCCACCGCCGACCTGTGGTCGTTCGGCGCCACGCTGTACTGCGGTGTGGAGGGGAGGCCGCCGTACCCGAGCATGGGCCCGCTGTCGGCCGGGATGATGCTCGGCCGCGAGCCGGACCCGCCGCGCCGGGCGGGCCCGCTGCGGCCCCTGATCGAGGGCCTGCTGCGACGTGATCCGCTGGACCGCCTCACGATCGAGCAGGCCATGCAGATGCTGGTGGAGGTGCTGCGGCGGCAGGGCATCCCCGCCGCCGCGCCGGGCCGGACCTCCGGTGAGCTGCCCAGCCGCGCCAGGACCAACCCGTACGGGCACTCCCCCGCTCTCGGCGCACCCCCTCGGCAGGGCGAGCTGACCGCCGGGTTTCCGCCGCACGGAGAGAACCGCCAGCGTGGCGGCCTTCCACGCTGGCCCGCGCCGCCCGGCCGTCCGCGCCGTCCCGGCGGTGCCGGCGGCCTGACCAGTCCCTCCGGTCCGGGCTTTCCCCGGAATCTCGGTGGAGGTCACCCGGACGGCCCACGCCCGCCGGCCGCCCCCCTGTGACGCCTGGGCCACCCCCCGGGCCCGGCGCGAAGGACGGCCGGATCGTGCTCCTCGGTCAGCCGTGGTGGGTGCGGAACTTGACGATCCGTCCGTCCGGTGGCGATCGAGACTTGAACTCCTCTCCTGCCTGAAGGCCGGAGCTTCTCCCGTCGTGTCGCCGTCAGGCGGCGTGCGGGCGTTGACGCTTCGCAGACCGGGCAGTCCCGAGGTCTCCACGTCCTGACACCGCAGTTCCTGCGGCGTTGCGAATGTTGATCGCGGCGTTGGTGTCGGCATGCCCGGCCCACCCGCACCCGGGGTGGACGCACGAGAACCGGGTGCCGTCGCGGGAGGCCGGGTCACGGTGCCCGCGCTGGTACTGCCCACCCCTGCCCAGGGCTTCCGGGTCGACGACGTCGACCCGGGCCCGGACGACCGCGCCCGCGTGAAGTTCCAGTCTGACGAGGGCAGGCTGGAGATCGAGGTGCGCTGCCCCGGCGGCGTGCCGGCCCCTCGAATCTCCCGGCACGTCTGACCCCGCCGGCGTCCTCTCGTGGCCGGTGGCGGGTCAGGCCTCGCCGGTGAGGGCCGCGACGAGGTCGGCCGCGGTGCGGCACCGGTCGAGCAGGTCGCCCACGTGCGCCTTGGTGCCGCGCAGCGGCTCCAGGGTCGGCACGCGCTGGAGCGACTCTCGGCCGGGGATGTCGAATATCACCGAGTCCCAGGAGGCCGCGGCGACCGACTCGCTGTACTGACGCAGGCACCGGCCGCGGAAGTAGGCCCGGGTGTCGGTGGGCGGCGTCTCGACCGCGCGGTCGACGTCCTCGTCGGTCACCAGGCGCTGCATCCGGCCCCGGGCGACCAGGCGGTTGTACAGCCCGCGGTCGGGCCGGATGTCGGAGTACTGCAGGTCGACCAGTTGCAGACGGGGATGCGACCACGGCAGGTTGTCGCGGGTGCGGTAGCCCTCCAGGATCTCCAGCTTGGCGACCCAGTCGAGCTCCCGCGAGAGCTGCATCGGGTCCTCGGCCAGCCGGGTGAGCACCGACTCCCAGCGGTTGAGCACGTCCTTGGTCAGGTCGTCCACGCCGGAGCCGAAGCGGTCCTCGACGTACTTGCGGGCCTGCTCCAGGTACTCCATCTGCAGCTGCACGGCGGTCATCTTCCGCCCGTTACGCAGCGCGATCTCGTACTTGCAGGTCGGGTCGTGGGACACCGCGCGCAGCGCCGCGACCGGCGACTCCGGCGCCAGGTCGATGGTGAGGAATCCCTCCTCGATCATCGCCAGGACCAGGGCCGTTGTACCGAGCTTCAAATATGTCGAAATTTCCGACATGTTGGCGTCGCCGATGATCACGTGCAGGCGGCGGTACTTCTCCGGGTCGGCGTGCGGCTCGTCCCGGGTGTTGATGATCGGCCGCTTCAGCGTGGTCTCCAGCCCGACCTCGACCTCGAAGAAGTCGGCGCGCTGGCTGATCTGGAAGCCCTCGCCGCGCGAGTCCTGGCCGATGCCGACCTTCCCCGCGCCGCACATGACCTGCCGCGACACGAAGAACGGGGTCAGGTGCCGGACGATGTCCGCGAACGGCGTGGCCCGGCGCATGAGGTAGTTCTCGTGGCACCCGTACGAGGCGCCCTTGGCGTCGGTGTTGTTCTTGTAGAGCTGGATGGGCGCGTTGCCGGGGACGGCGGACGCCCGGACCGCCGCGTCGTACATCACCCGCTCGCCCGCCTTGTCCCAGATGACCGCCGCCCTGGGGTTGGTGCACTCGGGCGTCGAATACTCCGGATGGGCGTGGTCGACGTACAGACGCGCGCCGTTGGTGAGGATCACGTTGGCGAGCCCGAGGTCCTCGTCGGTGAGCTGGCTCTGGTCGGCCACCTCACGGGCGAGATCGAATCCCCGGGCGTCGCGGAGCGGGTTCTCCTCCTCGAAGTCCCATCGGGCCCGGCGGGCGCGGGCGGCCGACGCCGCCAGGTACGCGTTGACGACCTGTGAAGAGGTCACCATCGCGTTCGCCCCCGGTTGACCGGGCACGGCGATGCCGTACTCGGTCTCGATGCCCATCACCCGCCGAACCGTCATTCCCACCCCGCCCGTGTCAGGCCGTCGTCGTCATATCCGAGCCTAGCCCTTTCTCTATGCCCTGCTACCGAACAGTTACGGCACAGATGCCTCGGGACTTTGCGCCGGAATCGGCGGCACCGTCCGGGAAGGGGTGCCCCGGCCGCGCCGGCGGGACCCGCGCGAGCGGTCGAGCAGGGCCCCCAGCCTGGACCGGAGCCACCGCTGGCCGGGCCTGTCGACGAGCCGGTAGACCGCGTACGCGAGCGCGATCGAGACCGTCATCGTGATCCCGGTCAGCAGCCAGGGGTCCAGCACGTCCCGGTACGCCGGGATCAGGACGGCGGAGATCGTCTGGTGCAGCAGGTAGAGCGGGTACGTGAGGGCGCCGACGGTGACGAGGGGACGCCAGCGCACCCACCGCAGCCAGCCGAGGGCGACCGCGGCCATCAGGAGGTAGATGAGCGTGATCGCGACGATGACGGCCTCCGGCGGCGCCGGGTAACGGGCGATCCCGATCAGGCGCACCCGCTCCCCCACGCGCTCCAGGGCGGCGTGCAGGGACATCCCGTAGCCGGCCGCCACGAGCAGCCACGGCACGAAGGCCGCCGACCGCGCCCCGAAGCGGTGGATCAGGAAGAAGGCCATGCCCGCGATGAAGTACGGCGCCTGCCTCGGCATGAAGACGAAGACCAGCACGTCGTTCTGGGTGAACTCGGCGAGCAGGGCCAGGCCGGCCCAGGCCGCCAGGAACACCAGGCAGCGCCGCAACGTGATCCCCACAAGGGAGAACAGCGCCAGGAGGACGTAGAACCGCAGTTCCACCCAGAGCGACCAGAAGACGCCGCCGGCGTGCCCGACGTCGAACGCCCCCTGCAGCATGGTCAGGTTGAGCAGGTACTCCCCGGTGCTGAGCTTGGGGTCGAACCCGGAGACCCCGCTGAACCGGTACAGGATGAAGATCACGATCACGGCGAACCAGTACGCCGGGTACAGCCGGGAGACCCGGGACACGGCGAACTCGCCGACCGTGTGGCCCCACACGCTCATCAGGATGACGAACCCGCTGATGAGGAAGAACAACTCCACGCCGAGGATGCCCAGCGTGGTGAGGCGGGCGACCGGCGCGAACAGCTTCGTGGGGAACTCGTCCCACAGGGACTTGCTGGCCGCCATGTAGTGGAAGGACATGACCGCGAACGCGGCGACGAAGCGCAGGACGTCGAGTTCGACGAGGCGGCGGCCCTTCGCGGACCGGCCGTCGCCGGGCGCGTCCGGCGCGCCCGCGGGAGGAACGGAATGTCGCACAGGACTCACAGGACCCACCCGCGCGCGCCAAGAAAGATCACGCCATCTTTGACGTGATCACATGCCCTTCCGGTTCCCTCCGAGATCCACGATCTTTGGACGACCCCCGGAAAACGGGAGGAGCGGCGCGATCCGGGATCGCGCCGCTCCTCCTCCGTGTCCTTCTCGGCATCGGCGCCGGCCAGGCCGGCGCCGGACGATGCCGACTACGGATGCCTATAGGTACTGACCGGTGTTGGCGACCGTGTCGATCGAACGGCCGGCCTCGGTGCCCTGCTTGCCCTGCACGAGCGTGCGGATGTAGACGATCCGCTCGCCCTTCTTGCCGGAGATGCGGGCCCAGTCGTCGGGGTTGGTGGTGTTGGGCAGGTCCTCGTTCTCGGAGAACTCGTCCACGCAGGCGGCCAGCAGGTGGGAGATCCGCAGGCCCTTCTGCCCGGTGTCGAGGAACTCCTTGATGGCCATCTTCTTGCCCCGGTCGACGATGTTCTGGATCATCGCGCCGGAGTTGAAGTCCTTGAAGTAGAGGACTTCCTTGTCGCCGTTGGCGTAGGTCACCTCGAGGAAGCGGTTCTCCTCGCTCTCGGCGTACATCCGCTCGACGGTCCGCTGGATCATCCCGGCGATCGTGCCCTCACGGCTGTCGCCGTGCTCGCTCAGATCCTCCGGGTGCAGCGGCAGCTCGCTGACCAGGTACTTCGAGAAGATGTCCTTGGCCGCCTCGGCGTCCGGCCGCTCGATCTTGATCTTGACGTCCAGGCGGCCGGGCCGCAGGATCGCCGGGTCGATCATGTCCTCGCGGTTGGAGGCGCCGATGACGATGACGTTCTCCAGGCCCTCGACACCGTCGATCTCCGACAGGAGCTGGGGGACGATGGTGTTCTCGACGTCGGAGGAGACGCCGGAGCCGCGGGTCCGGAAGATCGAGTCCATCTCGTCGAAGAACACGATCACCGGGGTGCCCTCGGAGGCCTTCTCCCTGGCCCGCTGGAACACCAGGCGGATGTGCCGCTCGGTCTCGCCGACGTACTTGTTGAGGAGCTCGGGGCCCTTGATGTTGAGGAAGAAGCTCTTGCCGGACTGTCCGGTCTTCTCCGCGACCTGCTTGGCCAGGGAGTTGGCCACGGCCTTGGCGATCAGCGTCTTGCCGCAGCCGGGCGGGCCGTACAGGAGCACGCCCTTCGGCGGGCGCAGCTGGTGCTCGCGGAACAGGTCGGCGTGCAGGTAGGGCAGCTCTATGGCGTCCCTGATCTGCTCGATCTGCCGGCTGAGGCCGCCGATCTCCTCGTAGGAGATGTCGGGGACCTCCTCCAGGACGAGCTCCTCCACCTCCGACTTGGGGATGCGCTCGTAGACGTAGTTGGATCGGGGTTCGAGAAGCAGGGAGTCGCCGGCGCGCAGCGGCTGGTCCAGCAGCGAGTGGGCGAGCTTGACGACCCGCTCCTCGTCCGCGTGGGAGATGACCAGCGCACGGTCGCCGCTCTCCAGCAACTCCTTGAGCATGACGATCTCGCCGACGTCCTCGTAGCCGAGGGCCTCGACGACGTTGAGCGCCTCGTTCAGCATGACCTCCTGGCCACGCTTGAGCGAGTCGGCGTCGACGGCCGGGCTGACGTTCACCCGGAGCTTGCGCCCGCCGGTGAACACCTCGATCGTGCCGTCGTCCCTGGCCTCCAGGAACACGCCGAAACCGGACGGCGGCTGCGCCAGCCGGTCGACCTCCTCCTTCAGGGCGACGATCTGGTCCCTGGCCTCCTTGAGGGTGGCGACCAGACGCTCGTTCTGGCTCGTGAGAGCGGCCACCTGTGCCTGCGCCTCATGGAGGCGCTCCTCGATGACCCTGGCCTGCCGGGGAGACTCGGCCAGCTTCCGGCGCAACGCGGTGATCTCCTCCTGCAGGAAGGAGACCTGTGTTGTGAGATCGGCGACCTCCCGTTCGCGCTGCGCGGCTCGAGCCTCAGCGTCGTCGCGAGCTGCCACGCCCCGTCACCTCCTTCCCCGTCGAGAACGACTACTCAAGACCCTACCTATCTTGGCGCTGTACGTAACCTGGCCGGGCAGTGTTCGTGTAGTTACGTTGGGTGTTCGGCGTTTGATGCCTTATGGGTGGAATATTCGGATCAGCATTAGCAACGCACCCGAATGCTCCCGTGTCACGGGGCTTTGCCGGGATGTGGCCGAATCGTCACACTTGTTCGGTCCCCTCTCCGTACGCCCCCTTGGCGGGGCGCCTGCGCCGCGGCGGGGGCGTGACGCCGTCCGCCATGCGACGGGCCGTGACGAGGAAACCCGTGTGTCCGACCATCCGATGGTCCGGCCGGACCGCGAGACCCTCGACATGCCAGTCGCGAACCAGGGTCTCCCACGCGTGGGGCTCGGTGAAACTCCCGTGCTCCCGCAGGGCCTCCACCGTTCTGGACAACTGGGTCGTTGTCGCAACATAGCAGCAGATAACTCCTCCTGGGGTGAGGGATTTCGCCGCCGCGTCCACGCACTCCCAGGGAGCCAGCATGTCGAGGACGACGCGGTCCACGTCGGCCTCGTCGAGCGCGTCGACGAAGTCTCCGACCACCAGGCGCCACTGCCCCTGCGGGCCCCCGAAGAACTTCTCCACGTTCTTGGTGGCCACCTCGGCGAAGTCCGCGCGCCGCTCGTAGGAGGTGACCTTCCCCTCCGGCCCGGCCGCCCGCAGCAGGAAGCAGGTGAGCGCGCCCGACCCCACACCGGCCTCGACGACCCGCGCGCCGGGGAAGATGTCGGCCATGGCGACGATCTGCGCCGCGTCCTTCGGATAGACCACCGCCGCGCCGCGCGGCATCGAGACCGCGTAGTCGGCCAGCAGGTGCCGGAACGCCAGGTAGGACGTGCCGCCGGAGGACCGCACCACGGACCCCTCGGGCTGCCCGATCAGGTCGTCGTGCGGGATCGACCCCTTGTGCGTGTGGAAGACGCCGCCCTCTTTCAGCGTCACCGTGTGCCGCTTGTTCTTGGGGTCGGTGAGCTGGACCTGATCTCCAGCCCGGAACGGACCGTGCCTGCGAAAACCCATGCGGAAAAGGCTAGTGCCGCGACCGCCGAGGTTTGCCCGTCCGGAGCGGTGGCGCCGGGTGTCCCCGGCCGCCGGAAAACGCCTGGCCGTGGCGGGGAGACCGCTGGTAACAATGGGACATGTTGCCCCAAGAGGCCATCCCCGCCGGTCCGGTCGTTCTGCGCCTGCCGGTCGAGGGGGACGCCGACCAGATCGCCCGCGCCTGCTCCGACCCCGGCATCCCGCGGTACGTCCCGTTCATGCCCTCGCCGTACACGCGGGACGACGCGCTGACGTGGATCACCAAGACCGTGCCCGAGAAGTGGGGGGACGGCGGCGCGTACTTCGTCGTCGCCGATCCCGCGACGGACGAGGTCCTCGGCGCCGCGGGGCTGCAACCGCGCGACCGCTTCGGCGCGTCCGACGTGGGCTACTGGCTCGCGCCGTGGGCGCGGGGGCGCGGCGTCGCCACCGCGGCCGTGCGGGTGCTCGCGGAGCGGGCCTTCGCCCTGGGCGTCACCCGGATCTCACTGCTGGCCGACGTGGACAACATCCCGAGCCAGCGGGTCGCCTTCCGGTCCGGGTTCGCCCACGAAGGCGTGCTGCGCGGGGCGGGCGTCCCCCGGGGCGACACCTCCTCCGACGTCGCCGTGTTCGGGCGGCTGAGCACCGACCCCGGCGACCCGATCACGCCCTTCCTGCCGTTCTTCCCGGGCGGCTCGCTCACCGACGGCGTGGTGCGGCTCACGCCGCTGACCGCCGCCGACGCCGCCGATCACTTCGCCCTGGCGTCCGTGCCCGACGTGACGGAGTCGCACGTGCCGCCCAGGCCACCGGTGTACGCCGCCAGCGAGCTCGTCTGCCGGTACGCGCGCCATCGATGGCTGACCGGGCAGCGGGTGGACGCCGCGATCAGGGACGCCCGCACCGGGGAGTTCGCCGGGGACATCCAGCTCACCGGCGTCGTCCCGGACCTCGGCCAGGCCATGCTCGGCTACAGCCTGCTCCCCGCCTTCCGCGGGCGCGGCCTGGTGACGCGGGCCGTGACGCTGCTGGTCGACTGGGCGTTCGGGCAGACGCCGCTGCGCAGGATCGTGGCCGGCACCATGACCGGCAACACGGCGTCGCACCGGGTGCTGGAGCGCGCCGGTTTCACCCGTGAGCATCTCGTGCGGGGTCTGCTGCCGGGTCCCGGCGGCACCCGCGTCGACGACCTCCAATGGGCCCGTACGCGCGACTGAGCCCTCCCCGGACCTCGTGGAGCATCGCGGAACGGACAACCCGCCCGCGCTCGGGCGCCGCCCGGAACCCGGCACCCGAGCGCGGGCCGTCCGCGGCCCGCCACGCCCGCCGGGGCGTCCCGGCCACACCGATGCCGGCCGGCCCCTCAGTCGGCGCCGTACGCGGCCCGCAGCTTGGCGAAGGCGGCATCCGTCCCCTGGAGCGCCCGGTCGATCTCCTCGTCGGTGTGGGCGGCCGACAGGAACCAGTTGTGCCAGGGGTGCAGGTAGACGCCCTCCTCAAGGCAGGCCCCGGCCCAGTGGATGCCCTTCTCCAGCGTGTCGTCGCCCTCGAAGGACAGCCACGGCACCTGCACCGGGCCGGTCTGCCGCACCACGAAGCCGTGGGCGGCGGCCTGGGCGGCGAGCCCTTCGCGCAGCCGCGTCCCCGCCCGGTGCATGAGCGCGGGCCCGTCGCTCTCCCGCAGGATCTCGATCGTCGCCTTGGCGGCGGCCATCGCGGTCGCGGAGAACCAGAACGAGCCGGTCGAGTACAGCGACTGGGCCGCCCCCCGGAGCGCGTCGGCGCCGGTGAGCGCGGCGATGGGGAAGCCGTTGGCCATCGCCTTGCTCCAGGCCGTGAGGTCGGGGCGCACGCCGAGCGGCTCCCACGAGCCGCGCAGGTCCAGCCGCCACCCGGCCCGCACGTCGTCGATCACCAGTGCCGCGCCGAGGCGGTCGGCCAGCGCCCGCACCCCCCGGGCGAACGAGGCGTCCGCCGGCTCCTGGTCCTCGAACGAGTCGTGCTTGAAGGGGGTGACGAGGATCGCGGCGACGTCGCCGTCCGCCTCGGCCGCCGCCGCCTCGGCACTCGCGAGGTCGTTGTAGGTGAACTCGATCGTGTCCGCCCGCTGGTTGGGGGTGACCCCCGAGAGGCCGGGCGTGCACCAGGGGTCGGCGCCGTGGTAGGCGCCGTGGGCGACGAGGACCTTGGTCCGGCCCGTGGCCGCCCTGGCCACCATCAGGGCCTGCGTGGTGGCGTCGGTGCCGTTCTTGGAGAACATGGCCCAGTCCGCCGACGGGATCAGGTCGACCAGCAGCTCGGCCAGCTCGACCATGATCGGGCCGGGGCCGTTGAGACAGTCGCCGGACGCCTGCTGCGCCGCGGCGGCGGCCTCGACCCGGGGCTCGCGGTGGCCGACGATCATCGGTCCCCAGCTGCACATCAGGTCGACGTACTCGCGGCCGTCGGCGTCCCACTGACGGGCTCCCTCGGCCCGGACGAAGAACTGGGGATAGCGGTCGCCGTGCAGGACCGCGTTGAGGTGGCCGTACATGCCACCGGGGATGACCTTCGCGGCACGGGCCCGCAGGGACGCGTCGACGGACATGGGCGGACTCCCGGGGTATCGGAGGAGGGGGAACCGGAGCGGCGGGGACCGGGACCGGAGCGAGATCAGTCGTCGACGGGGCCGTCCAGGCCGGCGTCGGAGCCGAGCCCGCCCGCGACCCGCGCGGCGACGGCCGTGCCGAGGCGGGCGGCGCCGAGCACGTCCCGGCCGCGCAGCAGGCCGGCGGCGAACCCGGCGCAGTACGCGTCGCCGCAGCCCGTGGTGTCGACCACCGGCACGTCCAGGGCGGGCACCCGGGTGAGCCCGGCGGCGGTGGCCACGAGGCTGCCGGCGGCCCCGAGGGTGACGATCACGCCCTTCGGGCCCTCGCCGAGCAGCGCGGCGGCGGCCTCCTCCGGGGTCGCGGCGCCGGTGAGCATGAGCGCCTGCTCCTCGTTGGGCAGCAGGTAGTCGACGTGCGGCAGGAACGCCCGTACGGCGGGCATCAGGTCCGGCAGGTTGGACAGCAGGTCCAGCGTGACGATCGTGCCGCCCTCGCGGGCCTTGCCGAGCAGCGCGTAGAACTCGGGGTCGTGCAGGCCCCAGGTGACGTCCATGCCGCCGAGGTGCACCACCTTCGCGGCGGTCAGGCGGCCGGCGTCGAGGTCGGCGGTCGCCAGGCCCAGGTTGGCCCCGGGCACGTGGAACGAGGGCCGTCCCCCGTCCGGCCGGATCGGCAGGATGGAGGCGGCGGTCTGCTCCCCCGGCCGGCGCACGACGCCGCTCACGTCCACGCCGTGCCGCGCCATGATCATCAGGAGGAAGTCGCCCAGCTCGTCGCCGCCGACGGCGCCCATGGTGGCCACCGGCACACCGATCTTCGCGAGGGCCACGGCCGTGCCGGCGGCCGCCCCCGCGGCGGTGATGCGGATCTGCTCCAGCAGGTGGGTGTCCTGGCCGGACGGGATGGACTCGACCGGGCGGGCCAGGACGTCGACGATATGCACGCCGACTGTCACAACCGTCATGTGCGGATAATAGACGGGCGCCCGACTACGATGTCAACCGAGGTGATGGAGCGTGCCGAAGATCGTCAATCATGAGGAACGCCGGGGGGAGGTCGTCGCGGCGGCCCGCCGGATCATCCTGCGCGACGGCATCGAGGCGGCGACCACCCGGGCCATCGCGAAGGAGGCCGGCTACTCCAACGGCGTGCTCACGCACTACTTCGCGGACAAGGACGAGATCCTGCTGTCGGCGCTGGAGGCCTCGCACCGGCGCATCGCCGACCGGCTGCGGGAGAAGCTGTCCGGCCGCACCGGGCTGGCGGCACTGCGGGAACTGCTGCTCGACAACGTCCCCCTCGACGGCGAGCGCGCCGGGGAGACCGGGCTCGAGGTCGGCTTCTGGGGGCGCTGCCTGACCAGTCCCGCGCTGCTGGAGGTGCAGCGGCGGGAGGCCGCCGAGCTCCGCTACGTGGTGACCAGCCTGCTGAGGTCCGCCGCCGACGCCGGTGAGATCCGTACGGACGAGGACCCGGAGGACGTGGCCGAACGGCTGCTCGCGCTGGTGGACGGCCTCAGCGTGCACCGGCTGCTGTATCCCGCGAACGTCACCGCCGAGCGGCTGGAGCGGCTCCTGCTGCGCGAGATCGACCGCCTGCGCGGCGGCTGACCGGCCGCCGGGAGCCCGTATCCGGGTCCCCGGCGGTCCGGCCGCCGTCTCAGGCGGGCGTCAGGCGGGGCGGTGTGCCTCGTAGCGCATGGTGCGGGAGACCCCGATGCGCACGGTCGTGCCGGGCAGGATCGGCACCGGCTCGTTCGGCGGGATGTCGTAGAAGTTGGGGTCACCGGGCGGCTGGATCTGCGTGCCGTTCACCGACCCCAGGTCGAGCAGGTTGACGTCCCAGTTCTCCAGGAACACCCGCAGGTGCCGGCGGGACACCGAGCCGTCCGGGCTGGTGACCCTGGCCGGCCTGGCCTCGCCCGACTGCACCTCGGGGGCCCGCTCCGGGTCGCGGCCCAGCAGGTAGTCGGCCTCCAGCGGCAGCGCCATGCCGTCGTCGAGCAGCAGCGCGCCGAGCGGCGGGCGCGGGCCCTTGTACGGCACCACCGCGCGCTGGTCGATGGGGACGCCGCAGACCGCGCAGTACGGCGCACGCGGGTCGTTGAAGTGGTCGTTCTTGCAGTCGACGCCGTACACCATGGGCCGCGGCTCCGGGTCGGGCGCCACGTCGAGCTGGGTCGCCTCCCCCGGCTCGTCGTCGGAGGACTGCGACGCCCCCTCGAAGGGCCCGTCGAAGGGTCCGTCGAAAGGGCCGCCCAGCGGTCCGCTTCCCGGCCCGTCCGGGGAGCCGCCCCGGTCCTGTGCTCCCCGGTCCTGGGCAGGCCCGTCCTGGGCGTCCTGGGGCCCGCCGCGGTCGTCGGACGGCTCGGGCAGCCCCGGGGACTGCTGCGGCCCGGAGTGGGACGGGGTGTAGGGCGGGGCGGGCTGGGGGCCGGAGTGCTGCGCGGGCGCCGGGTCCGACAGTCCGGACGGCAACGGCGGCAGCGGCTGGGAGACGTGCGGCGGCTGGGCGGGCGGGGGGACCGGCTGGGACGACGGACCGGACGACTGGGGCGCCGCGTGCTCGGCCGACGGCCCGGGGCCGGACAACGGCCCGCCGCCGAACGGCGAGACGGGCGGCGAGAGGGGCGGCTGGGCGGGCGGGGAGACGGGCGGGGGCGGCACCACGGGCCCCCGCGGCCCGATCGGCTCCGGCACCCCCACCGGCGGGGGCTGCGCGCCCGTGTGCTGCCCCTGGTGCTGCGGCTGGTGCTGCGGCGGGCGCGGGGGCAGCGGCGGGAAGGCGAGGTCGCCGTGCCGGGTGAGGTCGCACTCCAGCCCGGCTCCCGTGACGACGCCGCCGTCCAGCCGGGCGTACGGGCTCGACGGGCCTGCTCCCGGCAGGCGCAGCAGCACCGTGGACACCGGGCCGTTGACGAGGCGGTCGGTCCAGGTCAGCGCGTCGTGCCCGGCGAGGCGCACCTCGCCCTCCGGGCCGGACACGCTCGCGTACGCGGCCCCGCTGACCAGCACGGCCACGCCTCCCCCGGCGGGACCGGCGACCGCGCAGGCCACCGGCTCCCCGATCGAGCGGTCCATGGCGCGCGCGAGCACCTGGGCCACGCGCCGGGCCAGCGCCCGGCCGTCCCCGCCCGTCGTGGCGGTCTCGTGCAACGCGCTCAGCAGGTCCTCGACCGGCTGGTCGCCGCCGGTGGCGCACACGAGCAGCAAGCCGTTCAGATGGGCGACCACGCCCTCTCCCGGCAGCGGGCGGACCACCCCCACGCCCTGTTCCGTCACAGAAGTTCTCCCTCCGGAAACGCCACCGGATGTCCGGCATCATCGCCGGCACGCCGTGTGCCGGATCGATCACCCCAGAAAGTAGCAAAAAGTATGGTGAACCGGCCTGCCGGAGCGCGCGTACGGGCGACCGAGCGTGCTCGGGCCCCGGTCTCGCTCAGCACCCTAGCCCCCGGCCGTCCCGATGACGAGTGCGCGGGCCCTGCCCCGGGCGCACCGGCCCGCCGCGCCCCTAAGGCCCGGGTGCCGCTCACACCCCGCTGAACATGCGGTTGACGTCGGCGGTGGCGAGCACGCCGTAGATCTCTCCGCCGCGCTCGACGAGCAGGTATTCGGGCGCCGGAGAGCCCCGCATGGCGTCGAGCAGCGACTCCCCCTCCAGGTCGGCGCCGAGCACCAGTGCGGGCTCCAGGGTGCGCGACAGGGCCCCGACGTTCACCCACGGCCTGCGCTGCTCGGGAGTGGCGTTGACCGCCGCCTCGTTCACGATGCCCACCGGGTGCCCGTCGTGGTCCACCACCACCATCGCCCCGGCTCCGGACTCGCGCGCCCGGCGCAGGCCCTCGGAGAGCGGCACCTCGGCGGTGACCGGGATCGCCCTGCGCGCCAGCACCCGGGCCCGCAACTGCGGCAGCCGGGCCCGTACGCGGGCGACCCGCAGCGACTGGGAGGCCCCGAGCCAGATGAACGACGCCAGCACCACCGTCCAGAGCATGCTGCCGATGGCCGGCTCCTGCCCGGCCATCAGGTTCATCAGGAGCGGCACCACGACCACCGCGACCGCCACGCCGCGCCCGACCCACGCGGCGGCCATCGTGCCCGTGCCCGAGTCGCGCTTGACCTTCCACACGGCCGCCCGCAGCATCCGGCCGCCGTCGAGCGGCAGGCCGGGCAGCAGGTTGAACACGCCGACGATCAGGTTGGACAGCCAGAGCTGCCACATCAGCACCTGGGCCAGACCGCCCGGCGGCACCACGAACGCCTCCACGAGGGCCCCGATCCCGGCCAGCCCCAGCGACAGCAGCGGCCCGGCGAAGGCCACGTTGAACTCCCGGCCCGCCGTCTCGGGCTCGCGCTCGATCTCCGAGACGCCGCCCAGCATGTAGAGGGTGATCCGGCGCACCGGCAGGCCGTAGTGCTTGGCCACCACGCAGTGCGCCAGCTCGTGCAGCAGGACGGAGACGTACAGCAGCACGGCGAAGGCCAGCGCGACCAGGTAGGTGGCGGACTCGCCGTAGCCGGGCAGCATGTCGGCGAACCGCGGCTGGAAGCTGACCGTGATGAACGCCGCCACGATGAGCCACGTCGGCGAGACGTAGACGGGAATGCCGAACGGCCGCCCCATCCGCAGTCCGGTGGACTCCTTGGCAGGTGTGCTCATTTGGCCGCCTTCCCTCCCGCGCCCCTCGATGCTACGCGGCGCGACGTGAGATCAGCCTAAGAGCTGCCCGCCCGCCGCGGAGCACGCGATCGTCCCGGCGGTACGGGAGACGGCGGCGGGGAGACGGCGGCGAGGGGACCGCCGGCGCGGACGCGTTCTGTCGGCTCGATGTCCTACAGTTCCGGCATGACCCTCGCCGAAGAGCGCGCCGTTATCGGGGCGCTGTCCCCCTCCCGGGCCGGTGACTTCATGACCTGCCCCCTGCTCTACCGGTTCAGGGTGATCGACCAGCTGCCCGAGCGTCCCTCGGCGGCCGCGGTCCGGGGCACCCTCGTCCACGCCGTGCTGGAGCGGCTGTACGACCTGCCGGCCGAGGCGCGGACGGTCGCCGCGGCGCAGGAGCTGCTGGAGCCGCAGTGGCGGCGGCTGCTGACCGAGGAGCCCGACTACGCGGGGCTGTTCGAGACCGACGAGGAGCGCGACGCCTGGCTGACCCAGGCCCGCGGCATGGTCGAGCGTTACTTCACGCTGGAGGACCCGCAGCGGCTGGAGCCCGCCGAGCGCGAGATGTACGTCGAGGCCGTGCTCGACAGCGGCCTGCTGCTGCGCGGCTACATCGACCGGCTCGACGTGGCCCCGACCGGCGAGACGCGGATCGTGGACTACAAGACGGGCACGGCGCCGGGGCGCGAGTGGGAGGCCAAGGCGCTGTTCCAGATGAAGTTCTACGCGCTGGCGCTGTGGCGGCTGAAGGGGCAGGTCCCCCGGATGCTCCAGCTCATGTACCTCGGCAACGGCGAGATCCTCCGCTACGTCCCCGACGAGGCGGACCTGCGGGCCACCGAGCGCAAGGTCGAGGCGCTGTGGGCGGCGATCGAGCGCGCGGTGCGCACCCGGGAGTGGCGGGCCCGCCGCTCGCGGCTGTGCGACTGGTGCGACCACCAGGCCCTGTGCCCGGAGTTCGGCGGCACGCCGCCGCCCGTGCCGGACCGCGAGCCCGGCCTGTCGGCCCGCGTGAACAGGCGGTCCGCCGCCGACGAGATCTAGCGACCCCGCCCCCTGGCGCCGTCTCGGCACCGCTCCGCCCGGGCACATCGCCGGGGCCCGTGTGCCGGGCCATGCCTCACACTCACCGGGTCAGTGCGCGCATCCTCCGTACGGAGGATGCGGGATTTCCCTCCCGGGCAGGGTGGACACGCGCGGGGACGGCCTAAGTTTGGTACGTGCGCACCACCCCCGGCAGTACGCGGTCCTGGCTTCGGGCTCATCCCCTGGTCTTCGACGCGATCCTCGCGGTGGTGCTGACGACCGCGTCCCTGTGGTGGATCGCCTCGGCCGGCCCCGAGGAGGGGGCAGGCTGGCTGCGGTCCGCGACGCCTCGTCCGGCGGACGCGTTGAACCTGGTCCTGGCGGCGGCCTGCACGCTGCCCGTGGCGCTGCGGCGTAGCCGGCCCCTCGTCCTGCTCGTGGCCACCTGCGTCCCGCAGGCGGCGCTCGACACGCTTCACTACGATCCCGGTCTCAGCGAGTTCGGCGGGCTCGTGCTGCTCTACTCCGTGGCCGCCTACCGGGGACTGGCGCTGAGCCTGGCCGCCCTCGTCGTCTCCTTCTCCTCCTACGTCGCCAGCGCCGTCAGCGGGGTCATCACCCCGTCCTGGACCGACCACGTCGTCGTGACCGCCGTCCTGCTGCTGTGCTGGGTGTGCGGCCGGGCGTTGCGGTTGCGCCGCGCCTACCTCGACGAACTGGTCCAGCGGGCGCACCGGCTGGAGCGGGCGCGGGACGCCGACACGCGGGCCGCCCGGGCCGAGGAACGCTCCCGGATCGCCCGCGAGCTGCACGACGTGGTGGCCCACCACGTGAGCGTGATGACCGTGCAGGCCGCCGCGGCGCGCCGGATGCTCGACACCAAGCCGGACGTGGCCCGCGACGCCCTCACCGCCATCGAGGAGATGGGCCGTACGGCGATGGCGGAGATGCGCAACATCGTCGGCGTGCTGCGCACCGACGGCCCGGCCGAGCGCGGGCCGCAGCCGGGCATGCAGGACCTGCCGGCGCTGGTCGAGCAGATGCGCGAGGCGGGCCTGCGCACGCAGTTGCGCATCGAGGGCGACCGGCCCGGCCTGCCGCCCGGGGTCGACCTCGCGGCCTACCGCCTCGTGCAGGAGGCGCTCACCAACAGCCTGCGGCACGCCGGGCCCGCGGCCCGCGCGTGGGTCACCGTACGGCACGAGGGGAACGAGCTGACCCTCCAGGTCGAGGACGACGGGCGGGGCGCGGCCGAGGAATCGGTGCGGATCGGTGGCAAAGGTCACGGGCTCGTCGGCATCCGCGAGCGTGTGGCCCTCTATGGTGGAGTCCTGCGGATCGGACCCCGCGTCGGGGGCGGGTTCGAGGTCCGCGCCCGCTTCCCGTTGAAGGACAGCCCCCTGAAGGACAGGCCCGTCAGGGTCGGCTCCGGCAGGGACGGCTCCGGCAAGGGCGGTCCGGGCAGGGAGCTTCCCCTCAGGCACGTCGCCCCCGGCGACGACACGACCGAGCACGCCCCCGAACACGGCACGACCGGGCACGAGCCCGCAACGAACCATCCCCTCAAGCACGGCCCCCTCAAGGACACGACATGACGATCAGGGTGTTCTCCCCCGCGCGGCGGCGGGTCGCCGCGACGCCCAGGACGGACGGATCATGACGATCCGGGTGTTGCTGGTCGACGACCAGCCGCTGCTGCGCACCGGATTCCGGTTCATCCTCGAAGCGGAGGCCGACGTCACCGTCGTGGGCGAGGCCGGCGACGGCGCTACGGCGATGGAGCAGTCCCGCGCCCTGCTGCCCGACGTGGTGCTCATGGACGTCCGCATGCCCGGCACCGACGGCATCGAGGCCACCCGCCGCATCGTGCGGGAGGCCGCGCCCACCGCCCACGTGCCGAAGGTGCTCGTGCTGACCACGTTCGACCTGGACGAGTACATCGTCGAGGCGCTGCGCGCGGGCGCGAGCGGGTTCCTGCTCAAGGACGTGCCCCCGGACGACCTGGTGCAGGCGATCCGGGTGGTGGCGGCCGGCGACGCCATCGTGGCGCCGAGCGTCACCCGGCGGCTGCTGGACCGGTTCGCCGCCCGGCTGCCCTCCGCGCACCAGCAGGCCACCCCCGCGCGGCTCGACCGGCTCACCGAACGCGAGCTGGAGGTCCTGCGCCTCATCGCCAAGGGCATGTCGAACGCGGAGATCGCCGCCACGCTGGTAGTCAGCGAGACGACCGTCAAGACCCACGTGGGGAACGTGCTGACCAAGCTCGGCCTGCGTGACCGGGTGCAGGCGGTCGTGCTCGCCTACGAGACCGGGCTGATCATCCCCGGCGCCTTCTCCTGAGCCGCACCGCGGGCGGGCGCACGCTCCTCCTCGGGGAGTAGCGAAGCCCGCCGGATCCTCCTGTGGGCGCAGGCGCGGGCCGTACGCGCGGCCGATGCCCGGCCGGGCCCGCCCCGGGTACCGTCGGAGACAGGGCGTGGCCGTGGGGGCGCGGAACACGCCCCGCCGGTACGGCTCCCGGGGACCGTCTTGGGGGAAGGACGGAGGGAGCCGTACCGGCGGAGGACGCCGCGCGCCGGTCACTCAGGCGAGGGCGCCGCCCTCGGGGGCGGGGGCGGCCTCGGCCGGGACCGCGCCCGTGGAGGCCGTGCCTCCCAGGACGCCTTCCGAGACGCCTCCCGGGGAGCCGGCGACGTTCTCGGGGAAGTGGCAGGCCACCTGGTGGCCGGGGGCGAGCGTCTCCAGCGGCGGCTCGACCGTCCGGCAGACCTCCTGCGCCTTCCAGCAGCGGGTGTGGAACCGGCAGGCGGGCGGCGGGTTCAGCGGCGAGGGCACGTCGCCCTGCAGCCGGATCCGCTCCCGGCCCGCGCGCCGCTTCGGGTCCGGGATCGGGACCGCCGACAGCAGCGCGTTGGTGTACGGATGCATGGGCGATTCGTACAGGCCCTTGCGGTCGGCGATCTCGACGATCTTGCCGAGGTACATCACCGCGACGCGGTCGCTGATGTGCCGCACCACCGACAGGTCGTGCGCGATCACGACGTAGGTCAGGTCGAGCTCCCCCTGCAGGTCTTCCAGCAGGTTGACGACCTGGGCCTGGATCGACACGTCGAGCGCGGAGACCGGCTCGTCCGCGATGATCAGCTTGGGCTTCAGCGCGAGCGTCCTGGCGATCCCGATGCGCTGCCGCTGACCGCCGGAGAACTCGTGCGGATAGCGGTTGTAGTGCTCGGGGTTCAGGCCGACGAGCTCCAGGATCTCCTGGACCGCCTTCTTCGTGCCCTGCTCGGTCTTGATCCCCTGGATCCGGAACGGCGCGCCGACGATGGCGCCGACCGTGTGGCGGGGGTTGAGCGAGCTGTAGGGGTCCTGGAAGATCATCTGCACGTCCCGGCGGAGTGGGCGCAGCCGCCCCTGGGACATGTGCGTGACGTCGTGTCCCGCGAAGACGATCTTCCCGCCGGTGGGCTCGATCAGCCTCGTGATGAGGCGTCCGGTGGTGGTCTTGCCGCATCCCGACTCGCCGACCAGGCCGAGGGTCTCCCCCTTCCTGACGTCGAAGCTGATGCCGTCGACGGCCCTGACCGCGCCGACCTGCCGCTGGAGCAGGCCCTTGGTGACCGGGAAGTGCTTCTCCAGCCCCTGTACGGACAGCAAGGGCTCCTCGTTCACGAAGCCTCCAGGTTGGGCTTGACTTCTTTCTGCCAGATGGCGCGCCTGCGCTCGGCCGGCAGATGGCAGCGCACCAGGTGGCCGCCCTCGCTCTCCAGCAACTCGGGGACCTCCACCTTGGCCAGGCCGCCCGTACGCTCCTCGAACACGCAGCGCGGGTGGAACGCGCAACCGGACGGCACGTTGATCAGCGACGGCGGCGAGCCCTTGATCGGCAACAGCCGCTCGGTCGGCTCGCGGTCCAGCCGCGGCATCGAGCCGAGCAGGCCCCACGTGTAGGGGTGCTCGGGCCGCTCGAAGATGTCCTCGGAGGTGCCGTACTCCACGCACTTGCCGCCGTACATCACGAGGATGTCGTCGGACAGCTCGGCGACCACGCCGAGGTCGTGGGTGATGATGATCAGCGCGGCGTCGAAGTCGCGCTGCAGGTCGCGCATGAGGTCGAGGATCTGCGCCTGCACGGTCACGTCGAGCGCGGTCGTCGGCTCGTCGGCGATCAGCAGCTCGGGGTCGCAGCTCAGCGCCATCGCGATCATCGCGCGCTGCCGCATGCCGCCGGAGAACTCGTGGGGGTAGCTGTCCACCCGCCGGTCCGGCTGCGGGATGCCGACCCGGCCCAGCATGTCGACCGCGTGCTTGCGCGCGACCTTCTTGCTGACGTCGTTGTGGATGCGGTAGGCCTCGATGATCTGGCTACCGACCGTGTAGAACGGGTGCATCGCCGACAGCGGGTCCTGGAAGATCATCGCCATCTTCTTGCCGCGGAGCCTCCGCACGTGCTCCTGGCTCGCGCCGACGAGCTCCTCGCCGTCCAGCCAGATCTCGCCCGAGATGCGGGCCCGGCCGCCCTTGTGCAGGCCGAGGATGCCGAGGCTGGTGACACTCTTGCCCGACCCGGACTCTCCGACGATGCCGAGGGTCCTGCCCCGCTCCAGCGAGAACGACAGCCCGTCGACCGACTTGACCAGGCCGTCGTCGGTCGGGAAGTGGATCCGCAGGTCCTTCAGTTCCAGGAAGCTCATCCCAGCCTCACCCTCGGGTCCACGACGGCGTACAGGAGGTCGACGATCAGGTTGGCGAGCACCACGAACAGGGTGACCAGCAGCACGACGCCCATGATCTTGGGCAGGTCGTTGGACTGGATCGCCTGGACGGCGTACTTGCCGAGCCCGGGGAGGGAGAACGTGCTCTCGGTCAGCACGGCGCCGCCGAGCAGCAGCCCGAGGTCCAGGCCGAAGATCGTCAGGATGGGGGTGAGCGCGCCGCGCAGGCCGTGCTTCACGATGACCTTCGACTCCGGCAGGCCCTTCGCGCGGGCCGTCCGGATGTAGTCCTCCCCCATCGTCTCCAGCATGCCCGCCCGGGTCAGCCGGGCGTAGCTCGCCGCGTAGAGGAAGGCCAGCGTGATCCACGGCAGGATGAGGTCGTACGCCCACTCACCGGGGTTCTCGGTGATGGCCGTGTAGCTGCCGCCCGGCGCCGTGATGCCGAACCGGTAGCTGAAGAACACCAGGCAGATGATGCCGGTGAAGAAGATCGGCAGGGAGACCCCGGCCAGGGCCACGCCCATCGCGGCCCGGTCGAAGAAGCTGCCCCTGCGCAGCGCGGACACCACGCCCGTGGCGACGCCCGCGATCAGCCAGATGATCGACGCTCCGATGGCGAGCGACACGGTGACGGGCAGCCGGTCCAGCAGTTCGGGCCACACGGGCGTCTTGGTGATGAACGAGTAGCCGAGGCAGGGAGCCGGGCAGTGCTCGACGCTCGCCCCGGTGTCGTATTCGGCGCCCAGGACGATTCCCTTGACCCATCTGCCGTACTGCACCACCAGCGGATCGTTGAAACCGAGCTTGTCCGCGATGGCCGCCACCGTCTCCGCCGAGGCGCCCTTGCTGCCGACGTAGCGGCTCGCGAAGTCGATCGTCGTGACGCCCGCCAGACGCGGGATCACGAAGAAGATGGAGAAGGTGACGATGCTCACCACGACGAGCATCAGCACCGCGGCGATGAGCCGCCGGATGATATATGAGACCACTGTTCCCCCGGCTCCGGGAGTCCGGCCGGTCGCCCGGCCGGACCCCCTTGCGCCTTGCCTCGTCGCCTAACGGTTACTCGACACCCATGTTGAGGTAGTCGTACATGTCCCAGGCGCCCGAGACGAACACGTTCGTCAGGCCCTTGCCCCGCAGAAGCAGGCCCTTCGACCACACCTCCGGCAGGACGTAGGCGCCCTCCATGACCTTCTGGTCGATCTGGCCCCAGATCGCGTCGCTCTTGCTCTTGTCCTGCTCGCTGTTCGCCTGGTCGATGAGGCCGTCGATCTCGTCGCTGCGCACGCTCAGGTTGTAGTTGCCCGCCGCGCGGACGACCCGGCTGTCGACGATCTGCGACATGAAGCCGAAGCCCGTGTTCCAGTCGGCCGACCAGCCGTTGGTGGCGAGGCCGATGTTGTTGGCCTTGGTGTAGGCCGGCTTGCCGGCGTAGCTGGAGAAGTACTCGCTGGTGGGGAAGCCCTTCAGGGTCAGCTTGATGCCGACCTTGGCGAGCGCCTGCTGCAGCGACTCGGCCGCCGCCTGCTCCTTCGGACGGTCCGAGCGGAACGTCATCACGGTCTCGAAGCCGTCGGGCTTGCCGCAGGCCTGCAGCGCCGCCTTGGCCTTCTCGACGTCGCCCGTGGCGGTCGGGTACAGGTCGAGCTTCTTCCAGCCGCCGATCGACGGCGGCATCAGGCCGGTCGCGATCTCGCCGGCGAGCTGGCCGCCGTAGGCGTTCTGCAGACCGACGCGGTCGGCGCCGTAGATGATCGCCTTGCGGCAGTCGACGTTGTCCAGCGGCGGGTTGTCGCCGAGGATCGAGATGTACCAGGTCCGGGAGCCGGTCGGGTTGTCGGTCCGGTTCTTGAGCTGCGGGTCGGCCTGGATCGTGCCGACCGCCGCGGCCTGGACGCCGGTGCCGGCCAGGTCGACGTGCAGGTCGCCGGCGACGATCCGGTTGTCCAGGTCGTTCGCCTCGACGCCGAGCGAGACCTCGTAGCGATCCGGCAGCGCCTTGCGGATCGGGTCGGTGGCCTGGTCCCAGTTCGGGTTGCGGACGAGGGTGTACTGCTTGCCCTCCTCGACCTTCTCGAACATGTACGGACCCGACGCGACCGGGTGCTGGCGGTACTTGATGCCGGTGTCCTTGTCCTTGGGCACCGGCACTGTGGCGGGCAGCGCGGCGAAGTTGTCGAAGCCGGAGAAGGCCTTCTTGAGGTGGAAGACGATCGTCTGGTCGTCCGGCGTCTCGATGGCGGAGTCGGTGTTGACGTCCGGCGTCTTGTAGACGCTCTTGAAGTCCTTCGGCAGGTCCAGCCAGTCGTTGAAGTACGTCGGGCCGTTGACGAAGGTGTCCTTGTCGAGCTGGCGCAGCACGGCGTACTTCACGTCCTTGGACGTGATGGGGGTGCCGTCCTCGAACTTGACGCCCTGCCGGAGCTTGTAGGTCCAGGTCTTGCCGTCGTCGGACGACTTGCCGAGGCTCTCCGCCAGGTCGGGGACCAGCTCGCGGCCGCCCTGCCCGGGGGCCGGCTTGTACGTCACGAGCGGGCGGCCGTAGATGCGCGAGAAGTTCCACGACAGGCCGTAGTAGGTGTCACCGGGGTCGATGGAGTCCCACGCCTCGGTGATGGCCATCTTGAGCGTCCCCCCCTTCTTGTCGGAGGGGTTCACCACGCTTTCCAGACCGGCGTTGGCCTGCGCCTCCTGGCTGCCCGCCGCCGAACCGGAGTCGTTCTTGGTCTCTCCGCCGCCGCCACCGCCGCACGCGGAAAGGCCCAGGGAGAGAGCGACACCCGCGGCCAGGAAGGCCGGTGTGGCGTATCTCTTCTTCATGTGTATTGCACCCCTTGTAGGTAGGAGCCGGGGAACCGGAGGGATCAGCGGGACGACTTGGGATCGAGCGCGTCGCGGAGACCGTCGCCGAAGAGGTTGAAGGCGAGCACCGTGATGAAGATCGCCATGCCGGGGAAGAACATGAAGTGCGGGACCGTGTAGTACTTCACGGCCGCCGACAGCATGCCGCCCCAGGTCGCGGTGGGCGGCTGGATGCCCACGCCGAGGAACGACAGCGCCGCCTCGAACAGCACGTTCGTCGGGATCAGCAGCGTCGCGTAGATGAGGATCGGCGCGATCAGATTCGGAAGAACCTCGCGGAAGAGGATATAGGGCCCACGCGCCCCCAGGCTTCGCGCGGCGTCCACGAACTCGCGCTCGCGCAGCGACAGCGTCTGGCCCCGGATGATCCGCCCGATGTACGGCCAGTTGAAGAAGCCGATGACGAAGATCAGCAGCAGGATGCGGAGCGTGTCGCCCTTCACCGCGAGCTGGGTCTCGAACTGGCCGAGCACGCCGACCAGCGAGAGCGCGAAGACCAGCAGGGGGAAGGCGAGGAAGATGTCCATCGCCCGGCTGATCAGGGTGTCCACCCAGCCGCCGAAGTAGCCGGCCACGATCCCCATGACCGTCCCGATCACGACCGACAGGAGCGTGGCGAAGAAGGCCACGAGCAGCGAGATCCGGGCGCCGTAGACGACCCGGCTGAACAGGTCGCGCCCGTTGACCGGCTCGACGCCGAACAGGAAGTCCTTGCCGATGCCGCTGCCGCCCTTGGGCTGCATGGTCAGGGTGTCGATCATCTCCTGGTGGAACTCGTTCGGCGGATGGCCGAACCAGCCCACGAGCAGCGGCGCGAAGATCGCGACCAGGATCAGGAGGACCACGACGAGGCCGCCGCTGATGGCCACCTTGTCGCGCTTGAGCCGCATCCAGGCGATCTGGCCGAGCGAGCGGCCCTGGATGGGGGCGCCGCCGGCCTTGGCGACGGCCTCCGGCTCCGCGCGCATCTCCTCACCGGAGACGTCGAGAGGGGCGCTCACCGGGCCCCTCCGGACCCGCCGGTGGCCGCCGTGCGGCGGGCGGCGCACTCAGAAGAGCCGGAGTACGGCACTGAGGCGGAGGAGCGAAGTTCGCTCATGACCTTGCTTCGCGCGGCCATTTGGTGTACGGCCCCCTGGGTCCCAGACGACATTGTCCAGCGGGGCCCGCTGTCGACGGCGCCCCGCAAACGGACAATGTATGCGTTGAGCTGGGATGACCAGTCCCCAGAGCAGGCCTGTGGCCCAACTGTGATTTACCAGAAACTTATTCGTGTTGATCTTGAAAGGATTGTCGGAGTCCCGTTTCGATTGTGTCGTGGAACTGTAACATTGCACCCACGGGTAACTTGGTCCCACGATGTGGGATGTTCAGCCGATCCCGCGCCGCTTCAGGATGTCCTCGATGTCGGAGAAATCGTCCGCCGCGGGCTGTTCGACCTGACGTGGTGCCGCCTTCGTGGTTTGCACCTTCTTGGGTGTTTCAGCCTTCGGTGCGGCCGGTGTCGTCTCGGCGGGACCGGGGCGGGCCGTACGGGCCCGGGAGAGCGAGCGGCCGCGCATCGCGCCGGACACGACGAACAGCACCGCTGACAGGCCCGCCACGGCCACACCGGCCCACGCGAGCGGCGACAGCACGAGGCCGGTCACGAAGCTCACGGCGGCCGTGCCGATGTTCCACAGCGTGGCCTGCGCGCCGGTGAGATAGGCGGCCAGCGGCAGCAGGGACCACGCGGCGGCCCGCAGACCCGCGGCCGCTCCCCTGCGGCGGAAGGCCAGATAGGTGAGCACGAGGCCCACCGCGGTCAGGCCGCCGCACACCGGCAGCCAGGCGATGTCGTTGTAAGTCATGGCGGGGCCCCTTCGTCACGTACCTCCATCCTGGCATCCGTGACGCGATCATGTGGGGCCCGCGCCACCCCGATTCAGCGGACGAGTGCCCGGAGAAAATCCACGTCCACGTCGAGCAGCGACGGCATGACGACCCGCCCGGGCGCCTGCGCGATCGGCAGCACGCCCGGCACGGCGACGACCCGGCAGCCCGCCGCCGTCGCCGACGCCACGCCGTTCGGCGAGTCCTCCAGCGCGACGCACCGCCCGGGGTCGACCGACAGCAGGCCCGCCGCCGTGAGGTACGGCTCCGGGTGGGGCTTGGTGCAGGTGACGTCGTCGGCCGTCACGATCACTTCGAAGTGCTCCCGGCCCACGGCCTTCAGCACGGCGTCGGCGATGATCCGCAGCGACGACGTGACGAGCGCGGTGCGCACCCCGTGGTCGGCGAGCCCGCGCAGCAGGTCCAGGGCGCCCGGCATCGGCGTCACGTCGGCCGACAGCCTGCTCTCCATACCGTCGATCAGCCACTGCCCCACCAGCATGGGATCGACGTCCGCCCGCGTCAGCTCCAGCATGTATCTGACGGTGCGGTCCCAGGAGCCGCCCACGAGCTGCTCCTGGTGCTCCGGGCCCCAGGTGCCGCCGAGGCGGGTGACCACCTCGGTCTCGACCTCGAACCACACCCCTTCGGTGTCGACGAGCAGCCCGTCCATGTCGAACAGCACGGCGTCCACGTGGCCCCTTTCCCCCGGGTCACCCCCCGATGAGGGGGGACTGACATGGTACGGGGGCCGCGTGGGCGCGACGACGGCCGGTCGGGCGTTGCGGCACCCGTCCGGGTGCCGGGTCAGACGTTGAAGTACTTCGCCTCCGGGTGGTGGACGACCAGGGCGGAGGTGGCCTGCTCCGGGTGGAGCTGGAACTCCTCCGACAGCGTGACGCCGATACGTGCGGGGTCGAGCAGCTCCATGACCTGCACCTGGTCCTCCAGGTTGGGGCAGGCCGGGTAGCCGAAGGAGTAGCGGCAGCCGGTGATGTTCACCTTGAGCATGTCGGCCAGCGACTCGTCGCCGCCGATGCCCAGCTCCGACCGCACCCGCGCGTGCCAGTATTCGGCCAGCGCCTCGGTGAGCTGCACCGACAGGCCGTGGAGCTCCAGGTATTCGCGGTAGGCGTCCTTCGCGAACAGCTCGGCCGCGGCCGCGCTGACGCGGTTGCCCATCGTGACGACCTGGAGGCCGACGACGTCCACCTCCCCCGACTCGCGGGAGCGGAAGAAGTCGGCCAGGCACAGGTGGCGGTCGCGGCGCTGACGCGGGAAGGTGAAGCGGGTGCGCTCCTTGCCGTCCTCGTCGAGGATGATCAGGTTGTCGCCCTCACTCACGCAGGGGAAGTAGCCGTAGGCGACCGCCGCCTCCAGCAGGTTCTCCGTCTGCAGGCGCTCCAGCCACATCCGCAGCCGGGGCCGGCCCTCCGTCTCGACCAGTTCCTCGTACGACGGGCCGTCGCCACCCCTGGCGGCCTTCAGGCCCCACTGGCCCATGAACGTCGCCCGCTCGTCGAGGAACGCGGCGTAGTCGGCCAGCGGGATGCCCTTCACCACCCGGTCGCCGAGGAACGGCGGGACAGGCACGGGAACGTCCGCCGCGACGTCGGAGCGGGCCGGGACGTCCTCCTCCGCGGTCCGCGTCAGCACCGCCCCGGTCTTCACCCGGCGCGCGCGCAGCGGCGGCAGCGACGCGCCGTCCTCCCCGCGCTTGACCGCCATGAAGGCGTCCATCAGGCGCAGGCCCTCGAACGCGTCGCGGGCGTAGCGGACCTCGCCCCGGTACACGTCGGCCAGGTCCTGCTCGACGTACGCCCTGGTCAGCGCGGCGCCGCCGAGGAGCACCGGGAACTTGCCGGCGAGACCCCGGGAGTTCAGCTCCTCGAGGTTCTCCTTCATCACGACGGTGGACTTCACCAGCAGCCCGGACATGCCGATCACGTCGGCCCGGTGCTCCTCGGCGGCCTCCAGGATCGCCGACACCGGCTGCTTGATGCCGAGGTTCACCACGTCGTAGCCGTTGTTGGACAGGATGATGTCGACGAGGTTCTTGCCGATGTCGTGCACGTCGCCCTTCACCGTGGCGAGCACGATGCGGCCCTTGGTGCTGCCCTCGACCTTCTCCATGTGCGGTTCGAGGTAGGCCACGGCCGTCTTCATCACCTCGGCCGACTGGAGCACGAACGGCAGCTGCATCTCGCCGGAGCCGAACAGCTCGCCGACGACCTTCATGCCGTCGAGCAGCACGTCGTTGATGATCTCCAGTGCGGGCCGCTGGGCGAGGGCCTCGTCGAGGTCGGCCTCCAGGCCCTTGCGCTCGCCGTCGACGATGCGCCGCTTGAGCCGCTCCCAGAGCGGCAGCCCGGCCAGCTCGGCCGCCTTCCCGGCCTTCATCGACGCCGCGTCCACGCCCTCGTACAGCTCCATGAACCGCTGCAGCGGGTCGTAGCCCTCGCGCCTGCGGTCGTACACCAGGTCGAGCGCGACCTGGCGCTGCTCGTCCGGGATCCGGTTCATGGGCAGGATCTTGGAGGCGTGCACGATCGCGGAGTCGAGCCCCGCGTTGACGCACTCGTTGAGGAACACCGAGTTCAGCACGATGCGCGCGGCCGGGTTGAGACCGAACGACACGTTGGAGACGCCGAGCGTGGTCTGCACGGTCGGATAACGGCGCTTGAGCTCGCGGATCGCCTCGATCGTCTCGATGCCGTCGCGCCGGGTCTCCTCCTGGCCGGTGGCGATCGGGAACGTCAGGCAGTCGACGATGATGTCCTCGACCCGCATGCCCCAGTTGTGCACCAGGTCCTCGATGAGCCGGGCGGCGATCCGCACCTTCCACTCGGCGGTGCGGGCCTGGCCCTCCTCGTCGATGGTCAGCGCGACCACGGCCGCGCCGTGCTCCCGCACCAGGCGCATGACCTTCTGGAACCGCGAGTCGGGGCCGTCGCCGTCCTCGTAGTTCACCGAGTTGATCACGGCCCGGCCGCCGAGCATCTCCAGGCCCGCCTCCAGCACGGCCGGCTCGGTCGAGTCGAGCACGATCGGCAGCGTCGAGGCGGTGGCGAAGCGGAACGCCAGTTCCTTCATGTCGGCGACGCCGTCGCGGCCGACGTAGTCGACGCACAGGTCCAGCAGGTGCGCGCCGTCGCGGGCCTGCGCCCGGGCGATCTCGACGCACTCCTCGTAGTTGCCCGCCAGCATCGCCTCGCGGAACGCCTTGGAGCCGTTGGCGTTGGTCCGCTCGCCGATGGCCAGATACGACGTGTCCTGCCGGAACGGCACGTGCTGGTACAGCGAGGCCGCGCCGGCCTCGGGACGGGGGCGCCGCTCGCCGCGGGCGCGCCCGCCGACCCGCTCGACCACCTGGCGCAGGTGCTCGGGGGTCGTGCCGCAGCAGCCGCCCACGAGGGCGAGCCCGTAGTCGCGGGTGAAGTTCTCGTGCGCGTCCGCCAGCTCGCCCGGGCTCAGCGGGTAGTAGGCGCCGTCGGACGTGAGCTGCGGCAGCCCGGCGTTGGGCATGCACGAGAGCGGCACGCGGGCGTGCCTGGCCAGGTAGCGCAGGTGCTCGCTCATCTCGGCGGGGCCGGTGGCGCAGTTGAGCCCGATCAGGTCGACGCCGAGCGGCTCGATCGCGGTCAGCGCGGCGCCGATCTCGGAGCCGAGCAGCATCGCGCCGTTGGTCTCGATGGTGACCTGGGTGATGATCGGGACGTCCCGCCCGGCGGCCTCGACGGCCCGCTTCGCGCCGACGACGGCCGCCCGGACCTGGAGCAGGTCCTGGCAGGTCTCGATGATCAGGGCGTCGGCCCCGCCGGCGATCAGGCCGGCGGCGTTGTCCCGGTAGGCGTCGCGCAGCGTCTCGTACGGCAGGTGGCCGAGCGTGGGGAGCTTCGTGCCGGGACCCATCGAGCCGAGGACGAACCGGGGCCGGTCCGGCGTCGACCAGTGGTCGGCCCGCTCCCTGGCGAGGCGCGCGCCGGCCTCGGACAGTTCGAAGATGCGGTCTTCGATGCCGTACTCGCCAAGGGCCGCACGGTTGGCGTTGAAGGTGTTGGTCTCGACGCAGTCGACCCCCACCTCCAGGTAGGCGTCGTGGACGGCCCGCACGATGTCGGGACGGCTCACGTTGAGCACGTCGTTGCAGCCCTCGTGGCCCTGGAAGTCGTCAAGGGTGGGGTCGTAGGACTGCAGCATCGTCCCCATGGCCCCGTCGGCGATCAGAACTCGCTCGGACAGCACGGTACGGAAGGACGGTCTGCTGGTCATGGAGCAAGACTATCGGCCCGCCGGGCGGATCACCGATTCCGCGCACCGAAAGGGGAGGACGGGTGGAGGAGGGGCGGGCCTTTCCGCACCCTCTGACATCGCCGCAGGTCGGGGCCGCGCCACGGGCGGGTGTGCCCGGCGAAGGTGACGGGCGGGGCCCCTCACCGAATAGTCTTGGAGTGAGCCATACTGCATAGGGCCAGTGAGGGAGGCGGCGCGTGATCGAGTTCGAAGGGCTCCCCGAGCTCGTCGACCCGGTGCTGATCGCCGCGTTCGAGGGGTGGAACGACGCCGGCGAGGCGTCCAGCGGCGTGCTCGCGCACCTCGAGGCCGAGTGGAAGGCCACGCCACTCGTGGAGCTGGACCCCGAGGACTACTACGACTTCCAGGTGACGCGGCCGGTGATCGAGCTCGGCGACGGCCTCACCCGCTCCGTCGTCTGGCCGACCACCCGGCTGCTGCTGGCCCGCCCGCCGGGCGCCAAGCGCGACGTGGTGCTGCTGCGCGGCATCGAGCCCAACATGCGGTGGCGCTCGTTCTGCGCGGAGCTCGTGGGGCTCTGCCACGACCTCGGAGTCGAGCTGGCGATCCTGCTCGGCGCGCTGCTCAACGACTCGCCGCACACCCGCCCGGTGCCGATCACCGGCTCCGTGAGCGACCTCGGCCTGGCCCGCGCGCTCAACCTGGAGCTGAACAAGTACGAGGGCCCGACCGGCATCGTCGGCGTGCTCCAGCACACCCTGGGCACGGCCGGGCTGGAGACCGTGTCCCTGTGGGCGTCGGTCCCCCACTACGTCGCCCAGCCGCCCAACCCCAAGGCGACGCTGGCGCTGCTGCGCCGCATCGAGGACATGCTCGACATCCCCATGCCGTACGGCGACCTGGCCGAGGAGGCGCGGGCCTGGGAGCACGGCGTGGACGAGCTCGCCGCGCAGGACACCGAGGTCGCCGAGTACGTCAAGGAGCTGGAGGAGCGCAAGGACGCCGCCGAGCTCCCCGAGGCCAGTGGGGACGCGATCGCCGCCGAGTTCGAGCGCTACCTGCGCCGCCGCGACCGCGGCACCGACCGCTGATCCGGCGGCGTCAGGCGCCCGCGTCGAGAGCGGCCGGGGCCGTTCCCCGCCGTCAGGGGACGTCCGGCCCGGCGCCCCGCCAGAACGGGTCCCGGCCGATGAATCCCAGCAGCCTGGTCTGGGCGTCCGCGTCGCCGGGCACCTCGACCCGCGCGCCGAACTGGCCGGAGGAGCGCATGACCTCCTCCATCCCCTCCATCCCGGCGAGGAGCAGGGTGCAGAAGCCGGGGTCCAGCCGGTCGTCCTGGCCCGTGGCCCTGGAGAGATCCCAGGTGTGCATGAACACGTCAGCGGTGTAGAACCGGTCGATCGCGGCGCCGAGAGGCAGGCTGCCGACGTGGGGATTGGCGAGTTCCCGGTGCGCCGTCTCCGGATCGTCCAGCACCGCCTGCACGCCGTCGCAGTGCACCTGCCACGCGGCGACCGGGTCCTCGTCCACGGACGGCCCGTGGGGCAGTTCGACACCGGCGCCCGAGGCGAGAAACCCGGGGAGCCATCCGGTCAGGTGCCGCACGACGTCGCGGGCGGCCCAGCCGGCGACCGGCGACGGCGCGTCCCAGGACCGGGCGCCGCGGACCCGGTCGGTGAACAGCCCGGCGATCTGGCGGTGCCGCTCGGCGGGGCGGTCAGACAGCGTCATCGGCGAGCATCCTGTCCAGCTTCGCGTACCCGTCGTCGACGCCGACCTCCATGCCGCTGCGCAGCCACGCGTCGCGGCTCTCGAAGCTTTCGGTCAGCGACTGCGTCCGCAGCCGCGTGCGGCCGTCGCCCAGGTCCTCGAACCACAGCGTCTCCAGCGCGACCCCGTCAGGATCGCCCTCGAACGTGAAGGTCTGCACGATACGGTCCGGCCGTACCTCGTGGAAGCAGCCGCGGAAGACATACTCCGTGCCGTCGTGCACCGAGACGTACCGCCAGCTCCCGCCGGTACGCGCGTCCCAGTGCTCGATCCGGGTGACGGTGGTGTCGGGCCCCACCCACCGGGCGAACAACACGGGATCGGTGTGCGCGCGGAACAGCCGCTCGGGTGTCGCCGCGAAGTCACGAGCCATCCGGATCACCGGCACGCTCGCGTCGGCCTCGATGATCGTCTCCGTGATCCTGTCCATTCTCGTCTCCGTCCATCTCCGCCAGAACCGCGTCGAGGCGGCGGTAGCGCCGCTCGACGCGCTCCCGGTGGCGCTCGATCCAGATGCCCATCAGTTCGAAGGCGTGGGCCTCCAGGCGTACCGGCCGGGGTTGCGGCCCGCGCGGACGGCTGACGAGCCCGGCGTCCTCCAGCACCCGCAGGTGCTTGTAGACGGCCTGCAGCGTCATCCCGTACGGCTCGGCCAGGCGGCTCACGGTCGCGTCGCCCTCCGAGAGCCGGGCGACCATGTCGCGCCGGGTCGGATCCGCGAGGGCCGCGAAGACCCGGGACAGCGCGTCCGTGACCACCACCCTCTTTCAACCCGTTGGTTGAAAGAACCCTAGGCCGCGCAGGAGACATCCGTCAACCACACGGTTGAAAGACCAGCTCATACCGCACACCAACCAGGCTGGGAGCGCGTCGGCTCCGTGACCACGCCGCCTGACGTACGCCCGGACCCTAGCCCGCGAGGGCGGGCAGGCCGGTGGGGTGGCGGCGGGCGAGTGCCTCGTCGAAGCGGGTCCAGACCAGGGCGGCGAGGTCGTCGTCCACGCCGAGGGGCGCGCTGACCAGGTCGGCCCCGGCGCCGGTCAGGCGGTCGTGGAAGAAGCCGGGCGCGAGCAGGTAGGACGCGACGGCCACCCGGGGCGCGAGGCCCGACCTGGCCCGTTCCATCGCCTCGGCGACCGTGGGGGTGCCGGACGAGGCGAAGGCGGCGGTGACGGGACGCGACAGCCGTACGGACAGCAGGCGCGCGGCGGCGCGGACGTCGTCCAGGGCGGCGGGGTCGGACGACCCGGCCGCGCCCAGGATGACGGCGTCGCAGGGCCGCAGGCCGGCGGCGGCCAGACGCCGCGCCAGCACCGAGGTCAGCAGCGGGTGCGGGCCGAGCTGCCCGGCGACGACCGCGTCGGGCCGGGTGCGGGCGACGACGGCCGGCAGGTCGATGTGGGCGTGGTATCCCCCGGCGAGGAGCATCGGGACCACGACGACCGGTCCCGGCGTCCCCGCCAGCACGTCGGCGAGCAGCGGCGAGCTGATCTCCAGGAACGCCAGCTCCACCCCCGCCCCGGGCCGGGCCCGGCGCACCCGCGCCGCGAGCGACTCCATCACCGACTCCCAGTGCCCGCTGCGCGCCCCGTGCGCCGCCATCACCAGGGTTGGGATCTCCATCTCGCACTCCTCCGCCCCGAGGCCCCGAGAGCCTCCGTCGTCGTTCCCGCCACCGAGCCGCCTCACCTCGCGAGCCGCCTCACACGGGCCGTTGTCTCACCGCATGGGCGGCGTCACCGGTCGTCGCGGCCGCAGGCGAGGCGGTAGCCGCGCTTGACGACGGTCTCGACGATGCCGGAGGGGCCGAGCGCCCGGCGCAGCCGGGTGATCGCCATCTCGACGGCGTGCTCGGCCGAGTCGCGGGAGGGCCCGCCGGGCAGCACCACCCGCAGGTCGGCGCGGCCCACCACATGCCCAGGGCGCTCGGCGAGCCGCTTGAGCACGGCCATCGGGGCGGGCGGCAGCGGCTTGAGGTCGCCGTCGACCACCACGGCGTGGCCGCGGATCTCCAGCTCGTGGCCGCCCGCGACGAGCCGGGTGACACCGCTCTCCGGCAGGTGCCGGGCGAGGGTCCGGGCGAGCGCGCCCAGGCGGGCCCGATCGGGCTGGACGACCCGTACGCCCCGCTGGGTCAGCGGCCCGGCCGTGACCGGGCCGACGCAGGCCGCGACCACCCGGGTGTCGAACGCGGCGAGCAGGGCGTCCTCCAGCCCGTCGGCGCGGGCGGCGCCCAGCATGGCCAGCACGGCGGGCGCGCTGGTGAAGGCGACCGCGTCCACCGAGCCGGTGATGGCCTGGCTGATCAGGCGGCGCAGCGGCGAGGTGTCGCGGTAGGGCAGCCAGCGGTAGACGGGCACCTCGATGACGTCCGCCCCCGCCTCGCGCAGCGCGGCGACGAAGCCGTCCAGCGGCTCGCCGTGCAACTGCACGGCGATGCGGCGCCCCTGCAGGTCCTGCGCGAGCAGGTACTCCTTGACCTCCTCGCACGACTCGGTGCCCGGCGTCCAGTAGTCCGCCAGCCCGGCCGCCCGCACCGCTCCCCTCGCCTTGGGGCCGCGGGCCAGCAGCCGGGCGCCGGCCAGGTGGGCGTTGAGGTCGGTGGACAGGCCCCAGCCCTCCGCCGCCGCCATCCAGCCGCGGAACCCCACACCCGTCGTGACGACCACGTCGTCGACCGGCGCCTCCAGGCAGGCCCGGGTCGCGGCGAGCAGCCCGGTGTCCTCCGCCAGCGGCACGATGCGGATCGCGGGTGCCCGCACCACCCGTGCGCCCCGCCGTTCCAGGAGCGCCGAGAGCTCCTCGCTGCGGCGGGTCGCCGTCACCCCGATCGTGAACCCGGCCAGCGCGTCCGGCGCCGTCTCCAGGGTCATCGGGGCCTCCTCAAGCAGCGTGGTCATACCACGCTCACCTCCACGGTTCCGTCCGTCACACGAATGGGATAGGTCGGCACGGCGACGCCTGGGTCGTCCACGCACACGCCGGTGACCAGTGAGAACACCTGCTTGTGCATGGGCGAGGCCACGGTCGGCTCGCCGCCCCTGGTGCCGACGATGCCCCGGCTCAGCACGTACGCCCCGCTGAAGGGGTCGAAGTTGCCCAGGGCGTACAGGGCTCCGTCGAACGTGCGGAACACCGCGACCTGCCGGGTGCCGACCAGCACGGCCGCGCCGCGCTCGGGGAGCAGGTCGGTGTAGGAGCAGACCGGGGTCCAGCGGTCGGTACGGGTCGCGGTCTCGTTGAGGATGGTCATGAGCGCACTGCCTCCAGAGGAATCAGCACCGGCTTGATCTGGTCGCGTTCGGTCTCGAAGGAGATCGAGGGGTCGGGGATGCCCGGGGCGTTCACGAAGCTGACGAAGCGCCGCAGCTTGTCGGGGTCCTCGATGGCGGCGCGCCACTCGTCGACGTACGTGGCCACGTGCCGCTCCATCTGCGCGTCGAGGTCGGCGCAGATGCCGAGCGAGTCCTCCATGATCACCTCACGGAGGTAGCCGAGACCGCCGTCCAGGCCCTCCAGCCACGCGGCGGTGCGCTGCAGCCGGTCGGCGGTGCGGATGTAGAACATCAGGAACCGGTCGATGGTCCTGACCAGGTCGTCGGTCGACAGGTCGGCGGCCAGCAGGTCGGCGTGGCGGGGCTTGAAGCCGCCGTTGCCGCCGACGTACAGGTTCCAGCCCTGCTCGGTGGCGATGACGCCGAAGTCCTTCGACCTGGCCTCGGCGCACTCGCGGGCGCATCCGGAGACGGCCGACTTGAGCTTGTGCGGCGAGCGCAGCCCGCGGTAACGCAGCTCCAGCGCGATGGCCAGGCCGACCGAGTCCTGCACGCCGTACCGGCACCAGGTGGACCCGACGCACGACTTCACCGTGCGCAGGGCCTTGCCGTACGCGTGCCCGGACTCGAAGCCGGCTTCCACGAGACGGCGCCAGATGGCGGGCAGCTGCTCGACCCGGGCCCCGAGCAGGTCGATGCGCTGCCCGCCGGTGATCTTCGTGTAGAGCCCGAAGTCGCGGGCCACCTCGCCGATCACGATGAGCTTGTCCGGAGTGATCTCGCCGCCCGGGATGCGCGGGACCACCGAGTAGGTCCCGTTCTTCTGGATGTTGGCGAGGAAGTGGTCGTTGGTGTCCTGCAGCGTGGCCTGCTCGCCGTCGAGGATGTGGCCGCGGCCGAGGGACGCGAGGATCGAGGCGACCACCGGCTTGCAGATGTCGCAGCCGCGGCCCGTCCCGTGCTCGGCGATGAGCTGGGAGAACGTGGTGATCCCCCGTACGCTCACGATGTCGAACAGCTCGGCCCGGCTGTGGGCGAAGTGCTCGCACAGCGCCTTGCCGACGTCCACGCCCGACTTCACCAGGATCTGCTTGAGCATCGGCACACAGCTGCCGCAGGTGGTGCCGGCCCGGGTGCAGTCCTTGATGCCCTGCACGTCGGTCAGGCCCTTGTCGGCGATGGCCGCGCAGATCTTCCCCTTGGTGACGTTGTTGCAGGAGCAGACCTGGGCGTCGTCCGGCAGGTCCGTCGAGGTGGTGCCCGCGCCCGCGAACAGCAGGTCGCTCGGCGCGCCGGGCAGCGGCCTGCCGACGAAGGGCCGCAGCGCGTTGTACGGCCCGGCGTCGCCGACGCAGATGCCGCCGAGCAGGGTCGTGGCGTCGTCGCTGACGAACAGGCGCTTGTAGACGCCGGCGACCGGGTCCATGTAGGTGACGTCGAGCGCGCCCGACATGGCCCCGAACTGCGCCACCTCGACGCCGAGCAGCTTGAGCTTGGTGGACATGTCGGCGCCGGTGAAGGCGGCCGAGCCGAGCAGGATCCGGTCGGCGGCCACCTCGGCCTGGGCGAAGCACGGCGCGACCAGGCCGTAGACCCTCCCGGCGGCCAGCGCGCACTCGCCGATCGCGTAGATGTGCTCGTCGGAGGTGCGCATGCCCTCGTCCACCACGATGCCGCCGCGCTCGCCGACCTCCAGGCCGCAGTCCCGCGCGAGCTCGTCGCGCGGCCGCACCCCGGCGGAGAAGACGACGACCTGGGCGTCGACGGCCTCGCCGTCCGGCCTGACCAGCGCGGCCACCCGGCCGTCCGGCCCGGCCTCGATCGACCGGACCCCGGCGCCGGTGTGGACGGTGAGCCCGAGCGCCTCGATGTGGTTACGCAGCACCGAGCCGCCGCCCTCGTCCACCTGGCGGGGCATCAGCCAGCCGCTCATCTCGACGACGTGCGTCTCCAGCCCGAGCCCGCGCAGGGCGTCGGCCGCCTCCAGGCCGAGCAGGCCGCCGCCGATGACCACGCCGGCGCGGGCGCCCCGCGACGCCTCCCTGATGGCGTCGAGGTCGTCGATGGTGCGGTAGACGAAGCAGCCCGGCAGGTCCCTGCCCGGCACCGGCGGCACGAACGGCGCCGACCCGGTGGCCAGCACCAGCACGTCGTACGGCTCGGAGTAGCCGGCGTCGGTGGCGACGGTGCGGGCGGCGCGGTCGACGCCGACCACCTTCACGCCGGTCCGCACGCTCACGCCGTCCGGCACCCGGTACGTGAGGTCGTCCACGCTCTTGCCGCTGAGATAGGAGGTGAGCGCGACCCGGTCGTAGGCCGGGCGGGGCTCCTCCCCGAACACCGTGATCGTCCCGTCGAAGCCCCGCTCCACGAGTGTCTCGATCAGGCGGTGTGCGGTCGGTCCGTGTCCCGCCACGACGATTCTCATGCGCTGACGTACCTTCATGCGCTCACGCCTTCCTGCTCACACAACCAGCCGACGATGCCCTCGACCGCGTCGCGGCAGCCGCCGCACCCGGTGGTGGCCCTCGTCGCGGCGGCTACGGCCTCCACGTCACGCGCGCCGGACTCCCAGCACGCCCTGATCTGGCCCTTCGTCACGTTGTTGCACTGGCAGACCCGGGCCGAGTCCGGCATCCGGGTCGGGTTGTCGGCCGTCGCCGCGGCGCCCACGCCGGGGAACAGCAGGCCGGTCCGGTCGCCCGGGAGCGGCCCGCCCCGGTCGAACAGCTGGGTGAGCGTGCCCACGGCGGAGGTCTCGCCCAGCAGGATCGCGCCGACCAGCCGGCCGTCGCGGATGACGAGCTTGCGGTAGGTGCCCTTGTGCCGGTGGGAGAAGCGGACGATCTCCGCCTCCTCGTCGGTCAGGTGGGTCTCCCCCATCGCCGCGAGCTCGACGCTCTTGGCCTTCAGCCGGGTGACCAGCCGCGAGCCCCGGTAGCGGGCGCCCTTGTCTGCCCCGGTCAGCAGGTCGGCGAGCACCGACGCCTGCTCCCAGGCCGGCGCCACCAGGCCGTAGACCCGGCCCGCGTGCTGCGCGCACTCGCCGATGGCGAAGATCGACGGGTCGTCCGTGCGCAGCTCGTCGTCGACGACGACGGCGCGCTCGACCTCCAGCCCCGCGTCGCGGGCGAGGCCGACGACCGGGCGCACGCCGCAGGCGACCACCACCAGGTCGGCGTCGACCAGTTCCTCTCCCGCCAGCTCCACGTGCCGCTCCCGCACAGCGGTCACGGTGACGCCGGTGCGGATGGCGACGCCGAGCGAGCCGAGCGTCTCGCGGAGGATGAGCCCGGCCTCCGCGTCGAGCTGGCGCTCCATCAGGTGGTCGCGCACGTGCAGCAGCGTCACCGGGACACCCCGGCCGGCCAGCCCGCGCGCGGCCTCGATGCCGAGCAGCCCGCCGCCGATCACGACCGCGCTGCGCGCGCTCGCGGCGGCCTCCCTGATGCGGTCGCAGTCGTCCAGCGTGCGGAACGCGGTCGCCCGCTCCACGCCGGGGATCGCCGGGATCACCGGCTCGCTGCCCGTGGCCAGCACGAGCACGTCGTACGGCTCGCGCGTCCCGTCGGCCGCGACGACGGTCCGGGCGTCCCGGTCGATCGCGGTGACCTCGACGCCGAGGTGCGCGGTGACGTTGTGCTCGGCGTGCCAGCGGGGGCCGAGCAGCCGGACCTGGTCCGGCCGCGACGTGCCCGCCACCACGTTCGACAGCAGCACCCGGTTGTACGGCTGCCAGGCCTCGGCGCCGAACACGGTGATCTTGACGTGCCGGTCCCGGGCGCGCACCTCGCTCACGAGACGCGCGCCGGCCATGCCGTTCCCCACCACGACGAGCCTCACGCGTCACGCTCCATATCCTCGCCGGTGCACCGTTCGAGAGCGGCGGCGCAGACCTTGAACTCCGGCATCCGCGACATCGGGTCGAGCGCCGGGTTGGTGAGCAGGTTGACGCCCTCCCAGTGGAACGGCATGAACACGGTGTCGGGCCGGATCGAGGCGTTGACGCGGGCCACCGCCTCGGCGGCGCCCCGGCGGCTGCGCACCCGCACGCGGTCGCCGGGCGCGACGTTCAGCCGTTCGGCGAGGTCGGGGTGCACCTCCACGAAGACCTCCGGCGCGACCTGGTTGAGCGACCGGATGCGGCGCGTCTGCGCCCCCGACTGGTAGTGGGCGAGCACCCGCCCGGAGGTCAGGTAGAGGGGGAACTCCTCGTCCACGTCCTCGGCGGGCGGGCGGTGGTCCACCGGCACCATGCGGGCCCGGCCGTCCGGGGTGGCGAAGCGGTCCAGGAAGGGCCGCGGCGTCCCCGGGTGGGGCCCGGCCTCGGTCGCTGTCCCTGTCTCGGTCTCTGTCTCGGGCGCGGTCTCGGTGGCGGGGCAGGGCCAGAACACGCCGGTCTCGGCCGCGATCCGCTCGTAGGTGATGCCGGAGTAGTCGGCGATACCTCCGGCGGAGGCCCGGCGCAGCTCGTCGAAGACCGTGCGCGGGTCGGCGGGGAACTTCTCGCCGCAGCCGAGCCGCTCGGCGAGCCCGCCGAGGATCCGCAGGTCGCTGCGCGCGCCCGGCGGCGGTGCCGCGGCCTGGCGGCGCAGCAGCACCCGGCCCTCCAGGTTGGTCATCGTGCCCGACTCCTCGGCCCACTGGGTCGTGGGGAGCACGACGTCGGCCATCGCCGCGGTCTCCGACAGCACGAAGTCGGCGACGACGAGCAGGTCCAGCGCGGCCAGCCGCTCCGTCACGTGCCCGGCGCGCGGCGCGGAGACGACGGGGTTGGAACCGAACAGCAGCAGCGCCCTCGGCCCCTCCGGAGTGCCGAGCGCGTCGAGCAGTTCGTACGCCGACCTGCCGGGTCCGGGCAGATCGGCGGGGTCGACGCCCCACACGGCCGCGACGTGCGCCCGCGCCGCCGGGTCGTCGATCTTCCGGTAGCCGGGGAGCTGGTCGGCCTTCTGGCCGTGCTCCCGGCCGCCCTGGCCGTTGCCCTGGCCGGTCACGCAGCCGTACCCGGAGCCCTCCCGGCCCGGCAGGCCGAGGGTGAGCGCCAGGTTGACGAACGCGGTGACGGTGTCGGTGCCCTTGGCGTGCTGTTCCGCGCCCCGGCCGGTCAGGATCATCGCGCGCCCGGCCTCGCCGAGGATGCGTACGGCCTCGCGCATCTGGGCGACGGGGACGCCGGTGACGCGCTCCACCCGTTCGGGCCACCAGGCCGACACGGAGGCGCGCACGGCCTCGAATCCGGTGGTGCGCGCGGCGAGGTAGCCGAGGTCGGCGTGGCCCTCGGCGACCGCGATGTGCAGCAGGCCCAGCGCCAGCGCGAGGTCGGTGCCGGGGGTGGCCTGCAGGTGCAGGTCGGCCAGCCGGGCGGTCTGCGTGAGGCGGGGGTCGATCACGACGAGCCGGCCGCCCCGGGACCGCATCGCGGTCAGGTGCCGCACGAAGGGGGGCATGGTCTCGGCGACGTTCCCCCCGGCGAGCAGCACGGCGTCCGCCCGGCCGATGTCGGTGATGGGGAACGGCAGGCCGCGGTCCATCCCGAAGGCGCGGTTGACGGCGGCCGCCGCCGAGGACATGCAGAACCTGCCGTTGTAGTCGATCTGGCTGGTCCGCAGCGCCACCCGGGCGAACTTGCCGAGCTGGTAGGCCTTCTCGTTGGTCAGCCCGCCGCCGCCGAAGACCGCCACGGCGTCCGGCCCGTGCTCGGCCCGGATGGCCCGGAGGCGGCCGGCGGTGTAGTCGAGCGCCTCCTCCCAGGTCACCGGCTTCCCGTGGAGCAGCGGGGTGGTGATCCGTTCGGGTGAGGTCAGCAGTTCGGCCGCCGTCCAGCCCTTCTGGCACAGGCCGCCGGAGTTGGCCGGGATGTCCTCTCTCGGGGTGATCTCGCCGTTGGCGACGTACATGCCGCACTGCAGGGCGCAGTAGGGGCAGTGCGTGGCCGAGCCCACTGTGGTGTCCCCGTGGACCTGTGACATCACAGGACCTGGAGCGTGCAGTGAGATCGGCATGGATCCGATGGTGGGTACAGGCGGTTTCACCGCTGGGTCCCTTCTGTTACCGCTGTGCTACAAGGCGCCAACCGCGCTAACTTCGGCGATCGCGGCGTGGTGAGAGACCTCGTCGTCTCCGGAGCTCACTTGTGCTTTCGCCGCCGGTGAGACGTACGGCGGAAAAGAGCGGGCGCCGCACGGGCGCCCGCGGGGGGGGTGGGGTCCGGACCCTGCTCGGACGGGCCCGCTCAGACGGGCCCGCTCGGACCGGCCGGCTCAGACGCGGGCCGCCGCCAGGCTGGGGGCCGCCTTCGCGCCGAGGGTCCGCATGTAGCAGAACCAGGTGACGGCGAAGCACAGCGCGTAGAAGGCGGCGAAGGCGACCAGGGCCGCTCCCGCGCCGCCCGTGGCGGCGATGGAGCTGCCGAACCCGCGGTTGATGAAGAAGCCGCCGAACGCGCCGATCGCGGAGATGAAGCCGATGGCCGCCGACGCGTCGCGCTTGCCGGTGCGCAGCGCCTCCTCGAACTCGGGCGTGCCGGGCTCGACGCCCGCGACGGCCTTGGCGCGGAAGATGGCCGGGATCATCCGGTACGTGGAGCCGTTGCCGACGCCGGCGGTGCCGATCAGCAGCATGAAGGCCACGAAGAACAGCGCGAAGTTGTGGACGGACATGGCCTGCCACACGAGGAGCACCGCGCCGATCATCGCGGCGAAGTTCCAGAACGTGACCGCAGCCCCGCCGAGGCGGTCCGACAGCCAGCCGCCGACCGGCCGGATGACCGAGCCGACCAGCGGGCCGAGGAACGCCAGCGAGACCATCGAGGCGTGCTCGGCGAACTGCGACTTGATCAGCAGCGGGAAGGCCGTCGAGTAGCCGATGAACGAGCCGAACGTGCCGATGTAGAGGAGCGCCATGATCCACGTCTGGGCCCGGCCGGCCGCCTTGACCATCTCCCTCGGCTCGGCCTTGGCGGAGGTGAGGTTGTTCATGAAGAAGTACGCGCCGGCGGCGGCGAGCAGGATGAACGGCACCCAGAACAGTCCGGCCGCGGCGAGCCCGAAGCCCCCGATGACCAGCGGCATCAGCAGCTGCACCGAGCTGACGCCGATGTTGCCGCCCGCGGCGTTCAGGCCGAGGGCCGCACCCTGCCTGCTCTGCGGGTAGAAGTAGGTGATGTTGGCCATGCTGGAGGCGAAGTTGCCGCCGCCGACCCCGGCCGTCGCCGCGATGGCGAGGAACGCCCAGTAGGGCGTGCCCGGGTCGTTCACCGCGACCGCCAGCAGCACCGCCGGCACCAGCAGCAGCAGCGCGCTGACCACCGTCCAGTTGCGCCCGCCGAACCGCGCGGGGGCGAAGGTGTACGGGATGCGCAGCGCGGAGCCGACGAGGTTGGGCAGGGAGACGATCCAGAACAGCTGGTCGGTGGAGAACTTGTAGGCGCCGAGCTTGACGGCGACGATGCTCCAGACGGTCCACAGCGTGAAGCCCAGATGCTCGGCCAGGATCGAGAACACCAGATTGCGCCGGGCCGTCTTCTTCCCGGTGCTCTCCCAGAACGCGGGATCGTCCGGTCGCCAGTCACCGATCCACCGGCCCTTCCCGGGTTCGCCGGTAGCCGTGTTCGCCGCCTGCGTCACGGTCATCGTTCCTCCTGCGTCTCGTGTCAGCTGGGGGCGTCTTTCTCAGCTGGGAACCGGTACCGACGCTAGGAAGGGGTCGTTACGCACCTTGACGATGTGTGATCGTGCGGTCGTTACATGTGCCGCACCCCGGAAACATGCAATCCACAGGCATAACGGACGCAACACCGCGTTAACGACCGGTCGCCCGCGCGGGAGTCCGCGTTAAGGCCGCGTGTCGCCGCCCGCACCCGTGCCGCCCGGCTCCGCGCGCGGGCCGGTCGCACGCCGTCACGAAGGTCAGCGCTCCCGCGACCGAGCACCTCGTGTGGCCATTTCACGACATTCCCGTGATCACGGGACTGCCGTTTCGTGACCGGGGTGCGCCGTTTCCGCCACCGGGATGGCACAGACATTTCGGTTGACATGTGACCGGTTTCCCGGCGGCAGGAATATCCGCGGTGGCGGACGGGGATACCGAAGCCGCCTCCCGCCTGATGCGGGCCCGCGTGGGCCCGCGCCCACCCGGGAGGACGTTTGCCAGCGATCTCGCGTCGCGCGTTCCTGTCGTCGGCGTACCTGTCCGTGGCGCTGCTGTCCGCCCAGGGCGGGATCACCTCACTGGCCGGGCCCGCCCTGGCGGCCCGCGGCCCCCGGCGCCCGCGCGTGTACACCCGCTCGGAGTGGCAGGCCGACCCGCCCGCGAGCAAGGCCGAGGTGCTCGACCGGGTCCCCGACCGGCTCGTCGTCCACCACACAGCGACGGCGAACACCGGCGCGACAGACCTGGAGGCGGCCTTCCGGCTGTCCCGGGCGATCCAGCGCTACCACATGCGGCGCAACGGCTGGGAGGACATCGGCGAGCAGTTCACGGTCAGCCGGGGCGGCTACGTCATGGAGGGCCGCAACCGCTCCCTGCCGGCCGTCGAGGCGGGCAGGCACGTGCTGGGGGCGCAGGCGGCCGACCACAACGACCACACGCTGGGCGTCGAGACGGAGGGAACCTACACCTCCTGCCTGCCGCCCGCCCGGCAGCTGGCCGCGCTGACCTCGCTGCTGGCGTGGCTGTGCGACGCGTACGAGCTCGACCCGCGCGTGGCGATCGTCGGCCACCGCGACCTCAACCGGACCGCCTGCCCGGGCGACCGCCTCTACGCGTACCTGCCGCAGCTGCGGGCCGACGTTGCGCGCCGCCTGGGCGGCCGGGCGCCCCGCCGCCTCGCCGCCGCGCCGCCGTGGCCGGCGCCGCCGGACGGCTCCCCCGACGGCCACGGCGAGGGTGTGGCGCTCGTCGGCGACCTGCCGTTCGAGCACGGCCCGGCGGTCGGCCCGCACGACCTGACCCGGCACCCCCGCGTCCTCTGACCGGCGCCGCCGCCCCGGCCCGCTCTCGTGGCGGCGGGCCGGGGCGGCGGCGCCGCGTCAGAGCCGCTCGACGTTGGGTCCCCGGCAGCGGTTGCGGGTGTCGAGGACGAAGGCGCTCTCGCGCCGGATCATCTCGTAGTCGAAGCAGTCGTGGTCGGTGAGGATCACGACGGCGTCGGCCGCGGCCGCCTCCCGCGCCGACGGCTCGGCGATCGCCACCCCCTCGGCCACGAACGCGAGGTCGACGTGCGGATCCGCCGCGTACACCCGCGCGCCCAGCCTGCGCAGGAGCCTCGCCACCTCCAGCGCGGGAGACTCGCGGCAGTCGCCGGTGTTCTTCTTGTACGACAGGCCGAGCAGGAGGACGCGGCTGCCGTTCACGGCCTTGCGCCGGTCGTTCAGCGCCAGCACCAGCCGGTCGACGACGTGCGCGGGCATGTGGTCGTTGACGTCGTTGGCCAGCTCCACGAACCGGAAGTTGTGCCCCAGACTGCGCTTGACCTTCCAGGACAGGTACGACGGGTCGATCGGCAGGCAGTGGCCGCCGACCCCCGGCCCCGGGGTGAAGCGCATGTAGCCGAACGGCTTGGACGAGGCGGCGTCGATGGCCTCCCACACGTCGATGCCGAGCTGCCTGGCGAAGACCGACAGCTCGTTGACCAGGGCGATGTTGACGTGCCTGAAGGTGTTCTCCAGGAGCTTGCACAACTCGGCCACCTGCGGCGAGGACACGGGGACGACGCGCTCGACGACGGCCTCGTAGAAGGCGCGGACCCGCGCGAGGGCGGCGTCGTCGAGGCCGGAGACGACCTTCGGCGTGTTCTCCAGGCGCCACCGCGCGTTGCCGGGGTCGATCCGCTCCGGGCTGTAGCCGAGGTGGAAGTCGCCGGGAGCGCGCAGGCCCGACCCCTCCTCCAAAATCGGGCGCAGGTACTCCTCCGTCGTCCCCGGATAGGTGGTCGACTCCAGCACCACGGTCGCGCCCGGCCGCAGATATGGGGCGAGCGACCGGCCGGCCGACGCGATGTGGCTGAGATCGGGCACGCCGTCGGTCAGCGGCGTCGGCACGGTGATCACACAGACGTCGAAGCCGTCGGCGTCGGCGTAGTCCGCGCTGGCCCGGTAGCGGCCCGTCCCGTGGGCGGCGGCGAGCGCGTCGTCGCCGACGTCCTCGACGTACGACTGACCGGCGTTGAGCCGCTTGACCCGCAGCTCGTCCACCTCGACGCCCACCACGTCGAACCCGGCCCGCACCGCGCGGACCGCCAGCGGCAGGCCGACGTACCCCTGCCCCACCACGACCAGTTTCTCCATCAAGGACCCCCGTCCCCTGGCAGTTACGATGTCTCAGCCGCGGCGGTTCACGAGCGGGCGCCACCAGTCCTGGTGGTCCCGATACCAGCGCACGACGTCCGCGAGCCCCTCGTCGAACCCCGTCAGGGGCTCGTAGCCGATGGCCCGGATCTTTCCGCTGTCGAGCGCGTACCGCCGGTCGTGCCCCGGCCGGTCGGGTACGTGCTCGACCATCTCCCATCCGGCGCCGAAGGCGTCGAGGATCCGGCGGGTGAGATCGAGGTTGCTCAGCTCGACGCCGCCGCCGATGTTGTAGACCTCGCCGGGCTCCCCCTTGTCCAGCACGAGCTGGACGCCCCGGCAGTGGTCGTCCACGTGCAGCCACTCCCGCACGTTGCCGCCGTCGCCGTACACCGGCACGGGACGCCCGTCGATCAGGTTGGTGACGAACAGCGGGACGACCTTCTCCGGATACTGGTACGGCCCGTAGTTGTTGGAGCACCTGGTCACCCGGACGTCCATCCCGTACGTGCGGTGGTAGGCGCGGCAGAGCAGGTCGGCCCCGGCCTTGGCGGCCGAGTAGGGCGAGTTCGGCAGCAGCGGCTCCGCCTCCGTCCACGTCCCCTCGTCGGCCGAGCCGTACACCTCGTCGGTGGACACCTGGACGAACGTGCGCACGCCCGCCTCCAGGGCGGCCTGCAGCAGCCGCTGCGTGCCCAGCACGTTGGTCGTCACGAAGTCGCCCGCGCCGCTGATCGACCGGTCGACGTGGGTCTCGGCGGCGAAGTTCACGACCACGTCGTGCCCGGGGACCAGCTCGCGCAGCAGCGCCGCGTCGCAGACGTCGCCGCGCGCGAACGTGAAGGCGGGGCGGGTCTCCACCGGGGCGAGGTTGGCCGGGTTGCCGGCGTAGGTGAGCTTGTCCAGCACCGTGACCCGGGCGTCCTCGTACCCGGGGTAGGCGCCCGACAGCAGCGAGCGGACGTAGTGGGAGCCGATGAAGCCGGCCGCGCCGGCGACGAGGATCCTCACGCGCGCACCTGCACCTTGCTGTGGTCTCCGATCATGAGCTGGTAGGCGTTGGGCACCCCGGTCGCCTTCGTGACCTCCGCGTTGCGGCCGATCAGCGAGTGGGTCATGCCCCGGACGCCGCGGACGGCCGAGTCGGCCAGCACGATGCTGTAGTCCACCTCGGCGTCCTCGATCACGCAGCCCTCGCCGATCGAGGTGTACGGCCCGACGTACGAACCGATGATCTTGGTGTCGGCGCCGATCACCACCGGGCCGCGGATGACCGAGCCCTCCACCACGGCGCCGGGAGCGATCACCACCCGCCCGGTCACCTCCGACAGCCCGTCCACGGTCCCCGCGACGCCGGGCTCGACCGCCTCCAGCACGATGCGGTTGCACTCCAGCATGTCCTGCAGGCGGCCGGTGTCGCGCCAGTAGCCGGTGACGAAGTGGGACCGCACGCGGTGCCCGCCGTCGATGAGCCACTTGATCGCGTCGGTGATCTCCAGCTCGCCCCGCGCGGACGGCCCGATCGCGCGGACGGCCTCGTGGATCGCGGGCGAGAACGTGTACACCCCGACGATCGCGAGGTCGCTGCGCGGGTGCTCGGGCTTCTCCTCCAGCGCGACGATCTCCCCGTCCGGGCCGAGTTCGGCCACTCCGTAGAACTGCGGCTCGGCCACCCGGGTGAGCAGGATGCGGGCGTCGCACTCCTCGGCGCGGAAGGCGTCGACCAGGCCGCGGATGCCGCCGACCAGGAAGTTGTCGCCCAGGTACATGACGAACGGCTCGCCGGCCAGGAACTCCCGCGCGACGAGGACGCAGTGCGCCAGCCCGAGCGGCGCCTCCTGGGGGATGTAGGTGACGTCGAGCCCGAACGCGGATCCGTCGCCGACGGCCGCGCGGACCTCCCGGCCCGTGTCGCCGACGATGATCCCCACGTCGGTGATGCCGGCGTCCCTGATCGCCTCCAGCCCGTAGAAGAGCACGGGCTTGTTGGCGACGGGGACGAGCTGCTTGGCGGAGGTGTGGGTCAGCGGGCGCAGCCTCGTGCCCTTGCCGCCCGCCAGGACGAGTGCCTTCACCGCTGTCCGCGTCCTTCCGCGACACCCCGTGGGCGGCTCATCGCGGCTCACCGCGGAGCAGCGAGTAGAGGACCTGGTCGTGCCAGCCGCCGTCGCGCCACTGGGCCCGCCGCAGGACGCCCTCACGGGTGAACCCGATCTTCTCCACCGCGCGCTGCTCGCCGATGTTGGCCACGTCGGCGAAGCACTGGAGGCGCTCGGCCCGGGTGTGCGCGAACAGGTAGTCCGCCAGCAGGCGCTGCGCCTCGGTGCCGATGCCGCGGTTGCGGAAGCCCGTGAAGACGCAGATCCCGATCGTCCAGCACCAGCACGTCGTCTCGGGCCCCCAGGCCGTCTTCCACCAGGCCACCCACCCGGCGGTGTCCCCGCCGGAGTCGACGGCGAGCCGCCCGTAGTCGTCGCCGAGCAGGCCGTCGTCCGCGAACCGCCGGCGCAGCGCGCCGGAGTGGCGGTATCCGTACCACTGGAACTCGCCCCGCGCCTCGGGCGTCGCCCGTTCCGCTTCGAAAACGTCGAGGTCCGCCTCGCGGACCGGCCTCAATGTGACGTCCATGATCTCCCCTCACATACGGGAGCCGCGCGGAAGGAACGGAATGTCCGGCGCCTTTTCTCCCGGGCGGGGCCGCGGGAATCGCATCCGGCCGCCCGCCAGTCGCCAATGCTATGCGCGGACCCGCGCGAAGCCGGCGGGCCACATTGCGAACGAGCGTGAAAGGTGCGGATCGGATTTCTCAATATCCCGCAAATTCGGATGTGCGGCACGAGGAGGCCGGTAGCCGCTCATCACAATGACGCCATGACCAACGTATCCGTTGTGATCCCCTGCTACCGATCCGCCCGGACGCTGCCGGCCCTGGTGGAACGGCTTCTCGCCGTTCTGCCCACCGCCGCGGGCCTCTTCGAGGTCGTGCTCGTCGTGGACGGCTCGCCCGACGACACGTGGGAGGTGGCCCAGGGCCTCGCCGAGCGGCACGGCAGCGTCCGCGCCGTGCTGCTGGCCCGCAACTACGGGCAGCACAACGCCCTGGTCGCGGGCATCCGCTGCGCGCGCTACGAGGTCATGGTGACGATGGACGACGACCTGCAGCATCCGCCGGAGGAGATCCCCCGGCTCCTGGCGGGCCTGGAGCCCGGCCTCGACATCGTGTACGGCGTGCCGACCGGCGGGACGCACGGACGAATTCGCGATTTCGCCTCCAAATCCCTGAAATGTAGTCTTTCCGGGCGGTTCGGCGCGGAAAACGGCGCGGACATCTCCGCGTTCCGCGCCTTCCGGAGTTTTCTGCGGGAGTCGCTGGACGGCGTCGGGGGTCCGCACACGCAGATCGACATCGCCTTCTCGTGGGCGACCACCCGGGTCGGCACCGTACCGGTACGGATGGACAGCCGGCACGCCGGCCGCTCCAACTACACGCCCGCGATGCTCGTCCGCCACGCGATCGGCGTGTTCGTCGGCTACAGCACGCTCCCGCTGCGCCTGGTGACCTATTTCGGCCTGCTGACCGGAGCGTTCGGCATCGTCCTGCTGACGGTCTTCCTCTGGACGTACTGGTCGGGCGACAGCACCGTCAAGGGCTTCACCTCGACCGCGTCGATGATCGCGTTGTTCGCGTCCGCCCAGATGATCGCGCTCGGCATCATCGGGGAGTATCTCGGCCGGATCCACGTCGAGAGGATGGGACGCCCCACCTACATCGTCCGCAGCCGGGCCGAGAGCGGCGCGGCGCAGCCGATGACGGTGACGGGCGGCCCGGAGGGGTGGAGCGCGTGAAGCGGGTCGCCGTCGTGCAGTCGAACTACATCCCCTGGAAGGGGTACTTCGACCTGATCGCCCACGTCGACGAGTTCATCCTGTTCGACGACGTGCAGTACACCGACAGGGACTGGCGCAACCGCAACCTGGTCAAGACGGCTGCCGGTCCGAAGTGGCTGTCCGTCCCGGTACGGCGGGGCCCGCGCGGCCGCCTGATCAACGAGGTGGTCGCGAGCGACCCGGACTGGCCCCGCGCGCACTGGCTCCTGCTCGCGCAGACCTACCGCAAGGCTCCCTGCTTCGAGACGGTCGCGCCGGCGATCGAACGGCTCTACCTCGGCTGCCGCCACGACCGGTTGTCGGACATCAACCGGCACTTCCTCGAAGGGCTGCTGGGCCTGCTCGGCATCCCGGCGCAGCTGACCCGCGCCGAGGACTACGCCGCGACGGGCGCCAGGACCGAGCGGCTCGTGGACCTGTGCCGCAAGGCGGGCGCCGACGAGTACCTCACCGGCCCGGCCGCCCGCGCCTACCTGGACGAGGGCCTCTTCGACCGGGCCGGGATCGGGGTCCGGTGGTTCGACTACTCCGGCTATCCGGAGTATCCGCAGGCGCACCCGCCGTTCGACCACCACGTCAGCGTGCTCGACCTGATCTTCAACACCGGGCCCGCCGCCGCCCGGTATCTCAAGAGCGCTCAGCGCCCCGCGGCCGGGCCGGCGATCTCGTAGACGGCGAAGTCCCCGGAGCGGAACCGCAGGGCGGCGGCGTCTCCGAGCCTCGCGCCGGGGACCGTCAGCCGCTCGTCCGCGAACAGCCAGCGCACCCCGCGACGGTCCCGCAGCGACCGGGCAGCCCGCGCCGAGGGCGCGGCGAACAGCGCCTCGTTCGCCCGGAGCCGCTCGCGGTCCCAGAACGGCAGATACCAGAGCACCTGGCCCGGACTCCACCGGTCCAGGTTCGCCGTCGCGTACGCCCATCCCTCGACGAGCACCCGCCGCTCGGTCAGCGCCGACACCCAGGCCGCGCGGCTGTCGCAGGGGCCGTCGACGCCGAGACGGCAGTGCAGGTTCGTCGCGACGACGTCGCCGGGGCGGGAATGGTCGCGCAGCCACCGCGCGGCGGTGACGATGCCCCGCGGCATCGCCTGGGCCCGCACCGCGCGGCCGGCGTCCTCCGACGCGACCACCGGGGCCTTGTACGTCACCGGAAGGACCCGGGTGAACCAGGCGGCCGGCGCGGCGAACGCCGAGGTAACCACGAGCGTGAGAGCCAACGGGGGCAGCGCGGCGCGCCGAGCGGCGGCCAGCGCGACCGCCGTCAGCGCCACGAAGGCCAGCAGGGCGGCGTACGGCAGGGCGAGCACGCCGAGCGGCTCGCCGCCGGGCAGCGGGACCCGCACGTCGCACAGGATCCGGATGCAGTAGGCGGCGACGGCTCCGGCGACGGCGGCGCACACGACGGACAGCGGCGACGTCCCCGGCCCCCGCAGGACGGTGACGAGCCCGTAGACCGAGACGATCGCCAGATAGGGATAGGGCGCCTGGAGGAAGTAGATCTCCGACAGGCCGGGATGCCCGAAGCAGAGCGCCACGCCCAGCCCGGCCAAACTCATGCCGAGGGTCAGCACGACGGCGGGCCGGGCGAGCGCCCGGGGCCGGGTGAGCAGGCCGAGCGTCCCGCACCAGGCGACGGCTCCGGACAGGACGCACAGGAGGGTGAGCCCGAGGACCGTGGCCACCGGCCCCGCGAGCGGCTTCCCGTCGCCGGTCACGCCGCCCCACGTCACGCGCATCAGGGACAGCGGGGCGGCCGTCGTTCCCCCGCGCACACCGCCGTACAGGACGAACTGGGCGAAGAGCAGGCAGGCCGCGCTCATGCCCAGCGCGACCAGGGCCGGGCCGTCCGGGCGGCGGCGCCGCACCGTCCCGGCGACGGCCACCGCCGCGAGGCCCGCCGTGAGCAGGGGCAGGTACGTCGCCTTGGCTCCCAAGACGGCGGCCAGGAAGATCCCGAGCAGGAGCCACTCGCGCGGGTCCCGCCGCCGGTTCTGCAGCGGCCGCCGGTTCTCCAGCAGATCGCTCAGCAGGAGGAAGACCGGGACGAACAGCAGTGCGCCGAAGGTCTGCGTGGGGCTCGACCAGGACTGGACCGGTTTCCAGACCAGCGCCCCGCCGACCGGGCCGATGTAGAGGTTCGGCGCCGCGACGAGGAAGACGGCGGCCAGGGCGGCCAGGGCTCCGGCCCGCGACCCGATCACGCGCCGGGCGGCCAGGCCCAGCAGGACCACGAGCGCGGCGATCATCGGCAGCATGCCGAGGCGGAACAGCAGGACCAGCGGCTCCACGCCGGTCACCCAGCTCGCCGCCGCGTAGTGGGCGTAGACGAACCAGTGGTACGGCAGGGGCTCCCCGGCGACGATCGGCATCGTCGGGGGCACGTGGTGCCGCAGCTCGCCGATGAACGCCAGGTGGAGGGGCATGTCGGGGTACGACGCCCCGAGCGCCGGCCAGGTGAGGGCCTGCGTGCGGAAGAAGGTGACCGCGCTCCAGACCACCAGGTAGGCGACGACGAGGGCCAGCGACCAGGACCACCAGATCGGCGACCGGGCCGTGGCGGGGGCGCTTCGCCAGTGCCGCCGCAGGCGGGGCACGAAGAGGAAGGCCGCGTACGTCGCGACCGGCCAGGCGAGGACGAGCAGCGGCGCCCCCACAGCCCTGGCCGCTACGTAGGCGAACACCTCCAGCGCGTATCCGAGGGCCAGCCCGAGCGCGACCTCCTCGCCCCGGGAGCGGTCACCCCGGTAGAGGGCCCGGACCAGCAGCGTTCCCGGGACCGCGAGACAGACGACGACGTAGCCGCAGAAACGGGCCGTGTCGGAGACGCGGACGCCGTAGCGGCTCAGCGCGGCCGCCGTCAGCGCGAGCACCACGACGGCCGGCACCCATCTCACCAGCGTCCGCCGCGCCGTTGCGCCGTTCGCCGGCGCGTCGGCCATATGTTCCTGCGGCGATCCGAGCGGGCTCCGGGTCCGCGGGTTTCCCCCGGCCGCGCCTTCCGCGGCCGGATGGACCAGCGTTTTCTCATGCGATCGGGACGGGCCCGTCACAGGGATTTCCCGAGGCGAGGTGTCAGCCATGCGTGCGATTCTCGCGGCGGCGGCGGCGCGTATTCGCCCAAGACCTCGTTCCGGGCGGAGTCCTTGACATTCTTTTGCGGCGTCCCGCGCTACGGCCGGAGAACGCGGGAATGGAGAATCGCCTCAGAAAGACGCGGGACGGTGCGCCCGCACGACCAGGGTGACCCCCGGAAGCGATCTGACGGGGAGATATCTCTCCGCCGCGACCACGGCGCCCAGCCCCAGGTTGACCAGGCGCGGCACGTCCGTGACGTCGGAGCCGCCGATGCGCTTCCTGCGCCAGGCCACGATCGGCCGCATCAGCACGTTCCAGCTCCACATGCGGTCGACGACCAGCCCTGCCCCGCGCAGCAGCGCGGCCAGCTCCTCCCGGGCGTACCGGCGGAAGTGGCACGATGCCACGTCGTGCGCCGACCACAGGGCCATGTCGCACGGCACCGTGATCAGCGCCCGGCCACCCGGCCGCAGCACGCGCACCAGCTCGCGGGCGGCCGTGTGGTCGTCCTCGATGTGCTCCAGCACGTCGAACGCGAGCACGAGGCCGAAGGACTCACCAGGCAGCGGCAGGTCGCACGCGTCGGCGTGGATCGCCCGCAGGCCCCGCCGTACGGCCAGCTCGACCGCGGTCTCGGAGTAGTCGGCCGCCAGCGCGTCCCACCCGTGCTCGACCAGCACGCGGGTGTTGCCGCCGCCCGCGGCGCCGATGTCGAGCGCCCTGCCGGGCGGCCCGAGCCGCCTCAGCTCCCGGGCGAGCATGGTGCGCCGCTCCCGATACCACCAGTGCCGGTCCTCCAGCTCGACCGTACGGCGGATGTCAGTGGCCTCCATGAGCAGCCTTTCTAGTGATCAGTTCTTACGCCGGGACGGAAACGTCCAGAGTCTGTGCGCCAGGTAGCCCAGCGGCACGTTCACGACGATGACCAGCGCCTGCGCCACCATGATCGGCATCCCGGCGAGCTCCACCAGGAGTGGAACGCCGATGACCGACGCCGCCAGGAAGCCCAGCCCGACGGCGTAGAACCGCAGGTGGCCCAGCACCCAGGACGATCCGGACACGCGGAAGACCATCAGCCGATACCACGGATAGACGACGACCGAGGCGACGAACTGGCTGGTCACGATCAGGAGGAGGTACGGGACCCGGTGCCCGAGCGCGGCCAGTTCAGCGCCGAGGATCGCGTAGTACACCACGGCCGACAGCGCGCCGCCGCCCAGGTAGAGCAGGCGCCGCCGGTCGAGCGTCGCGGACAGGACCCGCCGCGCGAGGTGAAGGAGCCTCGCGGGCCGGCCGCCGTAGGCCGCGGACGGCCGGGGAGCGTGACCCGGACCCGGGCCGAGGGCGGGTCCCGGAGCCGATCCCGGAGCGGGCCCCGGCGCGAACCCGGCCGTGTTCCGGCGCACCGTCAGCGCACCTCGTAGCCGCGTACCGCGTCGACGACACGAGCCGCGCCGGCCTCGCCGAGACCCGCGAACAGCGGCAGCCGCACGAGCCGGTCCGCGACGTTCTCGGTGACCGGGCAGCCGCCGGGGGCAGCCCTGCCGTGCCGCGGACCGGCCGGAGAGCTGTGCAGCGGCTGGTAGTGGAACGCCGCCTGCACGCCGTGCGCCGCGAGGTGGGCGATGAACGCCTGCCGGTTGCGCAGGTCGGGCAGGAGCAGGTGGTAGAGGTGCGCCGGATGCTCGCGGTCGCCGGGGACCGCCGGCTGCGCCACCCCGTTCTCGGCCGCCCACTCCGCAAGACTCTCGTGATACTCGTGCCACACCGCCTGGCGCAGCCGCTGGATCGCGTCGAACGACTCCAGCTGGGCGGTCAGCATGGCGGCGAGGACGTCCGAGGGCAGGTAGCTCGACCCGATGTCGACCCACTGGTACTTGTCGACCTGTCCCCGGAAGAACCGGCTGCGGTCGGTGCCCTTCTCGCGGATGATCTCGGCGCGCGCGGCGAGGGCGGCGTCGTTCACGAGCAGGGCGCCCCCCTCCCCGCACTGCACGTTCTTCGTCGCGTGGAAGCTCTGCGTCGCCATGAGCCCGAACGACCCGAGGGGCCGGCCCCGGTAGAGCCCGCCCAGCCCGTGCGCGTTGTCCTCGACCAGGGCCAGGCCGTGACGTCGCGTCACCGCGCCGATCGCGTCCATCTCACAGCCCACCCCGGCGTAGTGGACGACCACCACGGCCCTGGTCCGCTCGGTGATCGCGGCCTCGATCAGGCGTTCGTCGATGTTCAGGGTGTCCGGCCGGCAGTCCACGAACACCGGCACCGCCCCGCGCAGGGCGTAGGCGTTGGCGGTCGACACGAACGTGAACGACGGCATGAGGACCTCGTCCCCGGGCCGCAGGTCCAGCAGGATCGCCGACATCTCCAGGGCGTGCGTGCACGAGGTCGTCAGCAGGGCGCGGCCGGCGCCGGTCAGTTCGCACAGAAGCCGGCCGGCCCGCTCGGTGAACGGCCCGTCCCCGCAGGTGAACCCCTGGCGTACCGCCTCCGAGAGGTAGGCGAGCTCGTTGTCCGCCACGTGGGTCCGGTTGAAGGGGACGGCCTTCGGGCTGGTTGTGCTCACCGCCGTAGTGAACAACGGCCCCGCGTCCCCGCCCCGCCGCCGCCGCGCGTGGTTGGCGAATGATGGCGCAACCCTTACGGCGGCGGGGCCGGAGGTCAGCCGTTCTACCGCGCGTTGACGACCTGCACCACCTCGTTGGAGGTGCTGGGCGCGAAGCGCACCCACGCCTCGGCCTGCGCAGTGAGACCGCCGAGGTAGACGGCGGTGATGTGGTGCTCCCCCACCGACAGCGCCGAGGTGGTGAACGTGGCGGGCGTGTCGGCGCCGGTCTGCATGCCCGAGCCGATGACGACGCCGTCGTCCTTGAAGACCACCCTTCCCGCGGGCGCCAGCGTGCCGCTGCGGGGGCGGACCCGCGCGGTGAACGTGACCGGGAACTTCGCCTGGGAGGGGTTGGGCGAGGAGGTCAGCTGGGTCGTGGTGCCGGGGTCGAACGGCAGCGTGACGCGGGTCGGCGGCGGGACGATCGCGTCGACCTCGTTCGCGCGGTCCATTCCGTTGTCCGCCTCGGTGGTGCCCTCGATCGTGACCGTGTTGTCGAGCAGGAGGGTCCGGCCGTCGACGACGGCGCCCTCCGTGACCTTGATCGAGCCGCGGGCCAGGACGGTGCCGCGGAAGGTGGAGTACGTCCCGAGGACGGCGCCCTCGGTGGCCTGCCAGAAGACGTTGTCCGCCTGCGCTCCGCCCGTCAGCACGATGTTGCTGACCCTGGCCGTGGTCAGCGTGGCCGCGCGGAAGACGAAGACCGCGTCCGGGTTCCCCCCGGCGTCGACGGTGAGCGTGCCGTCGATGCGAAACGTCCCGTCCGCCGAGTCGTAGACGCCGGGGGTCCTGCGGGTGCCGCCGAGCTCGGCGGGCACGGTGACGGCGGGGCCCCGGGCCGAGATGTCGTCGTACGCGGCGGTCGCGTCGGCCATCACCTGCGCCGCCTCGGCGTCACCGGCGTGCACGTCCCCCTCGATCACGCCCGGCGGGAAACCGGTGACGGCGGTGCCGGGGCTGACGTCGACGTCCCCGGTTATCAGGGTCGCGTTCGCGCTGATGACCGTGCCCGCCGCGAGCACCGCGGTGTGCTCGGCGGCGCCGAGGTCCACCGGGGGCTGGTCCGCGCTCGCGCGGCCGTCCGTCACGACGAGGACGCCCGCTATCAGGGCCGCGACGAGGGCCCCGGCAAGGGCCGCGTACAACCACACCGCGGTGGCGCCGCGTGGGAGAAACCGGCGGTGACCGGCGACTGCCGCCATGAGAGGACTCCTCCTTCTCTCGGGGATCCGGCCCTGCCGCGTGGCCGTCCCGGACGGGACGATCGGCGCGGTGGCCTGCCCGCGCGTAAGCATTGGGTAAGGGACCGGCGGGGACACGGCCGGACACCGGGCCTGGGCGTTTCGTTGCCCGTTCTTTGCCCGGTGCCGGCCGTTCGTTCAGCTCTGCTGGAACACGACGTCGACCCAGTAGTTCGACGCGCGGAAGGTGCTGGACGGGAAGGTGTCGGTCGGACTGTAGGCGTACACCCCGTTGCCGCCCGACGCGCCGTCGGCGGGCGCGGTCAGCGGCCCGTTGGTGTACGCGGAGGTGAAGTACGGCCTGGTCACCGAGTAGCGCCCCGAGGTGTGGTACGAGACCACGTAGGTGGTGCCCGCGGTGATCGCGACGGGGTCGGGGAAGTCGGCCTGCTGCCATCCGGAGGCGGTCTCGTTCGTGAAGGTCGTGGTCGCCAGCTGCGTGCCGCCGGAGGTCCACAGGCTTCCGATGTGGGTGCCGGTGTTCAGCGGGCCCTTGTAGAACCGGACGCCGGTGACCAGGCCGCCGGTCGCGGAGGTGAACTTCACGCCGAGCACCGCGTCCTGGGTGTCGGGCTGGTTGGCGACCGCGGGGGTCGCGGTGTTGTCCCAGAGCGTCTGCGCGGCAGTGAACATCACGTCGACCCAGTAGTTCGACGCCCGGTAGTTGCCGGTCGGGAAGGTGTCGGTGGCGCTGTAGGCGAACACCCCGTTGCCGCCCGAAGGGCCGTCCGCGGGCGCGGTGAGCGGGCCGTTGGTGTAAGCGGAGGTGAAGTAGGGCCGGTTCAGCGCGTAGAAGCCGGACGTGGTGTGGTACGAGGCGATGTACGTGGTGCCGGAGCTGATGGCGACGGGGTTGGGGAAGTCCATCCGCTGCCAGCCGGTCGCGGTCTCGTTCGTGAAGGTCACGGTGGCGAGCTTCTGGCCGCCGGCCGTCCATAAGCTGCCGGTGTGGGTGCCGGTGTTCAGCGGGCCCTTGTAGAACCGGATGCCGGTGACGACGCCGTCCACCGCCGACTGGAACTTCACGCCGACCACCACGGCCTGCGGGTCGTTGCGCGACGCCTGGTCGGGAGTCACGCTGTCACTCCACAGGCTGACGCTCGACACGCTCTGCACCAGTTCGGGCGAGGTGCTCGGGGCGAAGTGGATGACCTGCTCGCCGTCGAAGGTGTCGCCGCCGAGGTAGACGGCCGTGATGCGGTGCTGCCCGGCGGTGAGGCTCGACGTGGTGAGCCTGGCGGGATGCCCGTCGTCGTGGTAGTCCGTGCCGATGACCGTCGTCCCGTCCTTGAACGCCACGTAGCCCGCGGGGACGATCGACCCAGACTGCGCCTGGACGTTGGCCGTGAAGGTCACCGCGTTCCCCGTGTTCGACGGGTTGAGCGAGGAGGTCAGGCTCGTGGTCGTGGGCGGGTTGTTCGGCACCGTCACGCGGGTGGCCGGGAGGCTCATCGTGCCCTGCAGGCCGATCGTGTTGTTCAGCGAGAACAGCCGTCCGAACACGGCGGCGCCCGGACTCACCGACACCGCGCCGGAGGCGAGCACGTTCCCCCGGAAGGTGCAGAACGTGCCCAGCGACGCGGTGCTCGTGAGCTGCCAGTACACGTTGTCCTCCTGGGCGCCGTTCACCAGGGCGATGTTGCTCACGCCGCCGGCGGTGAGGGTGGTGCCCCGGAAGACGAAGACGGCGTCGGGGTCGGCCTGCGCGTCGAGCGTGAGCGTGCCGTTGATGGTGAAGGGGCCGCCGGTGGAGTCGTAGACGCCGGGGGTCCTGGTCGTTCCGCCGAGGGCGGGCGGGATCGTGGCGTTCGAGGACATGGCCGTGATGGCGTTGTACGCGTCGGTCACGTCGGCCTTCGCGCCGGCGGCGGCGGCCCCGGTCCGGATGGAGCCGCTCACGGTGCCCGGCGGGAAGCCGGTCACCGTGGTCCCCGGGCTGACCCCGAGATCCCCGGTGATCGAGGTGATGTTGGTGTTCGTCACCGACGTCCCCGCCAGCACCGCGTACGTGTCCGCGTCGCCGAGCGTCAGGGACGGGTCGGCGCTCGCGCCGCCGGGGACCGCGACCCCCGGTGCGAGCATGGCGAACAGAGCCGTGAGGACGGCCGGGAGGCGGCGCCGTAGGGTTCCGCCCGCGCCGGGACGGCGTCCGCGACCCGTTTTCCGTACGGCGGGCTCCCGCCCGCGTTTCATCGCATTTGCATTCATTTCCTGACCTTTCTCGCATAATCGGGCGAATGCCACATGACCCTGCGCGCCGCAGCGGGACTTTCTATACGAACCGGCTCACGGAGCCGAGAGATGCGACGCGCAAACGATGACGCGAGGAAGGTCGCTACGGAATGGATGATTGCCGCGCCGATAAACAGGATCTATATGCGGACGAAAAAGATCTACGAAATGACCGCTCGGGTTGGATGGTACCTCCGGGCCTTCGGAGTTTCCATACGGTCCACTCCTTTTGCTACGCCCGGCTCCGCTTTCATCGCATTTCCCGATAGGCGATGGGCTCTTTTGCGCCGGGCGTTTCCGGCCGCCCTGCGGTCGGCCGTGCGGTAGAGCCGGGCGGTGGGCCGGGCGGGAACTCCGCCCGGCGCCGGACGGTCAGGACAGGACGGTGAACGGACGGCAGTTGCCCGGCCAGGCCGGGACGCCGCCGGTGCCCGGGGCCGGGAAGACCGTGCACCGGGTCTGCGCCACCTGATCGGCGGTGGCCACGGTCACGTACAGGTCGTCGCCCGTGCCCGCGAGTTCGGCGTCGACCGAGGCGGCCAGCACGCCGGCGGGGTAGCCCGCGACGTGGGACAGGTCGTACCAGGTGTTCGTGCGGGGATCCCGGACCAGCGTCCGGCCGTCACCGGGCACCCGGCCGAGGAACGTCAGGAGCGATCCGGGATTGCCGACGAACGAGCTCGAGTCCACGCTCGTCGTGGGGCCGGCGGGCCCGGGCAGCCCCTGCGGACCCGCCTCCCCCTCCGGTCCGGCCGGTCCCCGCGCTCCGGCGGGCCCGGGCGGCCCCTCCGGGCCGGCCTTCCCCTCGGGTCCAGCGGGTCCTTCGGCCCCTTCCGCTCCTGCGGGTCCTTCCGGTCCTTCGGGCCCCACGGGGCCTTCCGGTCCGGGTGGCCCCTGCGGCCCACGCTCGCCGGTCTCCCCCGCGGGTGCGGCCACACCTCGCTCCCCGGACGAGCCGGACGGGGCGAACGGGACGAACGGACCGGCGGGGCCGCCCGCTCCGGACAGCCAGGGCGGCGCGGACGGCAACGGCCAGATGGCGCGGCCCGAGTCGCGGGACCCGCCGTCGTCGTCCCACAGGGGCACGACTCCCGCGGGTCCGGCCGGCCGGACCGGCGCGGCGGCCCCCGTCCCACCCGAAACGGCCCCCGCCCCACCCGGAGGCGCGGGCCGCGAAGCGGCCGCGGGGCCGTCTCCTCCGGCCGCGTCGTCCCAGGACCAGGGCGGCGCGGCGGTCACGGCGCCGGCCCCTCCCCGCGCGCCTGCCCCGTTCGTCGCGCGTGCGCCGCGCGGCGTGCACGGCCGCTTCCTCGCCTTCTTCACGCCGCGATCCGCCGGACCGTGCGGACGCCCGGGGGCGCATTCCGTGTCCGTCTTCGGCCCTCGCGGGCCGTGGCTCGCGGACGCGGTCCCGCCCGCCGCGAAGCGCGCGACCCCCGCGCCGGCCGGGGCGGCCAGGCCGGCCGGGGCGGCCGGCGCCACACCTCCGCCGGCGACCACGCCGGAGACCACCGTGGCGACCACGGTGGCTCCCACGGTGGCTCCCACGGCGCCTCTCACGGTGGCTCCGACAGCGACTCCCACACCGGCGACGGCACGCCGCAGTGCGCCCGCCCCGATGGGCGACCGCGACGTCGCTCCACTTTCCCGGTTCACGCGAACCCGTCCTTCCAGCGAGAAATCCAGCTTCTGACGCCCGCTCCCGGGCCGCCGCGATATCCCGGCCAAATCTTTCCCCGGGTAAACCGCAGCACGGGTGTTCCGGCGGCCGTGCGGCGGGAGGCGTGCCGATTCCACACCCATTCCCTGTCCTGCTCTTCCACGGCGCTTTACCCGGGCGCGTGCCGGCGGCGCCAACCGGGCGCGCGAAATGCGAGACGGTGTCCGCCCTGCCGGGAACTCTCCGCTTCCGCGCATGCCGCCGGGCGATATTCGGTCCCCGCTAGCCTTCGCTAGCCGTCCTCACCTTAAGGCGTTCCGCCGCGCGAACCAGAGGTTGTACATGCCAGGCGAATGGAAAACAATCGGCGTTGCCCGGAAAACAGGATTTCCCCGCACCGCGCGTATCTTCGGCACCATGCTGACGGCCGCGGCCGTTCTGCTCGCCACCGCCTGGGCTCCGGCGCCCGCCGAAGACCTGGACCAAGGTGACGTGAGGATCGTAAGCACGGGCCCCTCCGGCTCGCCGCAGGGCACGCCCACCCCCGACGCCAAGGTTTCCCCCGGTGGTTCCACAGGCGCTTCCACAGGTGCCGCCGCGGACGGTCACGCCCCGGCGACCCCCACCCCGCCCGGCATACCCGGCACGCCCGGCGGCCCCGCCGGACCCGTGGCGCCCGGGACCGTGCAGGCGGCCGAGGCGAGCCCCACGGCGGACACGCGGGCCGCACGCCTCGGCGGCTGGAGGCACCTGCGGCTCGGCCACCGCCGGGCGTCCCGTCAGACCTGCCCGCCGACGTCGATCATCTGCATCGAGAACAGCCTGCCGGGCAGTCCGCCCTCCGAATGGGACGTGCCCGGTGCGGGCAGCCCGGCGATCACCGGTTACGCCACCCAGATGAGCGTCAACGCGGGACAGACCCAGCAGTTCAAGGTGAACGCCCCCTCGATCACCTCCTACCGGATCGACATCTACCGGGTCGGCTACTACAGCGGCCTGGGCGCGCGGAAGATCGCCACCGTCAACCCCTCGGTCCCGCTGCCGCAGTCGCAGCCGGCCTGCCTCAACAACACGGCGACGGGACTGGTGGACTGCGGCAACTGGAGCGTCTCGGCGTCCTGGGCCGTCCCGGCCGACACGGTCTCCGGCGTCTACCTCGCGAACTTCGTCCGCACGGACGGCACCAGCGGAGTCAGCCAGAACATCTTCGTCGTCAGGAACGACGCGCGTAACTCCGACATCCTCGTGCAGACCTCCGACGCGACCTGGCAGGCGTACAACACCTACGGAGGCAACAGCCTGTACAAGGGCCTTCCCGTGGGCCGCGCCTTCAAGGTCAGTTACAACCGCCCGGTCATCACCCGCGCCGGATGGCCGGAGACCTATTTCTTCAACGCCGAATACCCGATGATCAGATGGCTGGAGTCGAACAGCTACGACGTGAGCTACACCAGCAGCGTCGACACGGTGACCAGCGGCGCGCAACTTCTCAACCACAAGGTGCTCTTCTCCTCCGGCCACGACGAGTACTGGTCGCAGGAGACACGCGACAACGTCATCAACGCCAAGAACAAGGGCGTCAACATCGCCTTCTTCACCGGCAACGAGATGTTCTGGAAGACGAGGTGGGAGAGCAGCATCGACCCCTCGGCGACCCCGAACCGGACGATGGTCTGCTACAAGGAGACCGTCGCCAACATGAAGATCGATCCGAGTCCCACCTGGACCGGGACGTGGCGGGACCCGCGTTTCGCCCAGCCGCCCAACGGCGGCTATCCGGAGAACGCCCTGACCGGGACGCTCTTCATGATCAACGGAAACGTCAACAACGCGATCACCGTTCCGGCGGAGTACGCCCCGATGCGCCTGTGGCGCAACACCTCGGTCGCGAACCTGCAGCCCGGGCAGGTCGCCACCTTCCCCAACGGGACGCTCGGCTACGAGTGGGACGAGGCGCCGGACAACAGCTTCGCTCCAGCGGGGCTGGTGCTGCTCTCCCGCACCACCCTGGCCAGCCCGAACAAGTTCCTGCTCGACTTCGGCGCGACCTACGGCGCCGGGGTCGCCACGCACAGCCTCGTCCTCTACCGCGACCCGAGCGGCGCGTACGTCTTCGGCGCGGGGACCATCCAGTGGTCGTGGGGGCTGGACGCCGTCCACGACCGGCCGGGCACGCCGACCGACATCCGGATGCAGCAGGCGACGGTCAACCTGCTCGCCGACATGCGGACGCAGCCGGCCACCCTGCAGGCGGGCCTGGTGCCGGCCACGCCGTCGGCCGACACCGCTCCCCCGACCTCGACGATCACCACCCCGTCGAGCGGCGCCTCGGTGCCCGGCGGCACCACCGTGACGGTCGCCGGGACCGCCTCCGACACCGGAGGCGGCGTCGTGGCGGGGGTCGAGGTGTCGGTCGACGGCGGCACCACGTGGCATCGGGCGACCGGCCGGACCAACTGGCAGTACGCGTGGACGACGACCAGCAACCAGGGCCCGGTCACGATCAGGTCCCGGGCCGTCGACGACATCGGCAACGTCCAGCGGACCCCGGCCGGCAGATCGGTGACCGTCAACGCGGGATGCCCCTGCTCCATCTGGTCCCCGGACACCGTGCCCGCCACCATCACCAAGGACGACAGACAGCCCGTCGAGGTCGGCGTCCGGTTCCGGGTCCGGAGCCCCGGCTACATCTCCGGGATCAGGTTCTACAAGGGCCCGCTGAACACCGGCACGCACGTCGGCAGCCTGTGGACCAACACCGGACAGCTGCTGGCGCAGGCGACCTTCACCAGCGAGACGGCGAGCGGGTGGCAACAGGTGAACTTCTCGACGCCCGTCCCGGTGAACAACGACGTCAGCTACGTCGCCTCCTACCACACCAACACCGGGAACTACTCGGTCAACCGGGACTACTTCGTCACGCAGTACTCCAACGGCCTCATCACCGGTCTGGCGGACGGCGCGGACGGCGGCAACGGGCTCTACACCTACAGCAAGACGAGCACGTTCCCGACCAGCACCTACCGGGCCAGCAACGCCTGGGTCGACGTGGTCTACTCGCAGGCGACCACGCTGTGGGACGAGTCGGCGACACCGGACATCATCGCCCAGCCCGACACCAAGGCGGTCACGCTCGGCGTCAAGTTCCAGTCCTCCGTCTCGGGCGCCATCCGGGGGATCCGGTTCTACAAGAGCACCCAGAACACGGGTGTCCACGTCGGCAGCCTGTGGACCGTCGACGGGCAGTTGCTGGCGAACGTGACGTTCACCAACGAGACGCCGTCCGGGTGGCAGCAGGCCCTGTTCTCCACGCCTGTGAACATCACGCCGGGCACAACCTACATCGCGTCGTACTTCACGCCGACCGGGTTCTACGCGCTGGACCGGGACTACTTCACCACCCAGTACAGCCGCGGCCCGCTCACCGCCCCGTCCAGCACCGCGTCCGGAGGCAACGGGGTCTACGCCTACGCCGGGGCGAACACGTTCCCGACCGCCACCTACCGGGCCTCCAACTACTGGGTGGACGTGCTGTTCGACCCCGCGCAGATGCAGGCCGCCGCCCGCCGGGCCCTGCGCTACGGAGTGGACCGGGCGTACGGGAACCCGGTGCCGCTCTCGGTTCCGCGCTCGCTTCCGGGGCGACGGCCCGCGGCGCCGTACGCGCCGGCACCGTTCGTCCGCAGGAGCGGCCGGCCGCAGCACGGCACCGCACGGGCGCCGATGCTGGAGAGGCTCCGGTACCTGGTCCCCGGCCCGGCGAAGGACAGGAAAGGTCACCGGGCCAGATCGCGATCGATCACACGATCACGGTGACCCGTACCAGTCCTCGATGCGGGCCGCCACGAGCGGCCAGTCGAGGCCGGCGACGGCCGCCCTGGCGCGCCCGGTCATCCGGGCGCGGGCCTCGTCCCCGTCCAGCACCGACCGCAGGCAGGCGAGGAGGTCGTCGGCCGATCCGCTGCGGAACACGCGGTAGGCCTCGCGGTCCGCCACCACCGGGTCCAGCGTGGCGTCGGAGGAAACCACCACCGCGGCGCCCAGGGCGAGCGCCTCCAGCGCGGCCGTGGGCACGCCCTCCCCGACGGAGGAGAGTCTGCACGAGGAGAGCACGAACACCTGCGCCCGGCTCACCAGCCTGTAGACCTCGTCGCCGGGAAGGTGCCCGGTGAACTCGACGCCCCGCTCCGCGCTCGCCAGACGTTCGAGGCGGGCGCGCTCGGGCCCCTCGCCCACGATGACGAGGCGCATCCCGGGCCGCACGGCGCGCAGCCGGCGGAACGCCTCGATGGTCAGGGCGTGATTCTTGACCGGGACGAGGCTGCCCACGCTGACGATGAGCCCGGGTTCCGGGGTGGCCCGCGCCCGGAACGCCTCGAGCCGGGGCAGGTCCACTCCGCTGGAGATCGTGAGGATCGCGTGCGCGGGGACTCCGGCTCTGCGCAGGTCGGCCGTGGGCCGGGTGCCGAGCGCGGTGAATCCGGCGACGTGGCGGAAGGCCCAGGGCATGATCGCCCGGTGCCGCATCGCCAGCGCGCCGTGCACGGTGACCAGCAGCGGAACCCTCAGCCGCCGGGCGACCGGGCCGAGGAAGAGCGCTTCGCGGTGGTCCCCGTGCAGGTGCACGACGTCCAGCGGCCCCAGGCGCGGAAGCGCGCGGGCGCAGTCGACGGCGAACGCGAGGGGGTCCGACCTTCTGGCGACGGCGCGGGTCACACGGCTGCGCTCCGGCGTCACCGCCGCGACGCCTGGCGGGACCTCTCCGTGCCGGAGGGCCACCAGCACCTGGTGCCCCCGGAGCGCCTGCTCGTGGGCGACCCGCGCGGTGTGGCGTTCCTTGCCTCCCGGCTCCGGAGGCATCCGGTACGAGATATGGAGAATCCTCACGTCATCCTCTCCGATGGTTCCCGCGCCCGCCCTCGACGCCCGCGGGCGGGCTCTACACGGATCTGCGCGCGCTCACCAGACCGCGGGTCCCGCGCCCCCGGTCGCGCAGCGAGGCGGCGGCCCACCGCACATCGGCGGCGCGCGGCAGCAGATCCCCCGCGCCGAGTCCGGCGACCCTGGCGAACCACGCGACCTCCACCGCCGCCATGGCGCCGTAGCTCAGGGTCGAGGCGAGGGCCGCCCCGGCCGCTCCCCACAGCGGTATGAGCACGGCGTTCAACGCGACGTTCGACGCGAGGGCGCACGCGGCGACGGCGGTCATCGTCATCGGACGGCCCAGCCGCACCAGGTACTGCTCCACCGGCCGCAGCAGCGACCAGGCCACCGTGCCGGGGGCGAGGACGAGCAGCGGCGTCAGGCTCCCCGAGAAGGCCGCGCCGTACAGGGTGGGGATCAGCAGGGGCGAGACGCACGCCAGCGAGCAGACGGCGGCCGACCCGAGCATGAGGTTGAGCCGGACGGTCCGGGCCGTGACGGCCCGGGCCTCGGCCTCGTCCCTGACCGCCTGGCGGGCGACCACGATCTGGGCCAGCGCGTCGGTGGGCACCCTCGACAGGGACAGGAACGAGGTCGCGACGGTGTACAGCCCCACCTCGGCCGGTGTCACCCAAATGTTCAGGAGCAGCACGTCGACGGTGAGCAGGAGATGGAACGCGACCGCGCCCAGGTGGTAGCGGCCCGACAGCGCGAGCTGGCGGCGGGCGAGCGCCCTCTCCCCTCGCGCCGGCAGCCCGAGTGGCCGGACGAACAGCACGAAGGGGAGGATCGTGGAGACGGTCCAGCAGGCGACCACCGCCGTCAGCGTGAGCCTCCCGGTGACCGCGAGCAGCAGGATCGGGACGTACAACACCAATGCGGACAGTACGGTAGATCTGTTGGCCGTTCCGACCCGGGACTGGAGCAGCAGGACGCCCTTCAGGTTGAGCGCCGCGACGCCGAACGGCACGGCGAACAAGGCCATGACCATGAGCTGCGGCGGGACCGGCAGGCCCAGGACGGTCACCACGCAGAAGATCATCGCCCCGGCGGCCGCGCCGAGGACCAGCCCGAGGACCATGGCGTTGCCGACGAGGGGCCCATGGCGGTCCAGGACCGGCCACAGCGCCATCTGCGACCTTCCGACCGACAGATGGCCCACGACCGTGGCGATCCCCGCGGTCGTGGTGACGGTCGCGTAGACGCCCCGCCCCTCGGGTTGCAGGCCGCGGGCGAGGAAGACGCCCGCCACGGCGGCCATGGCCAGCGGGAACGCCTGGCTGACCATGGTCTGCAGGAAACTCCGCACGCTCTAGCTCCCCCGGCGGGCCGTGAGGAGCCGCCGGTACAGGTCGAGGTGCTCGTCGGTCACGGTCTCCACGTCGAGGTTCTTCCAGGCCCAGGCGCGGGCCGACGCGCCCAGCGAGGCCGCGAGCGCCGGGTCGTCGACCAGCCGGGCGATGCCGTCCGCCAGGGCGCGCGGCGTCCGGGAGGGCACCAGGACACCCCGGTCCTTCAGCAGTTCGGGGGTGCCTCCGACCGCGGTGGCGACAATCGGCCTGCCCGCCGCCATCGCCTCCATGACCGCGTTGCTCAGGCCCTCCGCCGTCGAGGGCAGGGCCACCACGTCGGCGCGGGCCAGCAGTCCCGCGGTGTCCTGGCGGAAGCCGAGGAAACGGACGTCGACTCCCGCCTCCGCTGCCTGCCGCTCGAGCCGCTCGCGCTCCGGGCCGTCCCCGGCGAGCACGAACGTGCAGGGGCGGCCCCGGCGGGCGAGCAGCGCGGCGGCCTCGACGAGGAAGCGCTGCCCCTTGTTCTCGCTGAGACGGGCGACGCACAGGACCACGGGCAGCGCGGTGTCGACGGGCTCGGGCTCGACCCGGTCGAAGGCCGAGGGCGGGAGTCCGTTGTAGATCACGCTCACCTTGCGGCCGGGAACGGCCTCGACCTCGCGTGTGCCCTGGGCGATCACCGCCGAGTTGGCCACGATGTGGTCGGTCATCCGGTTCACCGCCCGCTCGATCGCGGCCGTCCACGGCTTCTTCGGCCGTAGGTAGCCCTGCGTGCGCCGGGCGGTGACGACCACCGGCACCCGTGCCAGCCGGGCCGCGGGGGTCCCCACGAGGTAGCACTCCCACAGGTAGCCGTGCAGGACCTCGGGCCGGAGTTCCCGCAACAGCCCGACCAGGCGGGCGAAGGCCCGCAGGTTGCCGGGCGGCGGGACGATCCCCTCCGGGTTGCGGGAGAAGCCCAGATAATGCACGCCGATCCCGGCCGCGCGCAGGTCGTCGGCGTGCGGGCCGCCCCTGGACATCACGAACACGTGGACCTCTACTCCCCTGTCCCGCAGCCGTTCCGCGAGCAGGCACAGTTGTCTCTGGGCGCCTCCGAGCCCGAGGTGCCCGATGAAGAGCACGACGCGCCGCACTTTGCCTTCGTCTGTCGGTGCCATCGGACGACCTCACGTTCCGCGTACGAGTGAGCCGGGAGCTTCGGGGTCGGCGGCGCGCTCCTCCGGTGGCCCGGCGTACGGCCGCGTCCTGCTCCACGCGATCGCCGACAGCAGGCTCGTCACCATCACGATCGGAATGCGCTGCCGGAAGATCAGGCCGATGTTCGACATGGTCGTCGCGTACGCGACGGAGGCGGGCACCAGGAACAGCAGCAGGATCAGGAGCGTCCTGCGGTCGTGGCGCCACAGGTGGCGTGCGCCCTGGACCGCGCAGAAGAGCAGCCAGTACCAGAGCAGCGTGTCGATCTTGCCGAGCTGGAGCGCCATGCTCCCGCTCGCCCACGGGAAGGGCGACAGCAGTGTGTAGGCCAGCTTCGGCCCCAGGTCGCTCCACGCGTTGCCGCCGTCGTCGAAGACGACGCCCGATCCGCCCTCGGCGTTCGCGAGCCGGGTGTGCTGCGACTGCCCGCGGTCGAGTTGCGCCTGCATCGTGCCGAGCGGCCCGCCGTCCTGGTCGAGGCCCTGGTCGAAGCCCTGCAGCAGGACGAGGACCGGGATCAGCACGACGGCGAAGACGACGAGGCTCCGGCCCGACAGCGCGTGTCTGACCCGGACGGCCCCGGCGAGCAGCGGCAGGCTGCACATGAACACCATGTAGGGGCGCACGTTCCACAACGCCCAGAGCAGCGGGCCGAGCGCGACGACCTTGAGCGGGTCGAAGCGCCGCAGGTTGGACACGGCGAGGCCCAGGCACGTCACCACGAGGAACGCGTTGAATCCGTCCTTGAACATGTCGGAGGTGTGCAGCAGGAACCCCGGCAGGAACGCGGTGAGAACGAGGAGCCGGAACGCCGCCCGCTCGTCCGCACCGAGTAGCCGGGCGAACCTGTAGAGGACGACGCACAGCGCGCAGCCGAGCAAGGCCACGATCGAGGTGCAGGCCAGGGGCGCCCTCCCGCCGCACAGGTACATGACCAGCGCGAAGACGTGGCATGGGACCGCCACGCCGTAGACCGACCCCAGCTCGTCGGAGGTGACGTAGTGCACCCCGTTCCTGTGCCACAGCTCGACGATGCCGAGCGCCCTCGCCTCGTAGGAGTAGTTGTCCCCGCCGTATCCCAGGCCCGACCGCATCAGCAGGACGTGGACGGCCAGCCGTACGGCGAAGGCGGCCAGCAGCACCGGGAGCGCGCACCACGCCACCCGGGGCTTGAGGCCGGCGTGCACGACGACGACGAGCAGCACCGCGGCGGCGATGACGACGATGTACTCCACCGGCGTCACCCCACGTCCCTTGAACACGCCTCGGCGTACAGCGCGTCGAACCACTCCGCGGCCCGCCTGATGTCCACCAGGTCGGCGCTCTCCCGGGCGCCCGCCCGGAGCCGGGCCAGCGTGCCGGGCCGCATCGCCCGCAGGATGCCCTCGGCGAGCGCGTCCGCGCTGCCCGGCGGGGTGAGCACGCCGTTGCGCCCGGTCTCGATCAGGTCGGGCACGCCCCCGACGGCGGTGGAGACCACGGGAACCCCCGCGGCCAGCGCCTCCATGACGACGACCGGCAGCCCCTCCCAGGAGGAGCTGAGCACGAGCAGGTCGGCGGCGGCGATCAGCCGGCCCGCGTCGGGCACATGGCCGGCTATCCGGACGGCGGCGTCGAGCCCGAGCGCGGCGATGCGGAGGCCCGTCGGCTCCAGCTCCGGGCCGGACCCGGCGAGCAGGAAAACGGCGCGCGGTTCGGCCGCGACGACTCTGGCGGCGGCGTCGACCAGCAGCCTGTGGTTCTTCTGCGGCCGGAAGTTCGCGACGTTGACGATGAGGAAGGCGTCATCGGGGACGCCCCGCTCCCGCCGGGTGACGGCGGCGAGCGCCGCCCTGTGACGCTGCTCCGCCACGCGCACCCCGTGCACGCAGGTGGCCGGGGCGCGACCGCGCCTGCCGGTGCGCGCCCGGGCGACCTGGGGCGAGACCGCGACGATCCGGCTGTCCAGCCACCCGGTCAGCCGGTCGAGCAGCATGGTCACCGGGCGGTAGCGCACGTTGTGCACCGTCGAGACCAGGACCGGCCGGGGACGCCAGAGCCGGGACACCGGCCGCAGCAGCGCCCCGGGCAGCGGTGAGTGCAGGTTGACGACGTCCGGCCGCAGGCGCCTGACCTCGTGGAGCAGGCGCGCGAGCCGCAGCGGCCGCGGGCAGGCGGTGAGGTCGACGACCTCGATCCCCGCCGACCTGAGCCTGCCGGTCAGTTCGGCGGTGGAGGCGCTCAGGCACACGACCGTGTAGCGGTGCGCCTGCCGCGACGCGGCCAGCAGCCGTTCCACGAGGAGCACCTCCGCGCCTCCGACGTCGAGCGTCTTGATCACTTCGCAGACATGGACACAGCGCATCGCGCTCGATCCCCTCGCAAGGCGTTCCATCGGGGTGCTAGCGGCGCTCGACGGCCCGCAGCCCCGAGCCCGTGACACCGATGTACTTGCCTTCGTAGGCGAAGACGCGGAAGAGCGGCTGCCGCTCGGCGTACTCCCGGAAGACCAGGTTGTCCTGGATGTCGTCCATCACGAGCACGTGCCTGCCGGTCATGTGGGGCCGTACCCGCCGGAGGAAGAACTCCCGCCCGTGCCTGGTCTTGTCCGAGTCGTAGTGAACGAGATCGACCATCGTGTCCGGGGACAGGAATTCCTCGAGATTGCGGCGGTCGCCCTTTATCCGCAAGGACCACCTGCTTTTCAGGTCATTCGGTACGACATATCCGATATAGCGCTCGGGGTTGGCGAGCCGGAAGAACGGGAAGTCGCTGGACATCAGCCGGCCGAATCCGTTGACCCGCATCGCGGCGAGCATCGCCGCGGTGGACCATCCGGCCGCCACCCCGGTCTCCAGGGCGAGCGCGGGCCGTACGACCCTGGTCAGCAGATAGAGCAGTTGCATGCCGCCGGCCCCGCCCAGGTTCACCCCCGCCGCGGCGAGCGCCTCCATGCGCGGCCGGGCGAGGTCCGCGAGGGACTCGGCGAACTCCTTGCCCTCCCGCCACAGGACCGGGTCGACGCCGTCGCCCCAGGCGTCCATGTCCTCGGCGTGTTTCGCCGCCCAGGCGCGCGCGGAGCTCCTCTCCCGGTCGTGCCCCTGGCTCAGCCGAGACCATATTTTCCGCGTCATCACGGGGAGATAAGCAGGGCGGGCGGCATTTCTGGCGACGACGCGAATATCCATGGTCGAAGGATACGGTGACGGTCTATTCGACAGCCGGAGCGCCACCGGAATATCTCGGAAAACAAAGCGGGCGGCGGTGTCCGGGAATTCACCCGGCACGGTAGATCGTGTAATCGCCGGCGCGATATGCGGGAGCGCCGCCCGGAATTCCGCCCAACCGCTCGAAGACGAGCCAGCGCACGCCGTAACGGTCGCGCAGGCGCCTGCTCGCGGCCGGGGAGGGAGCGAGGAAGGCGGCGTCGTTGTCCCGCAGCCGCTCCCGGTCCCAGAACGGGATGTTCTGCACCGGCAGTCCAGGATGCCAGCGCGCCATGTTCGACGACGTGTAGGTCCAGCCCTCGACCAGCACCCGTCGTTCGGCCAGCGCGGCCAGCCAGAGATGACGGTTGTCACAGGGGTTCCGGTATCCCCACCGGCAGTGGGCGTTCGTCGCGACCAGGTCGCCGGGGTCCGAGTGCGCCCGCAGCCACCGGGCCGCCGCCACGGTCCCGGCGGGGACCGCCTCGGCGGGCGCCCCGCTCCGGTGAGCGGCGGCGCCCCCGCCCCCGCCGTACGGGACGGCCCTCGCGATCCACGCCCCGGGCAGGCCGACGGCGCTGACCATGAAGACCACGAAGGCCCAGACCCGCGCACGGGCCCATCCCCTGACGAGGAGCACGAGGGCGGCCGACGCGACGGCGACCGCCAGCGCGGCGTACGGCCGGAAGAGGAGGACCTCCGGGAGGCCGGGCTCCAGCGGGACCACGACGCCGGAGACGACCCGGAGCAGGACCTCCACCAGCACCCCGGTGCCGACGGCCAGCGTCACCGCCGTCTTCGACAGCCGCGCCCTGGCCCGCACCTCCGACAGCCCGCGGACCGCGACGATCGCCAGGTAGGGGATCACCCCCGCCAGGAAGTAGATCTGGCTCATCTGGCAGTGCCCGAACACCACCACCGCTCCCAGGCCCGCCGCCCCCATGCCGGTCAGCAGCAGCGGTCCCGGGCCCATAGGCGCCCGCGACCGGCCTACCAGCCCGGCGGCTCCGAACCAGACGACCGTCCAGCACAGCGCGTACAGGAGCGCGCCCCCCAGGGGCGCCGCGCCGCTCCCCGGCCGGCCGGTCAGCTCTCCCCAGGTGAAGCGCATGAGCGAGAGCGGGTCCACGACCATCCCGTTGCGCGCGCCGCCGAACAACACGAACTGCGCGTACAGGAGACACGCCCCGGTCATCGCCGCCGCACCGAGCAGCGCCCGGGGAAGCCTGCGCCGCCTGGCCGCCTCGACCGCGCCCACCGCCGTCAGCCCGGCGGCGAGCAGTGGCAGTTGCGTGGCCTTGGCGCCCATGACCCCGACGAGGAAGGCGCCCAGCAGCACCCACCGGCCGGCGTCGCCGCGGCGTTCCAGGAGCTCGATCACGAGCAGGACGACGGGCGCGAACAGCAGCGCCCCGAACGTCTGCGACGGGCTCGTCCACGACAGAACCCGCCAGGTGAACACCCCTGTGGAAGCGCCCAGGTACAGGCTCGGGGCCGCGACGAAGAACGTGCCGGCGACCGCGGCGAGCGCTCCCGCCCGGGAGCCGGCGACGCGCCGCGCGATCATCGTGAGCAGGACGACGAGCGCGGCGAGCACGGGGAGCATGCCGAGGCGGAACAGCAGCACCACCGGCTCGATCCCGGTCACCCAGCTCGCCGCCGCGAGGTGCGCGTACACGAACCAGTGGTAGAGCAGCGGCTCGCCCGCGACCACGGGCACGGTGGGCGGCATGTGGTGCTTGAGCTCGCCGATCAGCGCCAGGTGGTACGGCAGGTCGACGTTGGCGGCCGCCATGAGCGGCCAGGTGAGCGCCGCCTGCCGGTAGAAGGTGACCGCGCTCCAGGCGACCAGGACCATGACGGCCAGCGACAGGGCCCACGACCACCACAGCGGCGCGCGTGTCCGCGGCGCGCGTGACACGCGGCGGCGCAGCCTCGCCGACGCGGCGACGGCCGCGTACGTGGCGGCCGGCCATGCCAGGACGAGCAGCGGCGCCCCGGCGGCCCGCGCGGCGGCGTAGACGACGACCTCGGCGACGTAGCCGAGCGCGACGCCCAGCGCGATCTCCTCGGCCAGGCTGCGGCGGCCCCGATACAGGGCACGCACCAGCAGCGTCCCCGGCAGCGCCACGCAGGCGGCGAGGTAGGCGGCGAAGACGAGCAGGTCCCGCACGGACACGCCGTGGAGCACCGCCGCGCCCCCCGCGAACGCGGTCGCCGTCACCGCCGGGAGCCATCTGCCGAGACGGCCCGGCCTCTCGTCGCGCTCCCGGAGAGGAGCGGTGTCCCCCGCCCGTGGCGGCAGTGTGGCGGGCGCTGTCTTGGCCATGGGGCCAACCCTGACGAGCACGGGCGCGATGCCGGGGCCGCGGCGCGGGCGGCCGGTCGACTCCTTGCCACTCTTTTGTACGGGCCCCCGGTTCGGTCGTCGCTCTGCTTTTCCCGGCGAAGCGCCTCTGGACGTGCTCGGGAGGTCCTCGATCATGCCTCGGTAGGGAATGCGAAAAGGCTTCGCCGCGGCCGTGACGGTGTCGGCGAAAAGCTCAAATCGCGGGTTAGCTTCTCCGACGTGAACAGGCTCATCACCGAAGAGCCCGTGGTGAGACCGGACGACCGAATTCGGGTCATGGAAATCATCGCGCGCATGAACATCGGCGGCCCGGCCACCCAGATTCTGGGGCTGTGCGAACGGCTGAACACCGAGGAGTTCGACCACCGCCTCTACACCGGGCAGGTCGAGGAGACCGAGAGCGACCGGCTCGGGAACACGGTGGCACGGGTGCACCGCGTCCCCGGCCTGGGCCGCTCGGTCCGGCCCGGCGACGACTGCCGCGCGCTGCTGCGGCTGGCCGCCGAGATGCGGGCCTTCCGGCCGCACATCGTGCACACCCGTACGGCCAAGGCGGGCGCGCTCGGCCGGGTGGCCGCCCGCCTCGCCCGGATCGGTCCGGCATGGGGCGGACGGACCGTGCACGTCTTCCACGGCCACCTGCTGCACGGCTACTTCTCGCCCGCGAAACGCCGCCTCTACGTGGGGGTGGAGCGGCGACTGGCCGCCATGACCGACCGGCTGGTGACGGTGGGCGCCAATGTGCGCGACGACCTGCTCGCGGCCGGGATCGGCCACCCCGGGCAGTACGTCGTGATTCCGCCGGGCGTGCGGCTGGGCGGGGTGCCCGGCCGCGAGGCCGCCCGCGCGGAGCTGGGGCTTCCTCCGGACGCGCCGATCGTCGCCTTCGTCGGCAGGCTCACCGGGGTGAAGCGGCCCGACCGGTTCCTCGCGGCCGCGCGGGCCGTGCTCGCCCGCCTGCCCGCCTGCCGGTTCGTCCTCTGCGGCGGAGGCGAGCTCACGGGCGAGGTGGAGCGGGCCGCCGGCGCCGCGCCGGGCGCCTTCCACCTGCTGGGGTGGCGGGCGGACGTCGGGACCGTCTACGCGGCGGCCGACGTCGTCCTGCTCACCTCCGACAACGAGGGCACGCCGCTGACGTTGATCGAGGCCGGCATGGCGGGCACTCCCGTCGTCGCCACCCGCGTGGGCAGCGTCGAGGAGGTCGTCAGGCACGGGGTCACCGGCCTGCTGACCGCCCCGGACGCGGGCGAACTGGCCGAGCACGCCTTCCGGCTGCTGACCGACCCGGTGCTCGCCCGCCGCATGGGCGAGGCCGCCCGCCGCTGGACGACGGAGTCCTTCGCGGTGGAGCGCCTGGTGGCCGACACCGAGGCGCTCTACCGCTCGCTGTACGCCGCGTCCAGCCCGTCGTTCCCAAGGAGAATCGCATGAGAGTCCTGGTCACCGGAGGCGCCGGCTTCATCGGCGCCAACCTCTGCCGGGCGCTGACCACCCGGCCCGAGGTCGAGAGCGTCACCGTGCTGGACGACCTGAGCAGCGGGGACCCGGCCAACCTCGCCGACGTCGGGGCCGTCCTCGTGACCGGCAGCATCCTCGACCGGGACCTGCTGGCCGACCTCGTGCCCGGCGCGACGCACGTGATCCACCTGGCCGCGCGGCCCTCGGTGCCCCGGTCGGTGAAGGACCCGCTCGCCTCGCACGCCGTCAACGCGACGGGGACGCTGCACGTCCTGGAGGCGTGCCGGGCCACCCGGCCGCACGTGATCCTGGCGTCGTCCTCCTCGGTCTACGGCGACCACGCCGAGGCGTGCAAGCACGAGGACCTGCCGGCCCGGCCGCTGAGCCCGTACGGCGCGAGCAAGCTCGCCACCGAGGCGTACGCGCTGGCGTACGCCTCCAGCTACGGCCTCCCCGTGCTGCCGTTCCGCTTCTTCAACGTGTACGGCCCGCTCCAGCCGGCCGGGCACGCGTACGCCGCGGTGATCCCGGCGTTCGTCGGCGCCGCGCTGGCGGGGCTGCCGGTCCCGATCCACGGCGACGGGCGGCAGGCGCGTGACTTCACCTACGTGGGCTCGGTGGTGGACGTCCTCACCGACGCCGCGGTCCGCCGGGTCACCGGCGGCACGCCGGTCAACCTGGCCTTCGGCACCCGCGTGTCCCTGCTCCAGCTCAAGGACGCCCTGGCCGCCGTCCTCGGCCGGCCGGTCGAGGCGGAGTTCCTGCCGCCCCGCGCGGGCGACATCCGCGAGTCGCAGGCGTCGGCCCGCCTGCTGCTCGACCGGTTCCCCGGCGTCCGGCCGGTGCCGCTGGAGGAGGGGCTGCACCTCACCGTGACCTGGTTCGAGAAGACGTCCGGAGCCGGGAGCGCCTGACACGCCACCTTCGCGCACGAAGTCCTATTGCGATCCTGTCAACCTCCACTTGCTGGGAGAAGGCCTTGACCACGTCAAGCGGGAACACCTATCTGATCACCGGCGGGAGCGGCTTCGTCGGATCCCACCTGACCGACGCCCTGCTCGCTCGCGGCGACTCGGTCGTCGTCCTGGACGACATGTCGACCGGCCGCCCGGCCAACCTCGCGCACCACGCGGGTGACCCGCGGCTGCGCGTGGTCCAGGGCTCGGTCCTGGACGAGCTCGTGGTGGACCAGCTCGTGCACACGTGCGATGTGGTGGTCCACCTCGCCGCCGCCGTGGGAGTGAAGCTGATCGTCGAACAGCCGCTGCGCTCGCTCACCACCAACATCCGCGGTTCGGAGATCGTCGTGGAGGCGGCGCACCGCTATCGGCGGAAGATCCTGGTGACCAGCACGAGCGAGATCTACGGGAAGAACTCGGCCGGCCCGCTCCCCGAGTGGTCCGACCGGATCCTGGGCAGTCCGGACGTCGTCCGCTGGGCCTACAGCACGGCCAAGGCGGTGGAGGAGATCCTGGCCAACGCCTACCACAGGGAGCGCGGCCTGCCGACGGTCGTCGTCCGGCTGTTCAACACGGTGGGGCCGCGGCAGAGCCCGGCGTACGGCATGGTCATCCCCCGGCTCGTCCGGCAGGCGCTGGCGGGCATGCCGCTCACCGTGCACGGCGACGGCACGCAGACCCGCTGCTTCGCGCACGTACGCGACGTCGTGCGGGCCCTGCTCCTGCTGCTGGACGACGACCGCGCGGTCGGAGGCACGTTCAACGTCGGCTCGAGCGACGAGGTGAGCATCCTGGAGCTGGCCAAGCTGATCGTCGAGCTCACCGGGAGCACGTCCGGCGTCGATCTCGTCCCGTACGCCGAGGCGTACGGCAGGGGCTTCGAGGACATGACACGCCGGGTTCCCGACACCGGCAGGCTGCGCACGCTGACCGGGTGGACACCGGCCCTGTCGCTGGACGACATCCTGCTGGAGACCATCGCCGACGCCCGCGCCGAGCTCGCGGCCACGGGCCGGTGAACGGCGCCACCGCCCTGGTCATCGCGATCAGCGCCTTCGCCGGCTGCGCGGCGGCGACCCCCGTGATGCGGCGCCTCGCGCTGCGCTGGGGACTCACCGACAGGCCCGGCGGGCACAAGTCGCACCGGCGGCCGACGCCCTATCTGGGCGGGATCGCCATCATGCTGTGCACCGTCGTCCCCCCGGTGGCGCTGGCCGGCGCGGCCTGCCAGCGGATCGCCGGCATCCTCGTCGGCGCCGTGGCCATGGCCCTGCTCGGGCTGATCGACGACATCGCGCCGCTTCCTCCGCCGACCCGGCTGGCCGTACAGGCGCTGGCGGCAGGGGTGGCCGTGACGAGCGGGGTCGTCGCGCCGGTGACCGGGACCTGGCCGGACGTGCCGATCACCCTGCTGTGGATCGTCGTGGTCACCAACTCGTTCAACCTGCTCGACAACATGGACGGCGCGCTGGGCGCGGTCACCGTGGTCAGCACCGCGCTCCTGGCCGCCGCCGCCTTCGTGTCCGGGCGTCCGGAGACCGGCCTGCTCCTGGCCGCCCTGTCCCCCGCCGCCCTGGGGTTCCTGCTGCACAACTGGGCGCCGGCGCGGATCTTCATGGGGGACGCCGGTTCGCTGTTCATCGGGTTCGTGCTGGCGTCCTCGGCGGCACTGGTGATCACCGGCACCGGGACCGGCACGGCGGTCGCGGGCCTGCTCCTGCCGACCTTCGTCGCGACCGTCGACACCGGGATCGTGCTGCTGTCGAGGCGGAGGGCGGGCCGGCCGTTGCTGCAGGGCGGCTCCGACCACCTCTCACATCGACTGCACCGGCTCGGTCTCGGCAAGCGGCGCACGGCCCTCGCGCTCGCCGCGCTCGCGGCCGCCGCCGGCCTGGCCGACCTGGCGATGACGCTGGGCTGGATCGCGCCGGCGGCCGCGGCGATCGGCGGCGTCGCCGCCGCGTGCGTCGTCGTCGTGCTGCCACAGCGCGTTCCGGTCTATCCGCCGGCCCGTCCCCGGACGATCTCTATCCCTGTAAGGGGCTGACACCCATGGAACTGCTCTATTACGCGCGGCTGATGCGCAGATACTGGCCGCTCCTGCTGCTGTCCGTGCTGGCGGGAGTGGGAACCGCCCACGTCGTGACCGTCAACACCCCGCCCAGGTACCTCGCGTCGATCACGATGCTGGTGTCCGCCGACGCCAGGGAGGGCGGCCTTTCGACGGCGCTCCAGGCGGGGGCGCTGTCCCAGCAGCGGGTCCAGTCGTACGCCACCTTGCTGACCAGCCGCCAGGTGGTCGGCCGGATCGCCCGTGGGGAGGACGTCACCGACCTGCAGGCAAGGATCACCGCCGATGCCATCCCCGACACGACGCTGCTGCGGGCCACGGTCGCCGACAGCGTCCCGGTGCGGGCGGCCGCCCGGGCGAACGCGCTGGGCACCGCGTTCGCCCAGCTGATCGACAGAATCGAGCGCCCCACGCCGAAGAGCCCGCCCACGATCCGGGTCACGGTGGTCGACGAGGCCGAGGTCCCCAAGGAGCCCGTCGCACCCCAGCCCTTGACCAACATGGCGCTCGGCGCGCTCATCGCCCTGTTCGCGGCCGTCACGGGCCTCGTCCTGCGCGACCGCCTCGACACCACCGTCAAGACCGCCGAGACGCTGCAGAAGGTCGCCAGGAGTTCGATCCTCGGGGTCATCGGTTACGAACGCGACGCGAAGCGGCATCCGCTGATCCTGCGTGACCAGGGCCGGTCGTCGCGCGCGGAGGCGTTCCGGTCGTTGCGGACGAACCTCCAGTTCATCGGCGTGGACCGACAGCCCAAGTCGCTCGTCGTGACCAGCTGCCTGCCGGGCGAGGGCAAGTCGTCCACGTCGGCCAACCTCGCGATCACCATGGCCCAGGCGGGCTGGCGGGTGGTCCTGGTCGACGCCGACCTGCGGCGCCCCAGCGTCCCCCGCTACCTCGGCATCGAGGGCGGAACCGGGCTCACCGACGTGCTCATCGAGCGGGCGCGGCTGCACGACGTCATCCAGACGTGGGGGCAGCCGGGCCTTTCCGTGCTGCCCAGCGGCCGGATCCCGCCGAACCCCAGCGAGCTGCTCGGGTCGCGGGGCATGCGCTCGGTGCTGGCCCAGCTCACCGAGGAGTACGACATGGTGATCATCGACGCGCCGCCGCTGCTGCCCGTCACCGACGCCGCCGCCCTCGGCGCGATCTGCGACGGCGCGCTGCTCGTCGTGCGGCACGGCAAGACCCGGCGCGAGCAGGTGCTCCGGGCCGGTGAGCTGCTGTCGTCGATCAACGCCCGCCTCGTCGGCACCGTGCTGAACTTCGTGCCCGCCAAGCACGGCTCCTACTACGGCTACGGATACGGATACGGATACGGGTACGGGTACGACGCGGCCGCCCAGGAGGCCCCGCCGGAGACGCCGCAGCCGCAGGCGCCCATACCGGTGTAGCGGTACGAGAGCAGGTGCGTGGGGCCGCGTCGGGTGACGCGGCCCCACACGTTCGCGTGCGGCGAGCGGAGACCGGCCGGGTCAGGCGGCAGGGTCAGGCAACCGGGTGCGTCAGCAGGCGGATCGGGGCGGCGAGCGCGTCCGCGATGCGGCGGGCCGCGTCCCGGTAGGCCCTGCGGGAGCCTCCGTAGGGGTCGGCGATGTCAGGCCGCTCCACCCGGACCAGCCCGCGCAGCGCCCCGGTCTCCTCCAGCAGGGCCCGGGCCCGGCGTACGGGACCCTCGTGGCCCGGCACCCGCCCGGCGGGGACCGCGCGGGCCAGCGCGCCGAACTCGACGATGGTGAACGCGCGCGCGGCCGCGACGGGATGCAGGGCCACCGCCGCGGCGCGATGCTCGGACGAGGCCGCCAGCACGAGATCGGCGCCGGCCACCGCCGCGGCGGTGAGCGGGCGTGAGGCGAAACCTCCGGGATCGCCGCCGAACCGCAGCAACGCCCCGCACGCCCGCTCGGCCATCGGAAGTCCCGGCCTGGCGTGGGTGCCCGCGCTGCCCACGAGGATCGGCGAGCCCGGCCCGAGCGCGGCCCGGGCGAGCCGCTCGGCCATGGCCGACCTGCAGATGTTGCCCGTGCACACGAACAGGATGCGGAAGGTCTCCGCGCCCTCCGGCGGATGCGTACGCTCCATGGGCGGGACGCTAGGCCGGGCCCGGCGCGCCGCCGCTCGCGGCGCGCCGGGCTTTAACGGTTCCTGCCGGTCCCCTCAGGAGGGGCCGCAGCCCCTGACGTCGGCCGTCACCAGCGTGCGCTGCGGGCGGACGAGCGGCTGCACCGGGACCACGGGGGCCGCCGCCGAGTACGGTTCGAGCAGGTCGAACTCCAGCGTCCTCGACTGGCCGGGCGCGAACTCCAGCACCTTGGAGTAGACGGGATGGGACCGCTCGGTCTCGGAGTAGAACGAGATCGGCCGGCCGTCGAGCCGGACCCCCGTCGCCTTCGCCCCGATTCCCGCGTACAGCGACACCCACAGCACGTTGGAGCCGGCGGCGTGGGGACGCCGCGGGTCGTCGAGCCGGCCGGTGACGTAGGCGGGCAGCGGCCCGCGCGGCACGTCGTTGGTGAGCCGGACCCGCACCCGCGAGGTGCGCAGCCCGTCCGGACGGCACGGGCCGAGCTCGTAGGTGAGCGAGCGGTCCAGGTAGTAGTCGAGCTTGGTGCCGGCCGAGTTGTTCACGACGAGCCCGGCGTACGGCTCGCGCCGCTCGGGCAGCACCCCGCCGACCGGGGTCGACGCGAGACGGCGCTGCTCGTCCCCGGCCCGGCTCCAGACCGTGAGCCGGCTCTCGCCCACCATGCGCGCGAAGGCGGGCAGCAGCCGCGTGGGCTCCCCCAGCCGGCCGGTCAGCGCCTCGCTGACCGCTCCGGCGATCCTGACCAGGTACTTCTTGCGCTCGGCGGGGTCCGGATAGCGGGCGTAGGCCTCCCGCTCCGTCAGGTCGACGACGTTGCCCGCCGTCACCGTCCCACCGCCGCCGGGAAGCCTCACCGGCCCGATGGCGCCCAGGATGTAGGAGAGGCCGACAGGGTCGGTCGCGATGGCCCCGTCCAGCTCCTGGCCGGTCTGGCGGCGCCACAGTCCGGTCCAGGTGGCCGCGGCGTAGGGGAAGTGCGGGGACAGGTTCGACACCGACAGCGTCGTGGTCGCGCCCCGCCCGTAGCGGGAGGCGAAGGCGGAGCCGAGGTCGGCGACGGGCTCGGCGCTGGCCGCCATGCCGGTGTTGGCGGACAGCCGGGTGACGGACACCCTCCCGCCGTCGGCCTTCAGCACGCCGAAGGCGCCGACGAGGCCGCCGGTCCCGCGGGCCTCGGCGTTCGTCTCGAACGCCAGGAAGTAGCGGCGGGGACCGTCGCGGCCCAGCATGGGCGGCAGGAGGGCGGCGGCCTCCGCCCCCTGGCTCAGCATGCCGTGCAGCCGGCCCGCCTCGCGGAGCGCCGTCTCGCGCGCCCCGTCCAGGGCGGCCAGGCCCGTCGACGCCGGGGTGCCCGCCACCCGCGATCTCGCCGCGTCCACGCGGGCGGCGCCGTCGCGCAGCACCGGCGCCATCGCGTCGAGGGCGGCCAGCGCGCGCCGCAGGTCCCCCGGCGCCCGCGCGCCCGCGGACAGCAACGGCGCGGCCGCGCGCTCCACGCGGGTCAGCACGTCGGTGATGTCCGCGACGGACGCGGCCAGTCCCCGGGTCGTGGCCGCGCCGTCGCCCACCACCGGAAGGTGGGTGAGCAGCGCCCAGCCGGGGCCGCCGGTCAGCCGCCGCGCCTCCGCCGCGTGACCGCGGGCCTCGGCGAGCGTCGCGGCGACGGAGCGGGCCGGCCCCACGGCGCCCGGCCGCAGCCGGAGCAGGGCGGCCCGCGTCGCCTCCAGATGGTCACGCACGCTCAGCCCGAGGTGGGCCGCCCAGCCCCCGGCCAGCACGAGGCCGAGGGCCAGCGACGGCAGGCCGGCGACGACCAGCCTGCGAGTTCTTCCAGGTGTCACCGGGCCGCTGCGCCCCGGACCGCAGGCCACCTGCTTCTATTCGGCATCGCCGGACCGCCGACGCCGCGCGGACAACAGGGTGCAGCCGAGCGCGACGGCCAGCAGGCCCGCTCCCGCGACGGCCACGCCCGCGGGCGCGCCCGTGAACGGCAGGCGGCCTCCTCCCGAGGCCTGCGCGGGAACACCGCCGGTCGGCGCCTCTCCGGCGGCCGGCCCGCTCTCGAAGGAGCCCTCGGACTCCTCCTCGCCGGGCATGTCCTCGTTCTCGTCGGCGCGCTCCTCCTCGGCCTCCTCCCCCGGCACCTCCTCGGACTCGTCCCCGGCCTCCGTCTCCTCGGGCGCGACGGCCTGCGCGGGCTCCCCCTGCGCCTGCTGCCCGGCGTTCTGCACCGGTGCGATCCCGCCCGCGCCGGCGGGCGCGACGATGGGCTGCGCGTTCCCGTTGTTGGTGTCGTTGGTCGTGGAGACCTGCGGCCAGCTCCAGCCCTGCCAGTTGTTGTTCGGCCACCAGAAACCGTTGTTGTTGTTGGTGGTGTGGACGGGCTGCGTCACGGTCTCCGGGCTCACCACGTTCTCCACGCTGATGGGCCTGGGCGGGTAGACGCCGTCGCCCGACGGCAGCACCGTGAACCCGACAGACTCCGCGGCCGCGACCCCGGGAATCCCGAGGGTCAGGCCGCCGGCGACCATTGTCGCCAGAAAAATTGGTCTTTTAGTTTTACGCGCCACTTGGACTCCCGATAACGGCCATTATGCCGATTGAGCATTTGCCCGGATTGCCAGCGACATGTCGCTGCTCGACTGTTATATGCGTCCGGTCAACGGCCGCTCCGCCCCGGCGCACGGCGCTTACCGAACGATCGCGCAGGGTTCTCGCTTCGTTGACCGGCCTCCCCGCCACACCTGCCGCGCGTCCCCTGCCGCCGCGCCCCCGGCCCCGGCTTCGCGGGCACCGGTGCTACCCGGCGTCGGTGGAGCGCCGCCGCCGGGCGGTGGCGAGGGTGCAGCCGAGCGCGACGGCCAGCAGGCCCGCCCCCGCGACGGCCACGCTCACCGGCGCGCCGGTGAACGGAAGCCGAGCGCCGCCCACCGGGCCCGCCGCCGGGCCGGCCGCGGCGACCGGCGCGGGACCGGCCATCTCCTCGGGAGCCATGCCGGCCGGCGCCTCGTCCGCTTCGTCCGCCTCGTCTTCGTCGGCCTCGTCGGCCTCGTCGGCCTCGCCGGTCTCCGCCTCGTCGGTGGTGTCCTTCTCGGGGGACTCCTCCTCGTCCGTCTCCTCCCCGGGGAGTCCCTCCTCATCGGTGGTCTCCCCGGGCAGCTCCTCCGGCTCCCCCTCGACGGCCGAGGCCTTGCCGGCTCCCACCGGCCCCTTCCCCGGCCACTGCTCCGCGCTCTGCGTCGCGTTCTGCAGCGGTGCCATTTCAGCGCCGCCCGCACCCGCACCGGTGCCCGGGCCGATGGCCGGACCGACGCCGGTGACGCTCGGGCCGGCGCCGCGACCGGTGCCCGCGCCCGCGGGCGCGGCGATCGGCTGCGCGTTGATCGTCTTGGTGTCGCTGTAGGTGTAGGCCAGCGGATAGCTCCAGCCGCCGGCGTTCCGGTTCCAGACCCCGCCGTTGTTGTTGGTGGTGGTGTGGACGGGCTGCTGCGCGGCCGTCCCCGGCCCGTTTTCCTGCACGACCGGGCTCGCGTCCACGTTCTCGCCCGGCTCCTCGGCGTTCTCCGCCGTGACGGGCTCCGGCGAGAGGGCCGCACCGTCCCCCGCCGGGGCGACCGGTGACATGACGGTCCCCGCGGCCGCGGCCGCGGGGATCCCGAGCGTCAGGCCGCCCGCGACCGTCACCGCCAGAAGAATGGGTAGGGTGTTTTTTCGCGCCACTTTGGACTCCCGATAACGGCATTCACGTGAACGAGCATCTGCGACTGTTGTAAGCGGCCGGTGGAGATCGGCTCGATCACGGCGCACGGCGCTTACCGAACGATCGGTCAGGGTTCTCGGTCCGTTGACCGCGACCCGCTCGCCGCTTCGCGCGCGGCCGCGACCCGGGTGCCAAAGAATTCACCAACGCCCCCGCGCGACGGCCGCGGATCGTCACCGGAAGGCGATACTCGGTCCGTGCGCGGAGACGACGGCGGAGCCGTGACGGCGACCGTACGGGTGATCGGCGAGCTGTGCCTGCCCGCCGGTCTGGTCCTGCTGCTGTTCTACGCGTACCTGCTCTGGGGCACCGGCGCGGAGACCGAACGGGAGCAGCGCGTCCTGCAGCGGCGGCTGGGGGAGGTCTTCCTGCGGCATGAGGGGCGCGCGGGCCCGGCCGCGGTGCGGCCCGGCGACGCCCTGGCGCTGCTGCGCATCCCGCGCCTGGGAGCCGGGTACCGGTTCGCCGTCGTCGAGGGCGTGGGCCCGGACGAGCTGCGCAGGGGCCCCGGTCACTACCCCGGCACCGCCCTGCCCGGTCAGGTCGGCAACTTCGTGCTCTCGGGACACCGCACCACCTACGCGGCGCCGTTCAACCGGATCGACCGGCTTCAGCGCGGCGACGACATCATGGTGGATGCCTGGGACGCCCGCTACACCTACCAGGTGACGCGCAAGGAGGTCGTGGATCCCGGCGAGGTCGACGTCGTCGATCCCGTCCCCGGCCACCCGGGGCAGCGGCCCACCACCGCGTTCATGACCATGACCACCTGCCACCCCAAGTTCTCCGCGGCGCAGCGCCTGGTCGTCCAGAGCGTGCTCGTCCGCCGTGAGGAACGCCGGGACTGACCGAGGGAGATCCGGCGTGTACAGGTTCCTCTGGCGGCTGCTGCCCGGCGGCGCCGCGCTCCGGCTGACGATCGCCGTGCTGCTGACCGGAGGCGCGGTGGCCGCGCTGTGGTACGTCGTGTTCCCCTGGCTGGCGCCGCGCCTGCCGATCGGTTGAGCCGGCCGCCGGGCTCACGGCACCGCCCGGCGGCCGCGCCCAGTTAGAGGACGACGCCGAGCAGCGCGTCGGCGACGTCGCGGACCAGCGCGGGCGAGGACGTGTCGTCGCCCTCCCCGGCCGCCCAGGCGTCGATCGCGGCGAGCGCGCCGGGCGCGTCGAGGTCGTCGGCGACCCGCTCGCGGACCGCGGCGAGCACGGGCTCGCCCGCGGGCCCCGCCGGACGCGCCACCGCCTCCCGCCACCGCGCCAGCCGGCCCTCGGCCTCCGCGAGCTGGTCCCCCGTCCACTCCCAGTCGGTGCGGTAGTGGTGCGCCAGCAGGGCGAGCCGTACGGCCATGGGGTCGGTCGTGCGCCGCAGCCGGGAGACGAACACGAGGTTGCCCTTGGACTTCGACATCTTCTCGCCGTCCAGGCCGACCATGCCGGCGTGCACGTACGCACGGGCGAACGGCCACTCGCCGGTGGCGACGTGGCCCTCGCAGGCGCCCATCTCGTGGTGGGGGAAGATCAGGTCGGAGCCGCCGCCGGCGACGTCGAACCCGGTGCCGAGGTTGCGCAGGGCGATGGCCGTGCACTCGACGTGCCATCCCGGCCGGCCCCGGCCGAACGGCGAGTCCCAGGAGGGCTCGCCCGGCCGCTCGGCCCGCCACAGCAGCCAGTCGAGCGGGTGACGCTTGCCCGACCTGCCGGGGTCGCCGCCGCGCTCGGCGAACAGCGCCAGCATCGTCTCCTCGGAGTAGCCCGAGACCGCGCCGAACTTCGGCGCCGCGGTGACGGAGAAGTAGACGTCGCCGTCGACGTCGTAGGCCGCGCCGCGTTCCGACAGCCGGCCGATCACCCCGGTGATCTCCTCGATCGTCTCGGTGACCCCCACGTACTCGCGGGGCGGCAGGATCCGCAGCGCCTCCATGTCGGAGCGGAACAGCTCGATCTCCCGCTCGCCGAGGGACCGCCAGTCGGTGCCGGTCGCCGCCGCCCGCTCCAGCAGCGGGTCGTCCACGTCGGTGGCGTTCTGCGTGTAGTGCACGTCGTGGCCCGCGTCCCGCCAGGCCCGGTTCACGAGGTCGAAGGCGAGGTAGGTGTTGGCGTGCCCGAGATGCGTGGCGTCGTACGGCGTGATGCCGCAGACGTACATCCGGGCCTCTCCCGTGGGGGCCGTCTCCCGCACCTCTCGGGCGGCGGTGTCGTACAAACGGAGCGGAAGGCCCGGACCAGGCAGCCTGGGGACATTCGGAGCAGACCACGATCGCATGGTGTGCAGCCTATCCGCGCGCCCGACGGCTGCGGCCGGGCGGTCCGCCCCGGGACGTGTCGATCTCGTGCCAGGTGGAGGGGTCGTCCGGCTGGGGACAGAAGTCGTAGCGCAGCCCTTCCGGGGCCAGGGCGACCAGCGTCACCGACAGGCTCGCGAAGATCCGCCCGTCCGGGAGACGGCGCCGCATGATCAGTGCCCGTGGGTCGTCCCAGGCCACCGCGCCCCCCACCGTGCCCTCCGCGCTGCCGCCCATCCCGGCGCCGGAGGCCGGGTCCAGCCACTCGCCCCAGAAACGCTCCGTGGAGCCGCCGTCGGTCCACTCCGGCCGGGCGGCGCGGGTGAACCGGGGCCGGAACCAGGCCGTCCGCGGATCTCGGCCGGACCGGTCCCAGCCCGTGTTGACGATCATGTGCACGCCCCCGGGCAGCTTCTCCTCGGCGAGCCGCCCGCCGTCCCAGCTCCACAGCCGTACGCCGTCGAGACCGCCGAGGACGAGATGGAAGGGGTCGTAGCGGAACAGGTCGACCGGCGGCAGCTCCCCCGCCTCGGCGGCCAGCAGCGGCAGCTCGCCGCGGGACCGCCGCCCGGCCGCCGGAGCCGCGGTGCCTTCGCCGTTGAGCAGCGCGGCCACGCGCCGCTCCGCCGGGTCGGCGGCCAGCCAGGTGCCGCCCGCCTCCAGGTCGCGGCCCCCGATCAGCCCGGGGTGGTCGGGCCAGTGACGGTCGGGTGACATCCACGGCCGCGTGACGAACTCGTCACGCACGCCCACCAGGAGCACCGGTGTGCCGGCCTCCGGGTCGACGCTCACGATGACCGTACACACTGCGTGTTCCCTCCAGAAACGGTAGAGACCCCTGCAGAGTGCACAATACGTACGTTCTGCGCAAGCTTCGGGCGGACCATCAGATCGGCGGCCATGGGATGGCGGGCCAGTCGTCGGAGGGATGCGGGTGGACGCCGGTGGCCAGCAGCCTCTTGACCCGCTCCCAGGTCGCCTCCACCTCGGCCTGGGTGAGCAGCTCGCGCAGCCGCCGCCCGAGACGGCCCCGCTCGATCTCGCGCTCCAGCCGCTCCAGCACGTTGACCGCCTCGCGCGGCAGCGTCCTGCCGCGCCACTGCCACAGCACCGTACGCAGCTTGTCGTCCACGGAGAAGCACACTCCGTGGTCGACGCCGTACACATGGCCGTCCGGCAGCGGGAGCAGGTGGCCGCCCTTGCGGTCGGCGTTGTTCACCACCGCGTCGAAGACGGCCATGCGGCGCAGGGCGGGGTTGCGGCTGCGCATCACGGTCATCAGGTCGGCGTCGGGATCGGCGTCGATCCACAGCTGCACCATGCCGGGGCCGAAGGGGCCGTCCCGGAGGACCGTCGGCGGCACGATGCGCCAGCCGGTGACCGCCGCCACCTCGTAGGCGGCCACCTCCCGGGCCGCGAGCGTGCCGTCGGGGAAGTCCCACAGAGGCCGCTCACCCCGCACCGGCTTGTACACACACGCCGCCGCGTGCTCGCCGGTGGCGACGGAGCAGTAGAGCGTCATGTTCGTGGCCTCGACGAGTCGCCCGGCCACTTCTAAGGTGCCCTCCCGCAGCAGGCGCATCGCCGCCGCGTCGTCCAGTCCCGCCCCGTCGGGTCCCGCTCTGTCCACGCCGCCGATGCTCGCCTCGTCCTCAGCCGTCATCCGGATCCTCGCCACGCCGCGCGTACCGCCCTGCCCCTCACGCGGACAGCCCTCCGGGATGGTGGCCGTTGAGCCGCACGCAGATGTGGCCCTCCGGGTCGAGGGGCCGCCCGCACAACGGGCACGGAGGCCGGCCCGCGGCCACCACCTCCAGGGCCCTGCGGCTGAACGCGCGGGCGGCGGCGGCGCTGATCCGCACCCTGAGGACGGCGGGCTCGGGCCGGTCGTCGGCCGGCGGCTCGTCCTCCTCGTCGCCCTCGCCCGCCTCCTGCGCCTCGATGACCACCTGGGAGGTCTCCGGGTCCCAGGCGAGCGCCATGGTCCCCACCCGGAAGTCCTCGTCGAGCGGCAGCTCCAGCGGCCCCTCGTCGGTCAGGTCGGCGGGGGCGACGGCCGGGACCGGCGCGCGTCCGCCGCTGCGCCGCAGCACCTCGTCGAGCAGCTCGTCGAGGCGGTCCGCCAGCACGGCGACCTGGAACTTCTCGAGCGCCACGGTGGTGATCCTGCCGTGGCCGCGCGCCTGCAGGAAGAAGGCTCGTGCGCCCGGTTGCCCAACGGCACCGGCCACGAACCTGTCAGGCGGATCGTAATCGAAGACCGGCATAGCCCGACCTTATGTGGTCCCTGCTCCGCCGCCGACGGCGGCGTCGCTTCCGGTGGTGGTTTCTCCCCCGTCTTCCCGCGCCGGAACCTCGGGCGGGGGCACCAGGTTGGCCACTCCCCCGCCCACGTCGTTGGCCCTCAGCAGGAAGGGGCGCAGCGGAGTGTAACGGATCACGGTGACGGAGGCGGGGTCGGCCGTGATGCGCTGGAACTGGTCCAGGTGCAGCCCCAGCGCGTCGGCCACGATCGCCTTGATGACGTCCCCGTGACTGCAGACGAGATAGGTGGCCTTCTCACCGAGCCGCTCGTTCCAGTCCCGTACGGCCCGCACGGCCCGGCTCTGCACCTCCGCCATGGCCTCGCCGCCGGGGAAGACCGCCGCGCTGGGATGGGCCTGCACGACCCGCCACAGCGGCTCCTCGGCGAGCTCCTTCAGCGGCCTGCCGGTCCAGTCGCCGTAGCCGCACTCGCCGAACCTGTCGTCGGTCTGCACGGTGACCGGGCGGCCCTGGGCGATGGCGGCGGCGGTCTCCTGACACCGGTCCAGCGGGCTCGACACGATCGCGTCCAGTTCCAGCGGCGCGAGCCGCTCGGCCACCGCGCGCGCCTGCTCCCGGCCGCGCTCGTCCAGGTGGACGCCGGGCGTCCAGCCCGCCAGCACCGGGCCGGTCAGGTCGGTCAGGCCGTGCCGTACGAGAAGGACGGTCGTCATGACTGGAGCACCCCCAGGTAGAGGAGGGTGAGGAGGAACGTTCCGGCGAAGACGCGGTAGACGACGAAGACGATCGTGGAGTGCCGCGCCACGTAACGCAGCAGCCAGGCGATCGAGGCGTACCCGACCACGAACGAGACGACGGTCGCGATCAGGGTCGGCACGAGCGGCGGGCCGCCGCCGTCGCCGACGTCGCGCAGCTCGAACAGGCCCGACAGCACCACGGCCGGGATGGACAGCAGGAACGAGTAGCGGGCCGCCGCCTCGCGCGTGTAGCCGAGGAACATCGCGCCGGTCATGGTGGAGCCCGAGCGGGACGCGCCGGGGATCAGCGGCGCCATCTGCCACAGCCCCACGATCAGGCCGTCGCGCATGGTGAGGTCGGCGACCTCCTTCTTCTTCCTGCCGAACTGCTCGGCCGCGAGCAGCAGCAGGCCGAACGCGATCAGCATGGTGGCGTTGAGCCAGAGGTTGCGGGCCGGGCCCTCGATCGCATCCTTGAACAGCAGGCCGGCCACGCCGATCGGGATCGTGCCGAGCCCGATGTACCACCCCATGCGGGCGTCGAGGTCGCCCCGCAGCTCCGGCGTCCACAGGCTGCGCAGCCAGGTCCAGAGGATCCGGACGATGTCGCGCCAGAAGTAGAGCAGCACGGCCAGCATGGTGCCGAGCTGGATCACCGCGGTGAAGGCGGCGCCGGGGTCGCCCCAGCCGGCCAGCTTGGGCACGATCAGCAGGTGGGCGGAGCTGGAGATGGGCAGGAACTCGGTGAGACCCTGCACGACTCCCAGCACGATGGCCTGTAGTACGTCCATGGTGCGGACAGCCTATCGGCTAGTCTGTCCGCACAATGGACCAGCGACTTGTCGGGCGCAGCGGTCTCTCGGTGTCCCGGATCGGGCTCGGCACGATGACCTGGGCCCGCGACACCTCCGCCGAGGAGGCGACCGCTCAGCTCACCGCGTTCGCCGAGGCCGGCGGCACGCTGATCGACACCGCCGACGTGTACGGCGGAGGCGACGCGGAGCGGCTGATCGGCCGGCTCATCCGCGACGTGGTGCCGCGCTCGGAGCTGGTGATCGCGACCAAGGCGGTCCTCATGCCCGGCGGCGAGCGGGACGCCTCCCGCCGCCATCTCATCCGCGCCCTCGACGCGTCCCTGGCCCGTCTCGGGCTGGAGGAGGTCGACCTCTGGCAGCTCCACGCGTTCGACGACCGGGTGCCGCTCGACGAGACGCTCGCGGCCGTCGACTTCGCCGTCTCGACCGGCCGTACGGCCTACGCCGGGGTGTGCGACTACACGGGCTGGCAGCTGGCCGCCGCCGCGACCTGGCAGCGGTGCGGCGACGCGCGCGCCCCCCTCGTCGCGGCGCAGGCGGAGTACTCCCTGCTGGCCAGGGAGCCGGAGGAGGAGCTGATCCCGGCCGCCGCGCACGTGGGCGCCGGGCTGCTCGCCTGGTCGCCGCTGGGACGCGGCGTGCTGACCGGGAAGTACCGCACCGGGATCCCCGCCGACTCGCGCGCCGCCACCCCGCACTTCGCCGAGTTCGTACGGCCCTATCTGGACGAGCGGTGCCGCAGGATCGTGGAGTCGGTGACCACGGCGGCCGAGGGGCTCGGCGTGTCGCCGCTCGCCGTGGCGCTCGCCTGGGTGCGCGACCGCCCGGGCGTGTCGTCGGCGATCGTCGGCGCCCGCACCCACGCGCAGCTCCTCGGGGTGTTACAGGCCGAGGAGCTGACCCTGCCGTGGGAGATCCGGGAGGCCCTGGACGACGTGTCGGACGTCTCCGACCCCTGACCCGCCGAGGGGCGAACGAGAATCGTCTTCACGTATCACACATCGATACCGAATTGCAACTTTCTACTGCATAACCCCGCGCTCTGGCGAAGAGTGGCGGGTATGTCGGGGGATTGACCAGACGACCGCGGAAGGGAACACATGGGCACCGCACGCAAGGCCTCCGCCATCTCCGCCGGGGCTCTCGCGATCGCCCTGGGCGGTGGGCTCCCCCTCACCGCGTCCCCGGCATGGGCCGACTGCACCACCGGCGGCGGGCTCGTCTCGGGACTCACCGGTGGCGTCTGCAACCTGGTGGACGGCGTGGGCCGCGTGGCGGACGGCGTCACCGACGTCGCGGACAAGGCGACCGGAGGGGTGACGGAGCCGGTCACCAAGGCCGTGGACGACACCGTGCAGACGGTGACCGGCACCGCCGGCACCGCTGTCGACGACATCGGGAAGACGGTGGACGACACCGTGAAGACGGCCACCGGCGCGGCCGGGACGGCGTCGGACGCGGTGGGCTCGGCGGGCGGCGGCGTGACCGGAGGCGGCTCGGGAGGCTCCTCTGCCGGGAGTGCTCCCACTCCCGTGCAGGATCTGACCGACGGGCTGAGCCGGACGATCCAGGACACCTGCCTGCCCCTGGTGGCCGGCGAGCGCTGCGCGTCCGGCGAGGAGACGGGCGCCGGCGGGAGCGGCCGGAAGCACCGCCCGCCCGCGACCGCCGGCCGTCCTGCGCGTCCGAAGCCCTCGCACGCGCCCGAGGGCGCCCTCCCGGCGGAGCCGTACCGGCCGGGGCCGGCCGCGCGGAGCGGCGGGACACCCGCCGCGCCCTCCCACCCCGTCGTGGACCCGGACGCGGACGGCCTGATCCCGCTCCTGTGGCCGGGGCAGAAGATGCCCGAGTTTCCGGGTCTGCCCGGCAGGGTCACCGGCGTGCCTCTGCGGGACCAGCGGCCGTACGACGCCGTGGGGACGGCCCTCACGGCGGCGCTGCTGCTGTCGGCGGTGCTCGCCACCCGGGTGGTCTCGGCGCGGCGGGCCCGCGCCGGGCAGCAGGAACCGCAGGAGTCGATCCCGTTCGAGGGCGGCCTGCGGCTGCCCGACCGGTCGGGCCGCCACCGGCTCGCCTGAGCGCCCCGTCTTCCGTGACGTCGTGCGAGGTCACGGATTGATGCGCGGCGCCGCCGGACGGACGGGTTGATGCGCGTTGTCTCCACTCCCTGTGCGGCCGTCGCCGCCGTCCCCCCACGTGGGCTTCCATGCCTGTCGTGGCACCCGCGAAGGGCCGGGTGCCGGCAGGAGAGGAGGAGCCCGTGACGAGATGGAGCACCGTCCTGAGGACGCTCGCCGTGCCGGCGGTCGCCGCGGCCGTGCTCGCGGCGGCCCCGGTGGCGTCGGCCGGATCGGGAGGCGGATCGGGGCCGGGGCCGGGGCAGGGGTCCGGGCAGGGCTCGGGAGCACCGTCCGGTCCGGGGCCGGGGCGGGCCATGGGGCCGGAGCCGTCGGGTGCGGCGCGCTCCCCGCACCGCTCGGGGACGTTCTGCGCCCTGAGCCCGGGCCGCCGGTTGTGCGACGGCACCGACCCGGTGGACTCGGCGTGCGCGTCCGGCGCGTACACCGTGCGCAGCTCCAGGCTCTGGTACCGCGACGGCCGCGGGCCGGCGGGCGCGGCGGCCGAGTTGCGGTACTCGCCCCGGTGCGGGACGAACTGGTCCAGGGTCACCTTCGACGGGGGCCGGACGGGCCCGGTCACTGTCATGGTCTGCCGGGGCGACGGCTACGGCGACTGCACCGAGGCGTACCGCACGCGCGGCGGCTCGGCCTACTCCGACCAGCTGTACGCCAGGGACGTGCCCGCGACGGCGTACGCCTGGTGCTGCGGCGCCGGACCCGGCTCGGCCGGCGCGTGGGCGAGGGGCTGAGCCCCGCCCGGCGACGACGTGGAGGGCGGGCGCGTCAGCGGGCACAACGGGTCGCGGCGTGCGGGCCCTCCCCCCGCTCGGTGACCACCCAGCCCTCCACCCACACGCACCCCCGTGCCAGGGAGAGCATGTCGCCGTAGCTGCCCGGCGGCGTGTTGTTGGACCACTGCGAGCGGACCTGGGCGTTGTCCGCCGGGCGGTGCGCGGCGAGCCACACCGTGTACAGACGGGGATTGTCGTAGTGCGCGGACGCCCAGGCCGTGTCGCAGACCGGGCTGCGCCGCAGCCGCAGCGTCCCGAAGCGGGCGCCGCCCGGCAGGAGGAGCGGGACGGCGTCGAGCGTTTCGAGCGTGTCCGGGTCGGGCCCGCACCCCCGGGCGCGGGGGTCGTCGCCGTCCATGTCCTCGGCCAGGCTCGCGTCCGTCGTCCGGTCGGTGAGGTGCTGGTTGCGCGACGTCCAGCCGGGCGCGAGCAGCGGGCCGCTTCCGGCGGCGCCGAGCGCCACCGCGCCGGCGGTCACGAGGGCGGCCAGCGGCACGAGCAGGCGCCCGCGTTCGCGTGCCCGGCCCGCGAGGCCGCCGGACGCCCCGCCGCGCGCGCTGGACGGGACGTCCTCTCCCGCGTCCGGCGCCGGAGACGGCGGTTCCCCACCGGACGTCTCCGGGGCATCGGCGATCTCCGCGCTGACGCGGTGCCAGCGCCGCGTCCATTCGTCCTCGTCGCCGCCGCAGGCCCTGACGAAGGCGAGGGTGACCTCCAGGCTGGGGAGGACCCGCCCGCCCGCCGCCCGCGACAGCACCGTGGCGGAGTAGTGGGCCCGCTCGGCGAGGGCACGGTAGGTGGGTGTCCCGGCCTCCTCACGCAGCCGCCGCAACGCCACGGCGAACGCCTGGACGGGACCCTCCTCGGGGCTCAGGTCGCGCTCTGGTCGTCCCATCGTCCCCATCCACGGCCGCCGGACGGCCAGGACCTCGCGGGCTCACCGGGTCACGCCCGCCCAGGCGGGCGGACCCCACGCACGTCCCGATGGTAGGCGCGGCGACGGCAGGCGGCAAGATCGCCAGGGCCGCGGGGAGCCCGCGGCGGGACCGCCCGCCGTCAGGCGCCCATCGCGTGCACGCCGCCGTCGACGTGGACGATCTCGCCGGTGGTGGCGGGGAACCAGTCGGACAGCAGCGCGAGGCACGCCCGGGCGGCGGGGGCGGTGTCGGTCAGGTCCCAGCCGAGCGGCGCGCGCTCCGGCCAGGAGTCCTCGAACTCCTGGAAACCGGGGATGTTCTTGGCCGCCATCGTGCGGAGCGGACCGGCGGCGACGAGGTTGACCCGGATGCCGTGCCTGCCCAGGTCGCGCGCCAGGTAGCGGGAGCACGACTCCAGCCCGGCCTTGGCCACGCCCATCCAGTCGTAGACCGGCCACGCCTTGGTCGCGTCGAAGTCCAGGCCGACGACCGCGCCGCCCTCCTTCATCAGCGGCAGGCAGGCGACGGCGAGCGACTTGAACGAGAACGTCGAGACGTGCACCGCCGTGGCGACGTCCTCCCACGAGGTGTTGAGGAAGTTGCCGCCCAGGCAGGACTGCGGGGCGAAGCCGATGGAGTGGACGACCCCGTCCAGCCCGTCGAGGTGCTCGCCGACGCGGTCGGCGAGCGTGTCGAGGTGGTCGGTGTCCTGCACGTCCAGTTCGATCACCGGCGGCGGCTCGGGCAGCCGCTTGGCGATGCGCTCGACCAGGCTGAGACGGCCGTAGCCGGTCAGCACGACCCGCGCGCCCTCCTCCTGGGCCAGCTTGGCGACGTTGAAGGCGATCGACGAGTCGGTGAGGACTCCCGTGACCAGCAGTCGCTTACCGTCCAGCAAACCCATGTCCAGCTCCGCTCAGTCAGTGCTCAGTGGCCCGGTGATTCAGTGGCTCAGTGGCCCATGCCGAGGCCGCCGTCGACGGGGATGACCGCCCCGGTGATGTAGGAGGCGTCGTCGCTCGCCAGGAACCTGACGACCCGCGCGATCTCCTCCGCGTGCGCCTGCCGTCCGAGCGGGATGCTCTTGCGGATCTGCTCCTGCGTCGCCTCGTCGAGCACCGCGGTCATGTCGGTCTCCACGAACCCGGGCGCGACGACGTTGACCGTGATGCCGCGCGAGCCGAGCTCGCGGGCGAGCGAGCGGCCGAAGCCGACCAGCCCGGCCTTGGAGGCGGCGTAGTTCGTCTGGCCGGCCGAACCGGACAGGCCGACGACGGAGGAGATCAGGATGACGCGCCCGCGCCGCATCCGCAGCATGGGCCGCACGGCCCGTTTGGCGACGCGGTAGGCGCCGGTCAGGTTCGTGTCGATGACGTCGGTGAAGGTCTCTTCCTTCATCATCGGCAGCAGGGTGTCCTTGGTGATCCCGGCGTTGGCGACGACCACCTCGACCGGGCCGTGCTCGGCCTCGGCCTTCTCGAAGGCGGCGTCGACGTCGGCGGCTCTCGTCACGTCGCAGCGGACCCCGAACAGGCCCTCCGGGGGCTCTCCGGAACGGTAGGTGACGGCGACGGCGTCTCCCGCGGCGGCGAGCTCACGGGCGATCGCGAGGCCTATACCGCGGTTTCCACCGGTGACGAGAACAGAGCGAACCATGCAACCGACCGTATCGGCTACCCGACGGTAACCGCTTGTCCGCAGGACACAAGATCACAGGGCTAGGATCGTGGACATGCGCCAGATCGACCCGGACTTCCTCGCCCTGCCACTGCGGCGGCTGGCGGACGCGGCCCTGCAGCGCGCCCGTGACCTGGGCGCCGAGCACGCCTCCTTCCGCCTCGAGCGGGTGCGCGCCGAGACCCTGCGCCTGTTCGACGCCCGCCTGGAAGGGTCCTCCGACGCCGACGACCTCGGGTTCGCCGTACAGGTGATCAAGGACGGCACCTGGGGGTTCGCGTCCGGCATCGAGCTGACCGCGGACGCGGCGGCGCGCGCCGCCGAGGAGGCCGTACGGGTGGCGGCCGTCAGCGCGCCGATCAACCGCGAGCCGGTCGGGCTCGCCCCCGAGCCGGTGTACGACGACGTGACCTGGGTGTCGGCCTACGACGTCGACCCGTTCGACGTGCCGCTGGCGGACAAGACGGCGCTGCTGGCGGAGTGGTCGTCCGGCCTGCTCGGCCGGACCGACCACGTCTCCGCCTCGCTCATGCAGGTCAAGGAGCAGAAGTTCTACGCCGACTCGGCGGGCACGGTGACCACACAGCAGCGGGTCCGGCTGCATCCCGTGCTGACGGCGATGAGGACGGACGGTGACCGGTTCGACGACATGCGCACGCTCGCGCCGCCGGTCGGCCGGGGGTACGAGTACCTCACCGGCGCCGGCTGGGACTTCCCCGCCGAGCTGGCCGAGCTGCCCGACCTGCTGGACGAGAAGCTGAAGGCGCCCTCGGTGGAGGCCGGGCGGTACGACCTGGTCGTCGACCCGTCCAACCTGTGGCTGACCATCCACGAGTCGATCGGGCACGCGACCGAGCTCGACCGGGCGCTCGGATACGAGGCGGCCTACGCCGGCACCTCGTTCGCCACGTTCGACCAGCTCGGCAGCCTGCACTACGGCTCGCCCGTGATGAACGTGACGGGCGACCGCACGGTCGAGCACGGCCTCGCCACCGTCGGCTGGGACGACGAGGGCGTCGCGGGCCAGTCGTTCGACATCGTCCGGGAGGGCACGCTGGTGGGCTACCAGCTCGACCGCCGGATGACGCTGCTGAAGGGCCTCGGCAGGTCGAACGGCTGCGCCTTCGCCGACTCCCCCGGGCACGTGCCGATCCAGCGGATGGCGAACGTCTCGCTCCAGCCGGCGCCGGACGGCCCGTCCAGCGAGGAGCTGATCTCCCGGGTGGAGCGCGGCGTCTACATCCTGGGCGACAAGAGCTGGTCGATCGACATGCAGAGATACAACTTCCAGTTCACCGGGCAGCGGTTCTACCGCATCGAGAACGGCCGGCTGGCCGGGCAGCTCCGCGACGTGGCCTACCAGGCGACCACCACGGACTTCTGGCGTTCCATGGAGGCCGTCGGCGGCCCCGGAACGTACGTGCTCGGCGGGGCGTTCAACTGCGGCAAGGGCCAGCCGGGCCAGGTCGCGCCGGTCAGCCACGGCGCGCCGGCTGCGCTGTTCCGCGGCGTACGGATCCTCAACACCGTCCAGGAGGGTGGCAAGTGAGCGACCATTTGAGCGACGGGGTGAGTGCCGGGGTGAGCGGCGGGCTGGTCACACCGCAGGAGACGGTGGAGCGGGCGCTCGCGCTGAGCGAGGCCGACGGCTGCGTCGTCATCGTGGACGAGGGCTCGACCGCCAACCTGCGCTTCGCCGGCAACACGCTGACGACCAACGGCGTCGCCCGCTCCTCGCGGCTCACCGTGATCTCCGTGGTGGGCGCGGGGGTCGGGGTCGTGTCGCGCTCCGCCGTACGGGACGGGCAGCTCGCCGACGTGGTGGCCGCGGCCGACCGCGCCGCCCGCGAGGCCCGCCCGTCGGAGGACGCGCGGCCTCTGGTGGGCACGGACGGGGTGGACACGGCAGCGGCGAACACGGCGGCGGGCTGGGACCGGCCGGTGGAGCCGACGTCCATCGACGTCTTCGGCGGGTTCGCCCCCGCGCTCGGCGAGGCGTTCGCCGCCGCCGACGCCTCGGGACGCAGGCTGTACGGCTTCGCCGAGCACATCGTGACCTCCACCTTCGTCGGCTCGTCCACGGGCCTGCGGCTGCGCCACGACCAGCCGACCGGCCGGCTGGAGCTGAACGCCAAGTCGGCGGACCTGTCGCGTTCGGCCTGGACGGGCGTCGCCACCCGCGACTTCGCCGACGTGGACGTGGCCGCGCTCGACGCCACGCTCAGCCGGCGGCTCGACTGGGCCAAACGGCGGATCGACCTGGAGCCGGGTCGTTACGAGACGATCCTGCCGCCGACGGCGGTCTCCGACCTGATGATCTACCTGTACTGGTCGTCCGGCGCGCGCGACGCCGCCGACGGACGCACGGTGTTCTCCCGGCCGGGCGGCGGCACACGGGTCGGCGAGCGGCTGTCTCCGCATCCGATCTCGCTGTACAGCGACCCCGCCCACCCCGGGATCGCGTGCGCGCCTTTCGTCGTCGCGCACGCCTCCGGCCGCGAGCAGTCGGTCTTCGACAACGGCCTGCCCCTCGGCCGCACCGAGTGGATCAGCGACGGCACTCTGGCCAACCTGGTGCAGACCCGGCACTCGGCGGAGCTGACCGGCCTGGCCGCGACCCCGCAGATCGACAACCTGGTGATGGAGGGCCCGGCGGGCGGGCGCTCGCTGGAGGAGATGGTCGCCTCGACCGAGCGGGGACTGCTGCTGACCTGCCTGTGGTACATCCGGGAGGTCGACCCGCAGTCGCTGCTGCTGACCGGGCTCACCAGAGACGGGGTGTACCTGGTCGAGAACGGCGAGGTCGTCGGCGAGGTCAACAACTTCCGGTTCAACGAGTCGCCGGTGGACCTGCTCGGCCGCCTGACCGAGGTCGGCGCGAGCGTGCCCACCCTGCCCCGCGAGTGGGGCGACTGGTTCAACCGCGCCGTCATGCCGCCGGTCCGCGTGCCCGACTTCAACATGTCGACGGTCAGCCAGGCGAGCTGAGCCCGCCCGGCCGTTCTGTGCGGCCGTCCTGTGCGGCCGTCCTGTTCGGCGTCCTGCTATTCGGCGTCCTCGAGGCGGAAGCCCACTTTCATGCCGACCTGGAAGTGGGCCACCTCGCCGTCCACGATGTGGCCGCGCACCTCGGTCACCTCGAACCAGTCCAGGTGCCGCAGGGTCCGGGCGGCCCGCCGGACACCGTTGCGGATGGCCTGGTCCACGCTCTCCTCCGAGGTGCCCACTATCTCGGTCACCCGATAGGTGCGATCCGACATCACGTCCTCCTGCCTGTGCCTGTCCGCGTGATCGTAACCCCCCCGCGGACGTCCCCCCGCTCCCTCCGGGGTCTACCGTGGAAAACGTGAATCCATGGCGCAGGTTCAGAAAAGACCGCCCGGTCGTTCACCAGGTGACAGACGCCCAGCCGTCGCTGTCCAACGACATCCGCAAGCGTGAGATCAGTTATCTCATCAAGATGGGCATCCGGATCGTCTGCCTCATCCTGGCCGTCGCGGTGCCCTCCCCCTGGCCTGTCAAGGCCCTCTTCGTCGCCGGGGCGGTTCTTTTGCCGTACGTTGCCGTTCTCGGGGCCAATCAGAGAGGTCACACGCCTCCTCCGCGCATGGACTTGACCTCGCCTAACCAAACCGAGATACCACGGCATCGACGCGAGATCGGGTCGTGACAAAGTCTTGACGCAACCCATGGGTTGGAGGTGTACAGTTTAGCCAAGCGCTCTGGTCCCCCGTCGGAGCGCTAGTGCCGGCGTTCCGGGCCCCCGTCGGAACGCCGATGAAGCGACGCCGGGTGGTTTGCCCCCGTAACCACCCGGCGTCGCCCTTTTTACGGGATCTTTCGTCTTCCGAACTTTGCGCGGCCAAACGTTTGGTATGTGCATCATTTCCGCCGCTCGCCGGAAAACGCCCGTTTCCTGATGATCCGGGAGATCAGGTGTCGCTCGGCGTCTCGGCGCTCACGGTCTCGGTGCTCACGGTCTCGGCGGTCTCCGCCGCCCAGTCCTTCGCCATGCGTGAGAGCCGCCCGGCGGCGTCCGGCCCGGCGGTGCCGGCTCCCTGCGCGAGCCCGAGCAGGTAGGCGGTCAGCGGCGCGGCAGGCCGCGCCACTCCGTGCGCGACATCCCTGGTCAGGTCGAGCACCAGGGTCCGGTCCACCTGGGCGGGGTCGATGCCGAGTTCGCGGCAGACCCGCGCCGTCCACTCCTCCAGCACGTTCACGCGCGCTCCCTTCGTTCACCGGCCCGGGCGCGGGCCATGTGAAGATCCTCGATGCTGTCGCAGTCGAACCACGGCGGCGTCGCCCCCGCCGCCAGGCGCACCGGCACCGGCGCGAGCGGGCCGAGCAGTCCCCGCAGCGACCGGCCCTCGTACGCGCCGAGCGCGGCCCGCAACGCGGCCGTGCGCCACACCCCGGCGAGCCACTGCTCCCGGCCCGTGTCGTCGACGAGCACCGCCCCCGCAGCGCCGCCCGCCGTGTCGCCTGCAGTGTCGTTCTCGGGCAGCGCGGCCAGCAGCGCGGCGACGTGGGCGGCCCGGAGGAACGGCAGGTCGGCGGCGAGCAGGACGACCGACGGAGACGTCACCTCGGCGAGCCCGGCCCGCAGCGCGGGGACCGGCCCACCGCCCGGCGGGTCCTCCCTGGTGAAGACCACCCCGGGCAGGTCCCTGGGCGGGCCCACCACGATCACGGCACGGGCCGCGCGGACCGCCGCCGCCACCCGCTCGACGAGCGGCACCCCGCCGACGAGCGCGCCCGGTTTGTCCGCGCCGCCGAGCCGCTCGGCCCGGCCGCCCGCCAGGATCACCGCGTCGTACGGCGGGTCGCCGCCCGCCTCGCCGGTGCCGTGAAGAGCGCACATGGAAGCCCCGGTCAACCCCGGTCAGCCGCCGATGGCGGACATCGGCCGGGCCGGCTGGAGGAAGGCGGAGTCGTCGATGCCGTGCCCGGCCTTCTTGCCCCGCACCGCCGCCACCCAGCGCGCCGCCAGGTCGTCGTCCGAGGCGCCCGAGCGCAGCGCCGTACGCAGGTCGGACTCCTCCGTGGCGAACAGGCAGTTGCGCACCTGGCCGTCCGCGGTGATCCGCACGCGGTCGCAGGCGCCGCAGAACGGGCGGGTGACCGAGCCGATCACGCCGACCCTCCCGGGCCCTCCGTCCACCAGGAACAGCTCGGCGGGGGCGCTGCCGCGCTCGCGGGGGTCGTCCTCGGTGAGGTCGAAGGAGGCCTTCAGCAGCCCGAGGATCTCGTCGGCCGTCACCATGTCGTCGCGGCGCCAGCCGTGCTGGGCGTCGAGCGGCATCTGCTCGATGAAGCGCAGTTCGTATCCCTGGTCGAGACAGTGGCGCAGCAGCGGCACGGCGTCGTGCTCGTTGATCCCCCGCATCAGCACCGCGTTGACCTTGACCGGCGTGAGCCCGGCGGCGGCCGCCGCCGCGAGGCCGTCCAGCACGTCGTGCAGGCGGTCGCGGTGGGCGAGCCGGACGAACACCTCCCGGTCGAGCGTGTCGAGGGAGATGTTGACGCGGTCGAGTCCCGCCTTCGCGAGCGGCTCGGCGAGCCGGGCCAAGCCGATGCCGTTCGAGGTCAGCGACAGTTGCGGACGCGGGCGCAGCGCGGCGGCAGCGGAGACGATGTCCACGAGCTCGCGTCTGAGCAGCGGCTCGCCGCCGGTGAAGCGGACCTCCCGGATGCCCAGCCGCTCCACCCCGATCCGCACCAGGCGGACGACCTCCTCGCCGGTGAGCAGATCGGGCTTGGGCAGCCAGTCGAGGCCCTCGGGCGGCATGCAGTACGCGCACCGCAGGTTGCACCGGTCGGTCAGCGACACGCGCAGGTCGGTCGCGACCCGGCCGAAGGAGTCAACCAGCACAAAGGACCTCCATCATCAGAGCCACCAGCCTAAGCCCTGCCGTCAAGACGACCACAACCTCCGTCCCGCCGCCGGGATTCCCGCACGTACGCCGCCGTCGGCCGCTCCGCGTGGGTGACGCGTCTGCCTGTGCGCGGTCACCGGTCGCGGCGGCGCTCGATCCGCTTGCGGTGGGCGACCTCGCGGCGCCGCTTCGCCAGCGCGCGCTCGCGCTCGCGCCGGTCCACGCGCGCCTGGCTCTTGGTGCTCTCCAGTTCGAGCCGCAGCGCCTCCTGAGCGGCCGTGCCGCGCCGCGTGACCCGGGCCGCCGCGCGGGCGGCCAGCTTGGCCGCGCGCTTGGGGTTGACCGGCCGCTCCCCGCGCTCCCCGCGCTCCTCCACGGGTACGGAGGGGGCCGCCTCCGCGCGTTCGAGCAGGGCGACCCCGTGCCGCATGAGGAACTCGTACAACTCGGGGTCAGTGGGCTCCGCGCCGAGGACGAACCGGGTCGCGCGGAGCTCGCCGTCCTCGACGATCTCCAGGACGCCCACCCAGAACGGGCTCTCGAAGTAGACGGACAGGGAAACCACGATGCCTCCAGGTATGCCGACAGGCGGCTTGGCGAAGCCGCTTTCCGGCACACCGGACATCCTCCGAGGTTCCCCGAGGGGACACGAGAGGCGGATACGAGACCGCCGGCACCGGTTCGACACCAGTGCGACACTGGATCGACACTGGGCCGACGGGTGCCCGGGCTACCGACCGGGACCGCGTTTTCGTGTGCGCGGCCAGTTTAACGGCCGTCTCCCCCCGCGGCGATCACCCTTCCGGGGCGCCGCACGAGGCAGACTGGCGGGCATGGAGCCGATCTCTCTCGACGTGCGGGCCAGGGAACTGCTCGACCGCGCCGCCGCCGCGTCCAGCGGGCGCGCGGCCGACACCGTGCACGGCGGCCACGGGCACGGCGGCCACGAGCAGGCGCTGCGCCAGACGCTGCTCGCCCTCACCGCCGGGACCGGCCTCGCCGAGCACGAGAGCCCGGGTGAGGCGACCCTGCTGGTGCTGCGCGGTCATGTACGGCTGAGCAGCGGCGACGCCTCCTGGGAAGGGCGGGCCGGTGATCTGCTGGCCATCCCCGGCACACGGCACGCGCTCGACGCCGTCGAGGACAGCGCGGTCCTTCTCACCGTCGTCAGACGCCCCTGACCGCACCCGACGCGATCGGGCGTCAGACGGCCTGGAGGACGCAGCCCAGGGCGAGCAGCGCCAGGACCTTCACGGCCTCCAGCGCCACGTAGTAGAGGTGGGCCCTCGACCGCGTCCGCGCGGGGTCCTCGCCCGCGAGGACCCGGTCGGACCTGCGGTTCAACGGGGGGCGTACGAGCACGAGCTGCACCACCAGGACGGCCGCGGCGACGGCGGTGAGCACCACCACGGCGGTGGCGGGCGATCCGGTCGCGAGCGCCACGATCACGACGACCGCCAGCACCGCCTCGGCGGCGTTGAGCGCGCGGAAGACGAGGCGGCCGATGCCGAGGCCGATCGGGATCGTCACCCCCGGAGCACGGAACTTCAGCGGCGCCTCCAGGAACGAGATCGCCAGCACCATCCCCAGCCAGACGAAGGCCGCGGCCGCCGCCACGGCCGCCGACGTGTGGTTCATCGTGCGCCTTCCCCTCGCCCGGCCGCGGGGCCGGAAGTCGTCCCCCCGCTGCATGATCCGGCCCGGAGGGGTAGGGCGGCAAGCGACTTCTGGTGCCGATAAATCGGTTGGGATACCCGCGTGGCGCCCGGCACAGTTGATCTCGACAGGGGATCTTAATCGAGGAGGGGAACCACGATGCCGAAGCACATCGCCCCCAAGGTGCTGTCCTGGGCGAGCGAGATCGACGACGGGACGGCCGTGCAGGCGGCCCGCGCGGCGCGCCTGCCGTTCGTGCCCGGGCACGTCGCGCTCATGCCGGACGCGCACGTGGGCATCGGCGCGACGGTCGGCTCCGTCATCCCCACCGAGGGCGCGATCATTCCTTCCGCCGTCGGGGTGGACATCGGCTGCGGCATGGTCGCGACCGAGACCACGCTGACCGCCGCCGACCTGCCCGACTCGCTCGACACGCTGATGCGGCTGGTGGAGCGGCGCATCCCGGCCGGAGTGGGCAAGGGGCACGCCGACCGCGCGGTGGACCGCGCGCTCGGCGAGCTGGGCCGGCCGCACACCGGTCTCACGCCCAAGCAGGAGACCACCGTGGCCTGCCAGTTCGGGACCCTCGGGTCGGGCAACCACTTCGTGGAGGTCTGCCTCGACGAGCGCGACCGGGTGTGGACGGTGCTCCACTCGGGCTCGCGCGGCATCGGGAACCAGCTCGCGACCGCGCACATCAAGGGCGCGAAGCAGCTCATGCGGAGCATGGCGATCGGCCTGGAGGACCCCGACCTCGCCTACTTCACGCAGGGCACCCCGGAGTTCACGGCGTACGTCGAGGACATGCTGTGGGCGCAGCGGTACGCGATGGCGTCGCGGGCGCGGATGGACCGGGTGCTGGGCGAGGCGCTGTTCCGCGTCGTCGGCTCGGGCTCCCGGGTCCGGACCATCAACTGCCACCACAACTTCACCCAGATGGAGACCCACGACGGCAAGGACCTGTGGATCACCCGCAAGGGGGCGATCAAGGCCGACACCGGGGACGAGGGCGTGATCCCGGGCTCGATGGGCACCCGCTCGTACATCGTCCGCGGGCGCGGCAACCCGCTGTCGTACAACTCCTGCTCCCACGGCGCGGGGCGCCGGATGTCGCGGTCCCGGGCCAAGCGCGAACTGTCGGCGGCGTCGCTGCGGGAGGCGATGCGCGGCCGGACCTGGAACGCCGACCGGGCCGCCGCCCTGGTCGACGAGCACCCCGAGGCGTACAAGCCCATCGACCAGGTCATGGCGGACCAGAAGGACCTCGTGGAGGTCCGGCACACGCTGCGCCAGGTGTTCAACTACAAGGGGTGAACCTGTGGGTGTGGCCGTGACATCACCGGCTCGTGGTGGACGGCCGCGCCCACGGGCCGCAGCACGAAGCCGTCGGCCACCCTGGCCGGGATCCGGTACGGCGAGACGGTGAGGTCCTGCGGAGGCAGGGTGTAGTCCAGCCGGGCCAGCCGGGGCGCGAGCGCCGCCAGCAGGCCCACGGCGACCGGCTCCCCCGGGCACCGGTGCCCGGTCGCCGGATCGCCCCCGCCCTGCGGGATCAGGTCGTACGGCCCGATCTCCCGCCCGACGAACCGCTGCGGGTCGAACGAGCACGGGTTCGGCCAGAGGGCGGGGTCGTGGTTCTGCCCCCAGACGTCGAGCAGCACGAGCCAGTCGGCCAGGATCGGCTCACCCTTCCAGGTGAGGTCCTTGGCCGCCTTGCCCGCGACGAACGGGGCGAAGGGATAGAAGCGCCGCACCTCGTGCGCGAACGCCTCGGCGTAGGCGCCGTCCACGTCGTCGTTCAGGCGGACCCGGGTGACCGGCCAGTTGTGCATGGCGTGCGCGGCGAACGTGAGGAACCAGGCCACGGCGACGGTGGGACGCACCAGGTTGAGCAGTTCGACCGCCGCGAGCCGGGCCGCGAGCGGCTGCCCGTCGGGCTCCCGGTGCGCGGCGACCACGCCCAGCGCCGACGTGGGCGGCACCCGCGAACCGTCGCGCCGCACGTCCTCGACCATCTCCGCGAGCCACGCCTCCCGCCGGACCCGGGCGCCGCGAGCCCGCCAGTGCCGGGCGCCGGGCGAGCCGAAGCCGTCGACCATCGCGACCAGGTCCGCGGCGAGTGGGCCGGCCTCCTCCTCGTCGAGGGGAATGCCCGCCCAGCGGCACACCCCCGTGGTCAGGACGCGGGCGGCCTCGTCGAAGAGCACGACCTCTCCCCTGCCGGGCCAGGTCGCCACCGTCTCGTCCCAGGCCGCGGTGGTCTCCCGTACGAGGGAGGCGACGCTCTCGGGGGTCATGAGCCCCATGAACATGGCCTTGCGCGCCCGGTGCGCGCCCTGGTCGAGACTGTGCACGGCCCCGTGGCCGAAGAGCGTACTCTTGATCGGCTCGGGCAGCGCTGGGGCGCGCTGGACGTGGTTGTCGTCGTAGAAGAAGCGGGCGGCGTCGGGCCCGCGCAGCACGACCGCGCGCTGGCCGAGCAGCCGCGTGCGGATCATCTCCCCCTGGGCCTCCCGCCATCGGGACGGCAGCCAGGCGTAGCCCTCTAGCAGCAGAAGAAGCGTGGTGTCAAACAGCGGCATATGTCCTGACTGCCCGCACCCGTCCCGGAGAAACGGTCCCGCCGTACGACCCTGCGGCGGGCCGTACGGCGGGCAGGCGACGGTCAGCTCTTCACGCAGGTGCCGTTGTTCAGCGTGAACGTGGCCGGATCGGGGTTGGCCCCCGTCTGCTTCCGGTTCCAGGGCGGGTTCACGGCGGTGACGTCCTTACCCGACTGCGACCAGGTGGCGGCCCTGCTGCGGAGCCGCGTTCCCCGCCGGCACGGCGACGGTGGCCGCCAGCACGGGTCGTACCTCACCAGGGCGACCGGACGAGCCCCTGCAGCAGCAGGCCCGTCAGCGCCTGTGCGGCGAACAGGCGGCGGTCCGGCGCGCGCCCGGCTGCGGCGGTGATCCACAGGGCGTACGGCAGCCAGATGCGCTCCACCTCGCCCCGGGTGACGCCGCTGAGGTCGAGGGCCAGCACCGCGACGAGCGCGGCCACGGGCAGGATCCGGCCCGCCGCCGGCCCCGCCGGCAGCCCCGCCATCAGCCGGGTCGCGGCGAGCCCGGCGGTGGCGGCGGGTCCCGTGACCAGGGCGAGCACGGCCAGGTTGGCGAACAGGAAGTACAGGTACGGCCGGGCCGCGCCGGGATCGGCCGCCCACTCGGCGTGCGTGGCGGCGACCCCGTCGGGCCACCAGAAGCCTCCGGCGGCGAACAGCGCGCTCACCGCCGCCATCCCGGCCAGGCAGGCGAGCACGGCCGCCCTCGCCGCCCTCGCCGCACCGGCCCCCGCGTCCCGCAGCGCGACGACCGCACCGACGAGAGGGATGAGCAGGTACGGCACCAGGCCGTAGCTCAGGTACGGCAACACGCCCAGCGCCACCCCCGCGGCACCCCCGCGCCACAGGCCTACCGCGACCCGGCCCGCCCGCCCGCGTGCCCCGGGTCCGTCGCCGCCCGGCAACGCGAGCAGCAGCAGGGCCGTCCCCCACGCCCCCACTCCCGCGAAGAACGCGTCCATCGTCGTCGCGGTCCACACCGCCGCGGGCGACAGGGCGAGGTACGGCAGCGCGCGCCGGGCCGCCTCCTCACCCGAGACGCGCCGCACCGCCAGTCCGATCGCGACCGTGGCCGAGCACCCGACGACGACGGCGAGGACGGCGGCCCAGAACGGTCCCGGCAGCCCGGCGGCGGCCAGTGCCCACAGCACCAGCACCGGCAGCGGCGGGTGTCCCCGCACGTGCGTGGGGTAGGCGGGCAGATCGCGGGTGAACCCGGCCAGCCAGCCGAGCGGGTCGTCGCCCACCGCCCCCAGCACGGCCAGGTACTCCTGGGGATGGGTGAACGGCCACGCCAGCCCCTCCCCCGACACCGCCAGCAGGACGGTCCACGCGAGCGACACGCCGAAGGCCGCCGCGAGCGCCGCCCGCAGGGGCAGGTTCGCGGTCAGCCGGGGCAGCACGGGCACCGCGACGGCGGCGAGCACGGTCGCGGGCAGGAGCGCGGCCGTGCCCGCCACCGTGGGCAGCCGGGCGAGCGCGTGCAGCGGCGGCAGATGGTCGATGGGCAGCGCCCCCCGCGCGTGCAGCACCCCGCCCACCGCGAACGCTCCCGCCACCAGGCCGGCCCACGCCACCGGCAGGCCTCGTCGTGTGATCACGACGCACAGGCTAGGCACACCGGAGCCGTCGGCCCTTGTCACGTAGTCACTTCGTAAGAACTGAGCGGCCCGGGCGGCCCTACCGTCGGCGGCATGAAGATCGATGTGGTGCTTCCCTGCCTCGACGAGGCGGAGGCCCTGCCCTGGGTGCTCGGCCGGATGCCGGACGGCTGCCGGGCCATCGTGGTCGACAACGGGTCCACCGACGGGTCGGCCGAGGTCGCCGCCCGGCACGGCGCGCTCGTCGTGACCGAGTCCGTTCCGGGGTTCGGCGCCGCCTGCCACGCGGGTCTCACGGCCGCGACCGCGCCCGTCGTCTGCTTCATGGACGCGGACGCCTCGCTCGACCCGCGCCAGCTGCCGCACGTCGCGGAGGGCGTGCTGGACGGCACCGCCGACCTGGTGCTGGGCCGCCGCCGGCCCGCCGCGCGGGGGGCGTGGCCCGCGCACGCCCGGCTGGGCAACCGGCTGCTGGCCTGGCGGCTGCGCCACCGCACCGGCGCCGCGCTGCACGACCTCGGCCCGATGCGCGCGGCCCGCCGTACGGCGCTGCTCGGCCTGGGCCTGCGGGACCGCCGGTTCGGCTACCCGCTGGAGATGGTGCTCCGGGCGAGCGAGGCGGGCTGGCGCATCGGGGAGGTCGAGGTCGACTACCTGCCGCGCGTGGGCCGGTCCAAGGTCACCGGCACCGTTCTCGGCACCGTGCGGACGGTCCGCGACATGTGGCGGGCGGCGGCGTGACGCCCGTCCTCCCGCAGAGCCCGCCGCAGTTCATCGTCATCGCCAAGGAGCCCAGGCCGGGGAGGGTCAAGACACGGCTCACCCCGCCGTACACGCCCCGCCAGGCCGCCGCGCTCGCGGAGGCGGCGCTGCGCGACACGCTGGCGGCCGTCGCCGCCGCCCCGGCCGCGCGCCGGGTGCTGGCCCTGCTCGGCGAGCCCGGCCCCTGGCTGCCCGCCGGGTACGACGTGGTCCCGCAGCGGGGGAACGGCCTCGCGGAGCGGCTGGCACACGCCTTCGAGGACGCCCTGGCGGCCTGCCCGGCGCCGGCGGTGCTGATCGGCATGGACACCCCGCAGGTCACCCCGGGCCTGCTGGCCGAGGCGGGACGGCTGCTGGGCGAGCACGACGTCGTGGTCGGCCCGGCCGCCGACGGCGGGTTCTGGCTGCTCGGGCAGCGCGGGCCCGATCCCGCCCCGCTCTCCGGGCTGCTCGCCGGGGTGCCGATGTCGCGCTCCGACACCGGGGCGCTGCTGCTGCGCCGGATCCTTGAAGCGGGCCTGCGGGCCGCCCTGCTGCCCGAACTGACCGACGTGGACACCGCCGCCGACGCCCGCGCGGTGGCCGCGCGGGCCCCCTCCTCGCGGTTCGCGGCGGCGCTGGCGGCCCTCGGCGCGGACGTCCCGGCGTGATCGGCCCCCTCTACGCCGAGTCGCTGGACGGCGCGCGGGTCGACGTCGAGGCGGCCGACGGCAGGACGTGGCCGCTGGAGTCGTGGCGCTGGCTCGACGGCGCCGAAGGGGACGAGGCGATGCTGGCCCGCTGCGGCGACCCCACGCTCGACGTCGGCTCCGGACCCGGGCGGCTCACGGTGGCGCTGACCAGGCGCGGGGTGCGGGCCCTCGGCATCGACGTCACGCCGCGGGCCGTCCGCCTCACCCGCCTGGCCGGGGGCCGGGCCCTGTGCCGGGACGTGTTCGGCCACGTGCCGGGCGGCGGCCGCTGGGCGACGGTGCTGCTGGCCGACGGCAACATCGGCATCGGCGGGGACCCCGAGGCCCTGCTGCGGCGGGCCCGCGAACTGCTGCGGCCCGGTGGCGAGGTGGTCGCCGAACTCGGCCCTCCCGGCACCGCCACCCGGTCGGAGCGGGTCAGGCTGCGACGGGACGACACGGTCACCGGCTGGTTCGCGTGGGCCCGCGTCGGGGCGGACGGCATCGGCCCGCTCGCCCGGCGTACGGGCTTCCGCCGCGCGGAGGTGTGGACCGAGGCGGGACGCTGGTTCGGCGTCCTCGGCTGAGTCCGGCGGCAGGCCGGACCTTTGACCACAGCTTTGACCACAGCTTTGACCACGCGTTGCGGGAAACGCGGACCGGCCCCGCCCGCCCCGGGGGTGCGCCTCGATAGCCTCCCGGAGGAATGTCGGGGAGCGCATGGCCGTCGCCCGGGGCGCGGCGCCGGGACCTCGCCGCCGTCGCGGCCCTCACCTCCGCGGCGGCGGTCGCCTACGCGATCCACTCCTGCGTGCGGCTGTCGCGTTTCCGGGCGGGCGCGTACGACCTGGTGATATTCGACCAGGCGGTCCGCGCGTACTCCCGCTTCGAGGCGCCCGTCTCGATGGTGAAGGGCGTCCACAACGGGTTCGGGCCGGGGTTCTGCGTGCTCGGCGACCACTGGTCTCCGGCGCTGGCGCTGCTGGCGCCGCTCTACTGGATCCACGACGGGCCGGCGACGCTGCTCGTCGCGCAGGCCGTCCTGCTCGCCCTGTCCATTCCGTTCGTGTGGGCGTACGCCTTCCGTGCCGCCTCCCGGTCCGGGGCCGGAGGCGGCCGCGTCGCCCATCCCGTCGCGGCCGCCTACGCGCTGTCGTGGCCGATCGCCGAGACCGTCGCCTTCGACTTCCACGAGGCGGCGTTCGCGCCGCTGCTCACGGCGGTGGCGCTGGAGCGGTACCAGGCCGGGCGCGGGCGGGCCGCGCTTCTCACCGCGCTCGCTCTGCTCCTGGTCAAGGAGGACATGGGCCTGCTGCTGGCCGGATTCGGGCTGTTCCTGCTCACCCGGCGGCGTGACCGGTGGCCCGGCGCGCTGCTCGTCGCCGGCGGCGTCGCGGCGACCCTGGTGGCGACGTCGGTCCTCGTCCCCCGCTTCGGCGGCAGGACCGGCTACTACTGGGCCTACTGGACGCTGGGCCCCGACCTCCCGCGGGCCGCGCTCCACGCCGTCACCCGGCCCGGCGACGTCCTCGCGCTGCTCGCCGACCCGCCGCTGAAGCTGCGTACGGCGGCGCTGACGCTGGCGCCCGTGCTGTTCACCGCGCTGCTCTCCCCGACTGCGCTCGCCCTGGTCCCGCCGCTGCTGGAGCGCCTGCTCGCCAGCACCTACCCGAACTGGTGGACGCCGAGGTACCACTACACCGCCTTCGTCGTCGCACCGGTCTTCGCCGCCGGGGTCGACGGCGCGCTGCGCGCCGCCGCCCTCATGACCAGGCGGGCCGGCACCAGGGCCGGCACTGGGCGGGCGGCACGGCTCGTCCGCGGGTGGGCGGTGCTGGTGCTCGCGACCGCGCTCGCCCTCGTGCCCTTCTTCTCGTTCGGCGCGTCGCTCACGCCCGCCTTCTACGCGGAGACCACGCGGACCCGCGCGGCGCAGCGCGCCGTCGCCGCCGTCCCCGACGGCGCGCTGGTCGAGGCGGCCGACTCCCTGGCCCCCGCGCTGTCCCCGCGTACGCGCACGCTGCTGTGGGACAGGACGCCCCGATGGGCGCCGTGGGTCGTCGCCGACGTGGGCGTCCGGACGTTCCCCTTCGCCGGCCTCCGGCAGCAGGTCGAACGCGTGGCGCGGCTGCGCGGGCACGGCTACCGCGTGGTGTTCGAGCAGGCCGGCTACGTGGTGCTCACCACGACGCCGGCGCCCGTGGCCGCGAGGAGCAGGATGTCGATCCCGGCGGCGGCGACCGCGGCGGCGAAGGGCGCCTTGGGCAGGCGGCGGCCGAGCGACAGACCGGCCACCGCGCACAGGGCCACTCCCGCGAGGGCGAGCCACTCCGCCGGGCCGGGCGGGCCCGGCGGCGCCACGGCGAGCAGCAGGGACGCCGCCAGCGGCGGCACCGGCATCAGGGCCCTGACCCGGGCGGCGCCGAGCCGCTGGGGCCAGCCCCGCACGCCGGTCGCCAGGTCCGTCTCGATGTCGGGCAGCACGTTGCCGAGGTGCGCGCCGCAGCCGAGCAGCGCGGCCGCCGCCACGGCCCACCACGCGGGCAGCGGCGGGCCCTCATGCTGGGCCGGCAGGCCCGCCGCGACGAACACCGGCACGGCGCCGAACCCGATCGCGTACGGCGCCCACGACGCGGCCGTGCCCTTCAGCCACAGGTTGTAGGCCCAGGCCGCGGCGACGGCGAGCAGGTGCGCCGCGGCCGGCAGCGGCCCGCAGGCCAGCGAGAGCGGCACGCACGCCGCCAGCGCCGTGAAGGCCGCGGCGCGCACCGTGCCCGCGGTCACCAGGCCCGCGACGACGGGCTTGCCGATCCGCCCGGCCGCGGCGTCCCTGGCGGCGTCCACGGCGTCGTTGCACCAGCCCACCGAGAGCTGGCCGGCCAGCACGGCGAGCGCCACCGGCACCGCCCCGGGGAGGCCGCGCCCGGCGAGCACCACGAGCGCCGTGACCAGGACCGTCACCGCGACGGCCGGGCCCGGATGGCACGCGCGGGCCAGCCCGGCCAGCTGCCGCGGCATGTCGCCGGGGAGTGCTCTGGAGCAGGTCATCGTCACGAGCGTAACCGGATGATCCGGGTTGGTAGGTATGTGAGCCGCCTGGACGGGCAAGAGTGCAAGTAGCTTCCTCCGTCAGCCAGTGGGATGTGAGATGACCCGGATCGCGGCCGTCCATGGTGTCCTTCCTCCCCATCGCCACTCGCAGAAGGAGATCACGGACACGCTGGCGAGGGTCTGCCTCCCCCCGGGCGCCGACCGCCGGCTCCTCGACAGGCTGCACGCGAGCGCGCGGGTGGAGCACCGCAACCTCGTGCAGCCTCTCGACCGGTACGGCAAGCTCGACGGCTTCGGCATGGCCAACGACCTGTTCATCGAGGCCGCCCTCGACCTGGGCGCGGAGGCCGTGACCGGCGCGCTCGACGCCGCCGGCCTCACTCCGGCGGACGTGGACATGATCATGTGTACGTCGGTCACCGGCGTCGCCGCGCCGTCCCTGGACGCCCGGCTGGCCAACCGGATCGGGCTGCGTCCCGACGTGAAGCGGGTGCCGGTGTTCGGACTCGGCTGCGTGGCGGGGGCGGCGGGCATCGCCCGGCTGCACGACTACCTGCGCGGGTGGCCGGGCCATGTCGCGGTGCTGCTCTCGGTCGAGCTGTGCTCCCTCACCCTGCAGCGCGACGACTCCTCCACGGCCAACCTCGTGGCGGGCGCGCTGTTCGGGGACGGCGCCGCCGCCGTGGTCGCGTACGGCGACGACCGTGACATCCCCGGCCGTGAGATCCCCGGGGGGCGGCCGGGCCCGGCCGTCGTCGCGACCCGCAGCCGCCTCTACCCCGGCTCGGAACGGGTGATGGGGTGGGACGTGCGCGACAGCGGGTTCCGGGTCGTCCTGGACGCCGGGGTGCCCGACGTGGTGCGCACCCACCTCGCCGGGGACGTGGGCGGGTTCCTCGGCGACCACGGCCTGGACATCGGCGACATCACCGCGTGGGTCTGTCATCCCGGCGGTCCGAAGGTGCTGGAGGCGGTCGCGGAGACGCTCGCGCTGCCGGAGGGCGCGCTCGACCTCACCTGGCGCTCGCTGGCCGCCATCGGCAACCTGTCGTCCGCGTCCGTGCTGCACGTGCTGCGGGACACCCTGGCCCTGCGGCCACCGCCGCCGGGCACCCCGGGGGTGCTCCTCGCGATGGGCCCGGGATTCTGCTCCGAGCTCGTCCTGCTGCGCTGGTGAAGGGGGGCCGGGGGAGCCGGCCGGGAGGGATGGAGGGGACCGATGTCGCCCTGGTACGCGGTGCTCGTCGCGCTCGTCGGCGTGGAACGCCTCGCGGAGCTGTTCGTCGCGCGCCGTAACGCCCGCTGGAGCATGGGCCGCGGCGGGGTGCTGTACGGCGCCGGGCACTACCCCTGGATGGTCGCCCTGCACACCGGCCTGCTCGCCGGGTGCCTGCTGGAGGCGGCGCTGGCGGACCGGCCGTTCGTCCCGGCCCTGGGCTGGCCGATGCTGGCGCTCGTCGTGGCCGCCCAGGCGCTGCGCTGGTGGTGTGTCACGAGCCTCGGCCCCCAGTGGAACACCCAGGTCATCGTCGTGCCGGGCCTGCCACTCGTGACGCGGGGGCCGTACCGGTTCGGGTGGCTGCGTCACCCCAACTACGTCGCCGTGGCGGTGGAGGGCGCGGCCCTGCCGCTCGTGCACTCCGCGTGGCTGACCGCGCTGGCCTTCACCCTGCTCAACGTGCCGCTCATGGTCGTCCGCCTGCGGTGCGAGAACGCCGCCCTCGCGACCGCCGCCCCCGCCGCGCCCGGTTCCCTGCGGCCCGCCCGGTGATCGACGTGCTGGTGGCCGGGGGCGGGCCCGCGGGGCTGGCCACGGCCATCCACGCGGCGCTGGCCGGCCTGGAGACGGTCGTGGTCGAGCCGAGGGCCGTCCCGGTCGACAAGGCGTGCGGGGAGGGACTGATGCCCACCGGCGTCGCCGCCCTCGCCGGCCTGGGCATCGACCTGGGGATCGCGCTGCCGGAGAGCAGGCCGTTCCTGGGCATCCGCTACGTCGACGGACGGCACCGGGTGCAGGCGGAGTTCCGGGACGGCGCCGGGCTCGGCGTGCGGCGCACCGCGCTGCACGCGGCCCTGGCCCGGCGCGCGCGGGAGGCCGGAGTCCGGGTGATCTCCGGGCGGGTCGCCGGCGTGCGCGCCGGCGACGCCGACGTGCACGCGCGGGTGCTGCCCTCCGGCGGGGTCCCGGACGGGTCCGGTCTGCGGGCGCGCTGGCTGGTCGCGGCGGACGGCCTGCACTCGCCGATCAGGGCGTCCCTCGGGCTGGACCTGCCCGCGGGCGGCCCCCGCCGGTACGGCCTGCGCCGCCACTACCGGGTGGCGCCGTGGACCGACTTCGTGGAGGTGCACTGGGCGCCGGGCGGCGAGGCGTACGTCACGCCGGTGGGCGACGACCTCGTCGGCGTGGCCGTGCTGAGCGGCGAGCGGCAGGGATACCACGAGCACCTGGCGGCGTTCCCGGACCTGCTCGCCCGGCTGGACGGGCCGCCCGCCACCCCGGTGCGCGGAGCCGGGCCGCTGCGCCAGCGGGTCCGCCGTCGCGTGGCCGGGCGGGTCCTGCTCGTGGGCGACGCGGCGGGCTACGTGGACGCGCTCACCGGCGAGGGCCTCTCGCTCGCGCTGCTGTCGGCCCGCGCGCTGGTCGGCTGCCTGCGCGCGGGCCGCCCCGAGGAGTACGAGGCCGCCTGGCGGCGCCTGTCGCGGCGGTCGCGGCTGCTCACCGCCACACTGCTGGAGGCCCGGCGGCACCCCCCGGCGGCGCGGATGATCGTGCCGGCCGCCCGGCGGCTGCCCGTGCTGTTCCGCGCGGCGGTCCGATCGCTCGCCTGAGCGGCCCGTGAAAGCGGCCCGGGGGATGAATCGGGACATGAATCAATTTATCCATGACCGGAATTCACAGTTCGCGAACACCCGTTTTTAGGAGCCGCCGCACAGTGTATATCCCCCGACGTTAGAACTTACTTCGAGATGAACGAAGTGGCCATCTTTTGTGACAGGTATGCAAGGATATAGCGCATGTACCGAAAGGCGAGGCCGATGTTACGGCGAGGATGACTGGAGGGTCGTCACTTGCCTGACTTCGCGATACTCGCCCTGCTCACGCTGCTCGGCGCGCTCCCCCTGGCCGCGCTGGCGGTCCTGGCCCTCCGGCTGCGCCGGCTGCGCGCCCTGCAGGCCGAGGCCGTCCGCCAGGCCGCGGCCGAGGCCCGGGAGCAGTTCGGCCGGGACGTGCACGACCTCGTGAGCAGCCGGCTGTGGCTGGCCACCCTGCGCAGCGAACTCGCCTACCGCCTCGCCGAGGACGACAACCCGCTGCGCCCCGCCCTCGCCGACGTGGTGCAGGCGATCCGCCAGGCCGCCGCGGACATCCGCAACGTGACCCGCTCGTTCCAGGACGTCTCACTGCCGTCGGAGCTGGCCAACGCGCGTGCCGTGCTCCGCGCGTACGGGACCGACTGCAAGATCGAGACCACCGACGCGGAGCTCTCGGACCAGATCAGCGCCACTCTCGCCATCATGGTGCGGGAGGCCGTGACCAACGTCGTGCGGCACAGCAGGGCGACCCTGTGCGTCATCGAGATCGCCCTGCGCGCCGGCACGGTGACGCTGACCGTGGCCAACGACGGCGTCGACCCCTCCGCTCCGTCCGGCACCGGCAGCGGCCTGGACAACCTCCGCACCCGCGCGGCCGCGCTCGACGGCGTCGTGGGAACGGTCCTCGACCCGGACGGCTGGTTCCGCCTGGTCGCCGAGATCCCCAGCAGGGGCAAAGACCGCCGCTGACCGGTCGCCGGCCGGACGGACCGCTCCAAAGGACTCCACGCGCGTCCGACATCATGTCCGCGCACTTGACCTGCCGGTTGACAGAGAACCTCACCGCCGGACCTCACCAAGGCCTCCGGGCGACCGTGAAGAGCGTCACCCCATGACCCGTGACCGCGTCATGGTTTGTTATGTGCAGATTTCACATGACGCAGTTGACGGGCGTAACTTGGCCCATCCCCGCAATTCCGGAATTCTTACTTGTGACCGGCCTAAGGGGACATCTGGTGATTAGTAAGTACGAGATTTACTGCCTCGCAGATCCCTTGTTCTACGACACTCTCGACAGCAAGCGCGCGGAGCACCCGGATTTCTCCGTGGCCGCGCGGCCCACCCCCGAGGGATGGGCGCACCTGGCTACCGGAACGTGGCTGCACTACGCGCCGGCCGGCGCCACGTTGCCCACCCAGGGATGGAAGATCCACATCTCCTCCTCCGTGCGGGAGGCGGAGCGGGTGATCGCGGCGGCGTGGGACTACTGCGTGCCCCGCGGGCTGGCCTTCAAGTTCCTGCGCGGCCGGCGCGTGATGACCATGCAGAACTCCAAGTACGCCTTCCGCGGGTCGAGCGGCAAGCTGGTCACCATCTACCCGGTCGACGAGGCCGAGCTCGAGCTGACGCTCAAGGAGCTGGCCGAGGTCCTCGACGGCGTCGAGGGCCCGTACATCCTCAGCGACCTGCGCTACGGCGACGGGCCGCTCTACGTCCGGTACGGCGGGTTCGCCGAGCGTCACTGCCTCGACGAGAGCGGCGAGCAGGTCCTCGCGATCGAGAACGCCGACGGCGAGCTCGTCCCCGACGTGCGCGGCCCGGGGTTCTCCCTGCCCTCCTGGGTGCCCCTGCCGGCGTTCCTCGAACCCCACCTCGCCGCCCGCAACGCCGTGACCATGGAAGGCGTGCCGTACCAGGTCGACAGCGTGCTGCACTTCTCCAACGGCGGCGGCGTCTACCTCGCGCACGACACGCGCACCGGCGAGAAGGTGGTGCTGAAGGAGGCGCGCCCGCACGCCGGGCTCGACGTGGAGGGACGCGACGCGGTCACCCGCCTGCGGCACGAGGCCGAGATCATGGAACGCCTCGCCGGGCTGGACTGCGTCCCCCGCCTGCACGGCCACTTCACGGTGGGCGAGCACCACTTCCTCGCGCAGGAGTACGTCGACGGCACCTCGCTCAGCCAGCTCATCGCGCAGAAGCACCCCCTCACGCGGGCCGACCGCACGCCGGAGATGAACACGGACTACGCGGAGTGGGCCGTCACGATGCTCGCCAAGGTGCGGGCGGCGGTCTCGGCCCTGCACGAGCGCGGCGTGGTGTTCGGCGACCTGCACCCCTTCAACATCCTCGTCGAGGACGACCGGGTGGTGCTGATCGACTTCGAGGTCTCCTCGCCGGTCGAGGAGCGCAGGCGGCCGACGCTGGCCAACCCCGGCTTCGTCCCGCCGAGCGGCCTGGCCGGCGTCGAGGCCGACGAGTACGCCCTGGCCTGCCTGCACCTCGGGATATTCGCCCCGATGACCACCATGCTGCTGCAGCTCTACCGGCCCAAGGCCGCCCAGCTCGGCAGGCTGGTGAAGGAGACGTTCCCGGTGCCGCCCGAGCTGATCGACGGCGCGGTGGCGACGCTCCTCGGCCTCGAGACCGGCGTACGACCGGCCGAGCCGGAGCCGAGCCGGCTCTCCGAGGGCTGGCCCGCACTCCGGGACGCCCTGGCGACGGCGATCCTCGCCTCTGCGACACCGGGGCGCGACGACCGGCTGTTCCCCGGCGACATCGTCCAGTTCGAGCCCGGCGGCGGCGTGAGCCTCGCGAACGGCGCGGCGGGCGTGCTCTACACGCTGGCCGCGACGGGGGCCGGGCGCTTCCCCGAGCACGAGGAGTGGCTGGTCAGGCGGGCGGCGGAGCCGGGCATCGGGATCGGCTTCTACAACGGGCTGCACGGCGTGGCGTACGCGCTGGAGGAGCTCGGGCGGCGCGCGGACGCGCTCGGCGTGGCCGAGCGGTGCCTGCGGGAGTCCTGGGAGGGGCTCGACCTCAGCCTCTACCGCGGCCTGTCCGGCGTCGCCCTCGCCCTGATGCACCTGCACGACGCGACCGGCGAGCCCGAGTTCCGCGAGCGGGCCGCGCGCGTCGTCGCCGCGGTGGCCGACCGGCTCGGCGGCCCGGACGACGTCCCCGAGATCAGCGGAGGCAGGTATCCGCACGCGGGGCTGATGTACGGCTCGTCGGGGCCCGCCCTGATGTTCCTGCACGCGTACGAGCGCACCGGCGACCCCGGTCTGCTCGACCTCGCGGCCACCGCACTGCGCCAGGACCTGCGCCGGTGCGTCGGCCGCGAGGACGGGCAGCTCCAGGTGCAGCAGGGCTGGCGGACCAACCCCTACCTGGACGAGGGGTCGGCCGGCATCGGCCTGGTGCTCGACCGCTACCTCACGCACCGCGACGACGCCCACCGTGACGACGACGACTTCGCCGGGTCGCTGGCCGCCATCCGGTCGGTGCTGACCCTTCCGTACTACGTCCAGTCGGGGCTGTTCGCCGGCCGGGCTGGCATGATCGCCTGCCTGTCGTCCGGCTCGCGCCCCGACCCCGGGGCCGCCGAGGCGCAGATCGCCCGGCTGGCCTGGCAGGAGCTTCCGTACCAGGGCGGGCTGGCCTTCCCCGGCGCGCAGTTGCTCCGCCTGTCCATGGACTTCGCCACAGGGAGCGCCGGCGTGCTGTTCGCGCTCGGCACCGCGCTGCACGACGAGCCGGTCCGCCTCCCGTTCCTCGAGCCCCCCGGACGGTCACAGGCGCAGGCCCCCCTGCGCACCGCCGCCGGGTCGCATGTCCCGACCAGCACCGGAAGGAGGTGAATCGCAATGGCGCTCCTCGACCTTCAGACCCTCGAGACCCCCGGTGGTCACGGTGGCGGCGGCGGCAGCAACCTGAGCCTGCTCGCCTGCACCCCGCACGAGAACAGCAGCCTCAGCCTCATCTGCGGCTGACAGCTCCTCGCTCGACCCCACTTCCGGCACCGTGCCGGGTGAACCATCCAGAAAAGGGAGATGATCCACATGGCGCTTCTCGACCTGCAGACCCTCGAGGCCCCCACCGGTGGCGGCGGCGGTGGCACCCAGGGCAGCAACCTGAGCCTGCTGGGCTGCACCCCGCACGAGAACAGCAGCCTGAGCATCATCTGCGGCTGATAGCCGCGGCTGCTGGCGCATGAAGCGAAGGTCTGGGCGGTCGTCGCGGCCGCCCAGGCTTCCGCGTTTCGGGACTGGAGGACCCCTGGTGAGTTCTCGTTCGGCGGACCTGCTGATCGCGCGGGCCGTACGGCGCGGCGGGCCCTGGCTCGCGGTGCTGACGGCGACGGCGCTGACGGGCGCCGCCGCCGACCTGCTCGTCCCGGCGGCGCTCGGACGAGCGCTCGACGCCGTCGTGCGGACCTCCCCCGACCTCCCGGAGACGGTCGCCGTCGCCGCGCTGCTGGCCGGGCTCGTCGTCGTGTGCGACGCGCTGGGCGTCCTCGCCGCTGGGGTGAGCGGCGCGCGGGCCGCCCAGTGGCTGCGCACCCGGGTCGTGACCCACACCCTGTCGGCCGGGACCGGGATGACCCGGCATCTCGCCCCCGGGGAGATCGTCACCCGCGCCGGCGTGAACGTCGAGGAGGCGGGCCGGACCCCGGAGGCCGTCGTGACGGCCGCCACCCTGGTCATTCCGTCGGCCGGCAGCGTCGTCGCCCTCGCGCTGATCGACCCGTGGCTCGCGGTCACGCTGGTGGCCGGCCTGCTGCTGATCGTGGCCGTGCTGCGCGCGTTCATGCGGAAGACCACCGCGGCCTCCGGCGGCTACCAGGAGGCGCAGGGCCAGATCGCGGGCATGCTCGTCGGAGCGCTCGCCGGTGCCCGCACCATCAGCGCGGCCGGCACCGAGGACCGCGAGGCCGCACGGGTGCTGGCCCCGCTCCCCCGGCTGCGCGCCCAGGGCCTCGCGCTGTGGCGGCTGCAGGCGCGCGCCGGTGTGCAGGCCGCCGTCGTCGTCCCGCTCCTGGAGATCGCGGTGCTCGCCGTCGGCGGGCTCCGCCTGTCGGCGGGCGGCCTCACCGTGGGCGAGCTGCTCGCCGCCGCGCGCTACGTCGTGCTCGGCGCGGGCCTCGGATCCGCGCTGGGCTACGCCGCGCGCATCGCCCGCGCCCGGTCGGCCGCGCAGCGCCTGGAGCAGCTTTTCGCCGTGCCGCCCCCGGCGTACGGCTCCCGCCCGCTGCCGCCGGGCCCGGGCACCCTGGAACTACGTGACGTGACCGTACAGGCCGACGGGGTCCGGCTGCTGAGCGGGATCAGCTTCGTGGTGCCGGGAGGCACCTGCACGGCGGTGGTCGGCCGCTCCGGCTCGGGCAAGTCGTCACTGGCCGCCGTCGCCGGACGGCTCGCCGACCCCGAGCGGGGCGTCGTGCTGCTGGACGGCGTGCCGCTCCGGGAGATCGGCAAGGAGCCGCTGCGGCGTGCGGTCGGGTACGCGTTCGAGCGCCCGGCCCTGTTCGGCCGCACCCTGGGCGAGGCCGTCGGCTTCGGGCTCCCGGCTCATGACGAGAACACGGTGCGGGCCGCGGCCGTCGCGGCCTGCGCCGACCCCTTCGTCCGCAGGCTGCCCCTCGGGTACGCCACCCCGGTCGAGGAGGCGCCGATGTCCGGGGGCGAGATCCAGCGGATCGGCCTCGCCCGCGCGTTCGCCCAGGCCGGGCGGGTGCTGATCCTCGACGACGCCATGTCGAGCCTCGACACGGTCACCGAGCGGCAGGTCGGGCGCGCGCTCACGGGCAGCCTGGCCGACCGCACCCGCCTCGTGGTGGCCCATCGGGTGACGACGGCGGCGCAGGCCGACCAGGTCGTGTGGCTGGAGGACGGGCGGGTCCGCGCGATCGGCACACACGAACGGCTGTGGGCCGATCCCGGCTACCGGGCCGTCTTCCAGGCGCAGGAGGCGTCGTGAGGCGGCGGGTCCTCCTGGACGCGCTGTGGCGCGAGCCGTCCCGGCTGCTGTGGCTGGCCTGCTGGTCGGTGGCCGAGGCCCTGCCCTCGCTGACCGGGGGATACGCCGTCGCGCGCGCGGTGGACGACGGGTTCGCGGCCGGCCGGCCCGGCCTCGGGTTCGCCTGGCTCGGGGTCCTGGCCGCCGCGTGGGCGGTGGCCGCGGTGTCCGCCCGGCAGGTGCTGCTGCTGATCGCCGGGATCGTCGAGCCGTTCCGCGACGACCTGCTGAGGCGGGTGGTGACCGGGGCGCTGCGGGCCGGGCGGGGCGGCGACAGCGCGGCCGTCGCCCGGATGAACCATCAGGTCGAGCTGGCCAGGGACGCCTTCGGCGCCATCATCACGGTGGTCAGGTCGTTCGTGTTCACGCTGGTCAGCGTGGCGGTGGGACTGTCGACCCTGGCGCCCGCCGTGGTGCCGCTCGTGCTGCCCCCGGTGGCCCTCGGGCTGGGCCTGTTCCTCGTCTCCCTGCCCTCGCTCGCGCGGTGGCAGCGGGAGTTCATCGTGGCCGACGAGCGTACGGCGGCCGCCGTGGCCGCGATGGCGAGCGGACTGCGGGACGTGACCGCCTGCGGCGGGGAGGAGCGGGTCGCGGCCGAGGTCGGGCAGGCGGTGACCCGGCAGGCCGCGTCCGCGCGGGCGCTCGCCCGGGTGACCGCGACGCGGACGCTGTCGCTGGCCGTGGGAGCGTGGCTACCGGTCGTGCTGCTGCTCGCGGGCGCGCCCTGGCTCGTCCGCCAGGGGATCACCGGCGGGGTCATCCTCGGCACGCTGACCTACGTCATGCAGTCGCTCGCCCCCGCACTGGGCGGCCTGGTGCAGGGCCTCGGCGTCAGCGGCGTGCGCCTCGCCGTCACGCTGGAGCGCATCCTGCACGTGCCCGGCCCGCCGGTGGCGCACGGTGACAGAGAGCCGGAGAGTGCGCGCCTGGTGCTCCGGGGCGTCCGGTTCGCTTATGGCACCGCCGATCAGAAGGCCCCCGAGCCGGTGATCGACGGCCTGGACCTCGACGTGCCGGAGGGCGACCACCTGGCCGTCGTCGGCCCGAGCGGGATCGGCAAGTCCACGCTGGCCGCGCTGGTCGCCGGCCTGCTCACGCCGGACGAGGGCGAGGTCCTCGTCGGCGGCGTCCCGGCCGCGCGGGTGCTCCCGGCGGCCCGTGCGCTGATCCCCCAGGAGGCGTACGTCTTCCCCGGCACCCTGGCCGAGAACCTGACCTATCTCGCGCCCGGCGCGCCGCCGGAGCGGGTGGACGAGGCGGTCGCGGCGTTCGGGCTCGCGGACCTCGCGCAGCGCTGCGCGGGCGGCCCGCTCGACCCGGCCGAGCTGTCGGCGGGCGAACGGCAGCTCATCGCGCTGGCCAGGACCTATCTGTCCCCCGCCCGGCTGGTCGTGCTCGACGAGTCGACCTGTCACCTCGACCCGGCGGCGGAGGCGCGGGCGGAGGCCGCGTTCGCGGCGCGCGGCGGGACGCTGGTCGTGGTGGCCCACCGCATCTCGTCGGCCCTGCGCGCCAAGCGGGTGCTCGTCATGGACGGCACCCGGGTCCGGCTCGGCTCCCACGAGGAGATGGTGGCCGCGTCACCGCTGTACGCCGACCTCGTGGGGCACTGGACCGGCCTACCGGCGGGGGCGGTAGCGGAGGATGCCGATGTCGCGTCCGGCAGACGGCCAGAGCCAGCCGCACTCGGAGGCGATCTGAATCGCCTCGACGCGTGAGCGGGCCCCCACCTTGCCGAGGATGCGGGACAGGTAGTTGCGCACGGTGCCCTGTGACAGGCACAGGCGGTCGGCGATCTCGCAGACGGTGGCCCCCGCGGCGGCGGTCTCCAGGACGTCCAGCTCGCGGGCGGTCAGCGGGTTGCTGTCGGCGTCGAGCGCCGCGACGGCCAGCTCGGGGTCGATGACCCGCTCGCCCGCGGCCACCCGGCGGATGCAGTCGACGAGGTGGGCCGGAGAGGCGTCCTTCACGACATAGCCGCGCACGTTGGCGTCCAGCGCCTTGCGCAGGGCCGTGGGCGTGCCGAGCCCGGTGAGCACGACGGTCTTGCAGGAGGGTAATCGGCGGTGCAGCTCGGCCGCCGCGGTGAGGCCGTCGACGCCGGGCATGCCGATGTCGAGCACGGCGACGTCGGGGCGCCGCAGACAGCCCAGCCGCACGATGTCCTCGCCCTTGTCCGCCTCGGCCACGACCTCCAGGTCGTCCTCGCTCGACAGCAGTGCGACCAGCGCCTTGCGGATGAGGTGCATGTCCTCGGCGAGCATCAGTCGGATCAACCCAGACTCCCTACCACGCGACGCGAGCGGGTGCTCGCCCTGTGTGACCGCGATCTCACCACTATGACCGCCGAACGTGAGCACAGGGACCTCTCTACCCGAACTGTCATCTTTAATCTGCGGATGAGTCAGGAAAAAGCCGGACGCCTGGCTTCCTAGGGGAGCCAGGCGTCCGTGAACTGCAGATATGTTCGTTTTCTGGGGTGTTACTTAGTGGTGCCGGATCACCTTGACGTAGTCGGTGGCCTCGGAACCCTTGAGACGGCGGGTGCCGTCGAAGCGCACGCCCCAGGTGCCCGACTGGTAGGCCCGCACCCGGGTGGCGAAGTCGCCGTCGCCGTCGGTCCTGATGGTGTCCACGTACCGCCACTTGCGGGAGCCCGCGGGCAGGAAGTAGACGCCGACCTCCTGGGAGCCCAGCCAGTGCCAGTCGTGCCAGTAGTCACGGCTGTCGTAGCAGTCGTCGTGCCCGCCGCGACGGCCGGTGTAGCCGTTCCAGCCGAAGTACCAGTCGGAGTAGCACTGCGCGACCTGCAGCTCACCCTTGAGGGTCAGCGCACGGCCCTTGCGGACCGGCTCGGGCGTGGCGTCGAAGCCGACGATGCGGGTCGCCTTGGGGCCCGACGGACGCGGCGCGTGCCACTCCTTGCGCTTGACCCTGAAGGAGCGCTCCGCGGTGAGCGTCCGGCCGTCGAGGCCCTCGGCCTCGATCCGCACCCTGTAGACGCCCTCCCGGTCGTGCCTGTCGAAGCTCCACGACTGGGAGAAGGTGTCGAAGGACGGGCCGTCGTGCGGGCCGCCGCTCTTACGCTTGCCCCACCACGGGCCGTCGTGGCCACCGTGGCCGCCGCCGTGCCCGCGGGACCCGGACAGGGTGAAGGTGACCTTCCTGACGTCCTTGGTCCTGACCGAGGCGGAGACCGTGGCGGAGCCACGCCCGCCCACGACGACCACGTCGGGGTTGACGCCGAACCACAGAATTCGCGCTTCGGGCACGTACGGGCGCCGACCCTCCGCGGTCGGGGTGGGTGTGGGGGTCGGCGTCGGTGTGGCCGACGGTGTGGGCGTCGGCGTGGATGTGACCGGGTCCGCGTGAGCGGGCGCGGTCGCGAGCGCCGTGGCGCCCATGGCGATCACTGCCAGGGCGGTAGCAGCTCGTTTCACCATGAGGGTGTGTCCTCTCCCCGTGTTCAAACGCGCCCCCGGGTTGGGGCGCGCCAACGTCATAGACGCTAAAAGGAAAAGGAAAGTTGCCAGGTTTCTCAGAGTAAACTGTAACGAGTCTGTAACTGTCCCTTATATGCCACTTCTGTGCTTTCTATGGCATTAAAGGGTGATTTATGCCTAGCGCTCGGCGCTGACATCGGCGGCGTAGCGGGGCGACCCCGCGTACTCGGCGCGCCAGGCGCCCTGGCCGTCCTCCCGCGTCCGGGCGCTGAACCAGCCGTCTCTCCGGGTGACCGCCTCGCCCGCGGGCCGCCACTCCGACGACCCGGCGGGCCTGAAGGAGATCCTCACCCGCTGCCCGGGGAAGGGCCGGTAGTCGACCCGCCCGCCCGGGTCGACGCGCAGCAGCGTCCCCGTGACCCGGGTGTCGTCCCCGCCCCGGCCACGGGCGACCTTGAGCCCCTCGATCTCGGTCGCGCGCCGCAGATGGAACACCGCCCGCGCGACGGCCGTCCCGCCCCGAGCGTCCACGGCGGTCGCGGTGACCGTCCAGGGCCCGCTCGGATACCACCGTGACAGGGGCCGGTCGGGCAGGAAGCGCCACGTCTCCCATCCCCCGGCTGTGCTGTCTCCTCCGGCTGTGCTGTCTCCTCCGGCTGTGCTGTCTCCTCCGGTTGCGCTGTCTCCTCCGGCCGGGACCGGCCCGGCGGGCCGTCCGTGCCTGGCCGCGCCGACGATGCCGGGCACCGCGGTGGCCAGGCCGCTCAGCCCCGGCATCGGCACGGTGTCACCGAACGGCGGCGCGGGGCCGTCGCCCGGCTCGTCCTCCCCGCCGGGCTCTCCTTTACCAGGCCCCCCTTTACCCGGCCCTTCCCCGCCTGGTTCGTCCCCGCCTGGTTCCTCGCCAGCGGCGGAGGGGGCGCGGCCGGGTTCGAGGACGACCGAGACGCGGTTCGCGCCGCGCGCCACCACGTCGACGACCAGCCGCACCGATCCGGCCGGCCCCACGACGGGGTCGGACGGCCGCACCACGACCGAGCGGATCGCCGTCCCACCGGCGGCGGGCACGGGAGCGGGCACCGTGGCCGGAGATGACGCGACGAGAGATGACCCGGCGAGGGAGGACGCGACGAGTGCGGGCACGAGAAGAGGCGTCGTCATGCCCCGAGACCGTACGCACGCCCGGCACGCGTCCCGCCCCCGACACTCTCCCGGGCCGGTAAAACTTCCCCAGGCTCAGCCGGCCGCGTACAGTTCCTCGATCACGTCGGCGTACCTGGCGTGCACGACGCGGCGCTTGAGCTTGAGGCTCGGGGTGAGCTCCTCGGTCTCGGCCGTCCACTCGACCGGCAGCAGCCGCCACCGCTTGACCTGCTGCACTCGGGCGAGCTTGCGGTTGGCGGCCTCCACCGCCGCCTCGATCTCCTTGAGCAGGTCCGGATGCCCGGCCAGCGCGGCCGGCGACTCGAAGGCGATGCCGCGGGCCCGCGCCCACTCGGGCGCGACCTCCGCGTCGAGCGTGAGGATCGCCACGGGGTACGGCCGCCCGTCGCCGTACGCGAGGGCCTGCCCGATGAGCGGGTGCTCCTTCAGGTGGCCCTCGATGACGGCCGGGGACACGTTCTCCCCTCCGGAGGTGATGAACAGTTCCTTCTTGCGGTCGACGATGCGGACGAACCCGTCCTCGTCGATCGACCCGACGTCACCCGTGTGCAGCCAGCCGTCGGCGTCCAGCAGTTCGGCGGTCGCCTCGGGCAGGCCCAGGTAGCCCCGGGTGTTGAGCGGGCTGCGGGTGAGGATCTCGCCGTCCGCCGCCACCCGCACCTCGACGCCGGGCTCGGCCCGTCCGACCGTGCCGAGCCGGAAGACCTCCGGGCTGTTGACCGTGAAGGCGCCGGTCGTCTCGGTCATGCCGTAGACGTCGATGACCTTCAGGCCCAGGCCGGCGAAGAAGCGCTGCACCTCGGGCGGCATCGGCGCGGCGGCGGTGGCGCACCAGAGGGCCCGGTCGAGCCCGATCAGGCCGCGGATCACCGACAGCAGTGCGGCGTCCGCCCGCTCGTACGCCTCCCGCACCTCCGGCGAGACCGTGTGGCCGTACTGCTGCCCCTCGATGTAGGCGAGCCCGGCGGCCATCGCGGCGCGGACGTTCTCCTGCTGGTCGGCGGGCTGCGCGGCCAGGAGCGCCTGCAGCCGGGCGGCCATCTTCTCCCAGACGCGGGGCACGCCGAAGAACAGCACCGGGCGCACCTGGCCCAGCGCCGTGGCGAGGGCGGCCAGGTCCGTGCAGAAGTACACGTGGTTGAGCTTGAACAGCGGCAGGTACAGGCTGAGCGCCCGCTCGGCGATGTGGGCGTAGGTGAGATAGGAGATCTGCGTCCCCCGCTCGGGCAGGTCGATCATCCGCTGCGTCGCCGCGATCTCGAAGAGCACGTTCGCGTGCGTGAGCGGGACGCCCTTGGGCATGCCGGTCGTGCCGGAGGTGTACAGCACGCTGAGGACGTCGTCCGGGGTCACCTCCCGCCAGCGCCGCTCGGCCGGCTCCGGGTCGGCGGCGTACGCCCGCGTGCCGAGCACCAGGAAGTCCTCCCAGCTCAGGAAACGCTCGTCATCTTCGGGGGCGCCCTCCAGCATGATGATCCTGGTCAGTTCGGGCAGCTCCCCGAGCACGGGCTCCCAGCGGGCCAGGTCGCCGGGGCCGCCGAGCACCGCTACCCGGGCCCCGACGTCACGGGCGACGTACGCGACCTGCTCGGGGGCGAAGGTCGCGTAGATGGAGCAGGAGACGGCTCCCGCGTGGACGGCGCCGAGGTCGGCCAGCACATGCTCGCTCCGGTTGACCAGCATCAGCGCGACCGCCTCCCCCGGCCGCAGGCCGAGCGCGGCGTAGCCGGCGGCGATCTCCAGCACGCGCCGCCGCGCCTCGGCGTAGGTCAGCGTGCGCCAGCCGCCGGCGCCGTCGGGATCGGAATAGGCGGGCGCGTCCGGGTTCTCCTCCGCGGCCCATCTGAACTGTTCGCAGAGGGTCCTGCCCGCGATCTCGTGTTCGATCGCGGCCCGCTCCTCGAGAACGCCGGCCATCGTGCCTCCCAACGGGTATGTCGCACGCGTGGCCTGCATCGCACCACAGGGGATCACCGAGGACAAGACTCCGCGGGCGGGGAGCGCAAGAATGCGTCATCTCAAACGGACAAACAGGACATAAGTGCATATAAAGTACTGAGATGATGCGTGATCGGGGGGTACGCATGGCATCCGGACGACCTGGGCCGCCTGCCGGGGAGCGACCGTTCTTCGGCCACCCGCGGGGGCTGGCCACGCTGTTCGGCACGGAGATGTGGGAGCGCTTCAGCTACTACGGCATGCGCGCCGTGCTCGTGCTGTTCCTGACGGCGCCCGCCACCCGCGGCGGCATGGGCCTGCCGGAGACGACCGCCGTGGGCGTCTACGGCGTGTACGTCGCCTCGGTGTACCTGCTGGCCATCGTGGGCGGCTGGCTGGCCGACCGGCTGCTCGGGGCGCGCAGGACCGTCCTGGTCGGCGCGTCGGTGATCATGGGTGGCCACCTGAGCATGGCGATGCCCATGGGCGGCGGATTCGTCTGGCTCGGCCTCGTGCTCATCGCGCTGGGCAGCGGCCTGCTCAAGCCGAACATGGCGGCGCTGGTGGGTGAGTTGTACCGGCACGAGGACGACGCCCGGCGCGACTCCGGCTACACGATCTTCTACATGGGCGTGAACCTGGGCGCGTTCCTCGGCATCATGATCGTGCCCTGGCTGCAGACCGGCGGCCGCTGGCACCTCGCCTTCGGCGCGGCGGCGATCGGCATGCTCTTCGGCCTCGTGCAGTACGTTCGGGGCAGGGCGACCCTCTGCGGCGCCGGCGAGGAGCCCGACCACCGGCTCACGCCCGCCGAGGAACACCGCTTCAAGGTCGTCGCCGGGCTCTGCCTCGCCGTCGCCGCGGGCGGGCTCGCCCTGTGGGCGGTCAGCGGGACGCTCACCGTCGACCGCTTCGCCCTCGTGCTCACGGTCGTGACGGCCGCCGTGCCGATCGCGTACTTCGCCTTCCTGTTCTCGTCCCACGAGGTCACCGCGGAGGAACGCAGGGGGCTGTTCGCGTACGTGTGGCTGTTCCTCGCCGCGGCGATCTTCTGGCTCGTCTACGACCAGGCCGGAAGCTCGCTGCTGCTGTTCGCCAAGAAGGACACGAACCTCGACGTGTTCGGCTTCACGATCCCCCCGGGCTGGGTGGGGAACATCAACTCTCTCGCGATCATCGCGCTCGCCCCGCTGTTCGCCGAGATGTTCCTCAAGGCCGGCACCCGGATCAGCACGCCGCTCAAGTTCGCGATCGGCCTGGTGATCGTCGGGCTGAGCTTCGTCGTGATGTCCGTCGCGGCGGGCGTCGCCTCGGACGGGGTGAAGGTCTCGATCATGTGGCTGTTGTCGGTCTACCTCATCCAGACCATCGCCGAGTTGTTCCTCAGCCCGGCCGGGCTCTCGGCTACCAACAAGCTCGCCCCCCGGGCCTTCGAGAACCAGCTCATGGGCGTGTGGTACCTGGCGATGGCGCTCGGCGACTCCGTCGGCGGCCAGACCTACCGGCTGACCACGGTCGTGCCCATGCCCGTGTACTACCTCGTCCTCGCGCTCGCCGCGGTCGCCGCGGGCCTCCTCATGCTGCTGTTCGTCCGCAGGCTCCGCCTCCTCATGGCCGAACACCACCTGCCACCCGTGCCCGCCTCGTCCTGACCGCCGCCGCCCCGGCCCTCGCGCGAAAGCCCCCTGGATCCAGCGCGCGTCTACACCCTCAGTCGGGTGGTGCGGGGGTTGCGGTAGGTGAAGGCCCAGCGGTCGTCTCCGATCTTGCGGCGGGTGTAGCGGGCCGGGTGGCGGTAGCGGTCGCGGTTGTGGAACTGGCACGCCGGCCCCAGCAGCTTGAGGTCGGTCGGCCCGCCGCTGCACCAGTCCTCGGCGTGGTCGATCTGGCACATCGTGGCCGGCAGCGGACAGCCGTCCACCCAGCAGGTCGCATACCGGGCGAAGACCGCCCGCCGCTGGGCCGGGGTGGCAAGGCGCACCTTGCGGCCCATGTCCAGCACCTGCCCACCGGCGTCCATCACGATCCGCACCAAAGTGCTGGTACGGGCCAGCCGGTGCACGCTGGCAACAGGCAGCAGCTGCCCGGTCGCCAGGATCAGCCCCGGCAACCCCCGCAACCACACCCCCGGCGGCGGACTGTTGACCCCCACCCCCGCCCAGGCACCGCCACCCCGCCAGGTGCTGCCTCCCGACCAGGCCCCGCGTCCCGCCAGGGCGTCTCCTCCCAGCCGGGCGCTGCCTTCCGCCCACGCCCGGTCTCCCGACCCGGGCGGCCCGTCGGAGCCCACCCCCGGCCAGGCGTCGCCTCCCAGCCGGGCGTCGCCTCCCAGCCAGGCGCTGCCTTTGGCCCACGGTGGGGCATCGGCCCCCGCCTCCGGCACGCCGTTGCAAGCCGCCCTCGGCATTCCACGCTGCGCCTCGCCGGTCTCGGAGGCATGCCGGTAACCCTCCGCCGGGCAGTCACGGGCCGGGCAATCACTCCACTGCTCATCGGGGTCGGCGGCGGAGCGCTCGCTGTCGGCGTCCGTTGCGTCGGCGGCGTCAGCGTCCGTTGCGTCGGCGTCGGTGGCGCAGGTCGCGCAGGCGTCGATGTCGAAGTCCTCAGCGGTCCAGGCGTCAGGCCCGGGGCCAGGGCCATCGCTCGGGGCTGGGTCTGAGAGGTCTGAGTCTGAAGGGCCGGTGCCGGAGGAGTCGGGATCAGGGCCGTCGCTCGGGTCGGTGTCTACCGGGTCGCTGGTGAGGTGATCGGCCGAGGGGTCGCTGTCTGAGGAGCCGCTGGTGGGGTGGTCGCCCGAGGGATCGGCTATGGGGTCGCGTGAGGGTTCGCCGGCTGGGGGATCGTCGGGGAGGGATTCGGCGGTGACCAGCACCAGAAGCTCAGTCGCGATCTTGTTCTCCAGGAACGCGATGAACGCATCGGCGTTCCGCACGCTCGGGGTGCGGTCGTCGCCCTCGGCCTTGGGCCTGGCGTAGACGTCCAGCAGGTGCTGCAACCGCGCGGCCGCCTCCACCGGGAGGTAGAACTCTCCCTCCAGCCCGCCGTTCCTGCGCCGCCGCACCCGGAAGAACCGGCGGTCGAAATCGGCCTGCTCATCGCTCTCGTGGCCGTCGGGGTCCAGCACCGCCCGCAGATACCGCCCCGCCTTGGCCACCTCCGCCGCACCCGCCGAACCCGCCAACTCCAGCAAGATCCCCTCAGCCGTCGTCGCCTGCTCATCGGTCAACCCAGAGGTGGCCGTGCAGATCGCCTCCACGACCCCCTCCGCCAGGCTGCCCTCCGCGAACCGCTCACGCGCCCGCGACAGACGACCCAACTCCATGCCCATCGTCACCAATCGGCCGGCTCCGGGGATGGTCATCCCGCCAGTGGATCGCAGCCACAACCGGGTGGAGGCGTGCCCATGGTTCTTCGCCTCCCCCGCCCGATGCACCCGCCCCACCCGGGCGGCCAGCGCGGAGGTGATGCGGTCGCGGGCCGCCAGCAGCCCCTCGGCCTCGGCCAGGCACACCTCCGCCGACTCAGGCACCGGCACCAGCGCCACCACCCGTGCCGCCTCACCCACCGCAGCCACCGCCACCCACGACGACGACCCCGCACCACAAGCACCACCAGAAGCAGCACCGGCATCCCGATCAGGGCCCGCATCACCCTGGCCCGCATCACCTTGGCCGGCGCCAGCGGCACCGTCAGACGCATCGCCGAGAGCACCAGCGGGATCACCGCTGCCGGCAGACCCGGTGCCGTCAGGAGAAGCACCGTCTGGGGAGACACCACGCGCGTTCTCAGCGTGGGCGGATTCGGCACCAGACGCGGTATCACCACGAGTCGTGAATGGACGAGCGGGCCCGGGCGATTCCGCCGAGTCGTCGAACCGGCTCGCATGCTTCCGCGCCGCAGGGTCGACAATCGGCACATATTCGCGGGCGAGTGAATCCTTGGTGGACCACAGGGGCGAGCGGGCGGTGAGCTGCTCCCACCAGTCGTCGGCACCGATATCGCTCGAACGAGAGGGGCGCTCAGGATCAACGTCGAACAGATCCATCACACCTCCCCGATAGATTCGAAACCCTGTATGAATTCTTCCACATCAGCCGGTCATGAACACCCCCGCACCGGGAATTGCTGGAGCCACAGGCGGATTCCCAATTGTCGAAAATGCGACCCCTGCCAGGCTTCTTTCCAATTGGTGGCGAAATAGCCTGCCAGACGGTGGTCACAGGGTCGGCGTGAGCGGCTCCCGGGATGGGCGGCCGGCCGGAGAGCCCCCGAGGAAGGCCATGCCGGAGACGACGTGCGAGGTGCCCGGAGAAGTGGCCGGGGAGGAGGCGAGGCGGCGTACCGCATCCTCAAGCACGGCCGGGGGCTGGGTGAACGTCAGCCGCACGTATCGCTCCAGCGTGCCGTCCACGCCGAACCACGGTCCAGGGGACAGCCGTACGCCCCGGGCGGCGGCGGCCTCCGCGACCGCGCTCGCCGACGGCGTGTCGAGCCGCACCCACAGCGACCCGCCGCCGGGCGGCGGGGTGAAGGCCCAGCCCGGCAGCCGCTCGCGCAGGACCCCGGTGAGCGCGGTGAGCGAGGCGCCGAGCGCGCGGCGGCGCTCGGCCCGCGCCTCCTCGATGCGCTCGAACAGGAAGGCCACGACAAGCTGGTCGAAGACGGCGCTCGCGATGTCCACGGCGGCGCGCAGCAGGGCCAGGCGCCGCACCATCGCCGCGGTCGTCCGGATCCAGCCGACCCGCAGGCCGCCCCACCACAGTTTCGACGCCGATCCCACGCTGATCACCCGCCCGTCGGTGTCGAACGCGGCCAGCGGCGTCGCGCGTACGGCGGCGTCCAGGGCCATCTCGGCCCAGACCTCGTCGGCGATGAGCGTCGTGCCGTGACGCCGGGCGGCCCCGACCAGCGCGGCGCGGCCGGCGTCGTCCATGAGGTGACCCGTGGGGTTCTGGAAGTCGGGGATGACGTAGGCGAGGCGGGCCGCCGACTGGCGCATCGCGCCGCTCACCAGGTCGAGGTGCCAGCCGTCCTCCTGGACGCCCACCGGCACCAGGCGGGCCGACCGCAGCCGGGCCGCGTCGATCGCGTGCGGGTACGTCGGCGACTCGACCAGCACCGGGTCCCCCGGCCCCGCGATCAGGGACATGATCAGGTGGACGGCCTGCTGCGCCCCGCCCGTCACGAGGATCTGCTCGGGCCGGGTGGGCAGCCCCCGCTCGCCGTACCGGCGGGCGATCGCCTCCCGCAGCGGCGCGAGCCCGAGCGGGTGGTAGCCCGAGCCCAGCGCGTACCGGTGGTAGGCCCGGCCCGCCTCCTCCACGGCCTCGCCGAGGAGGGAGATCGCGGGCGGGGCGGCGGCGTGCAGCGGCAGCAGCCCGTCCTCGTCTGAGGCGAGCCATGGGTTGTCCACGCCCAGGGCACCGGGGTCCGGCAGGGCGGTGCGGCTCCCCGACCCCTGCCTGCTCTCCAGGTAGCCCTGCTCGCGCAGCCGGTCGTACGCCGTGGTCACGGTGGTTCGGCTGACGCCGAGCGACTCGGCCAGGTGCCGTTCCGGCGGCACGCGCACCCCCACGGCGAGCCTCCCGTCGAGGATCAGGCCGCGTACGGCGTCCGCGAGCGCCCGGTAGTACGGGCGGGAGCTCGGCGGGACCCGGACGAGCCGGGCGAGCTGGGGAGCGCTGACATACCGGTCCATGCGGACCAATTTCGCTGATTGGCCCTTTTATGACAAGCCAGTGGCCTGCACCATTGAGCCCACTATGACCGAACTCTCCCTTTCGCGCCCCAGCTCGCTCCCGTTCCGGCTCGTCCGTCTCTACGTCGGCCTGGCGCTCTACGGCGGCGGGATCGCCCTGCTCGTCGAGTCCGGCCTGGGCCTCGACCCCTGGGAGGTCTTCCACCAGGGCCTCTCGGTCCGTACCGGCTGGTCGATCGGCATGTGCATCAACCTGGTGGGCGCGCTGGTGCTGCTGCTGTGGATCCCGCTGCGGCAGCGGCCCGGCCTCGGCACGATCAGCAACGTCCTGGTGGTGGGCACGAGCGCCGACGCCGTGATGTGGCTGGTGCCCACGCCCGCCGTGTGGCCGGTCCAGTGGATCTTCCTGCTGAGTGGGATCGTGGCCATCGCCGCCGCCTCCGGGCTCTACATCCACGCGGGCTTCGGCCCGGGGCCGCGCGACGGCCTGATGACCGGCCTGCACCGGATGGGCCTGTCGATCCGGCTCGCCCGCACGATCGTCGAGCTCACCGTGCTCGCCGCCGGATGGCTGCTCGGCGGCACCGCCGGGATCGGCACCATCGTGTTCGCCCTGACGATCGGCCCGCTGACGCAGGTCTTCATGAAGCTGTGGGCCCCGGCCGGGGTCACCACCCGGTCACCGGGTACGCAGCCGTCATGACGCGCCGCGCGGGGAGGTGAGCGAATGCGGATCGAGGACTACGCCCTCGTCGGGGACACCCAGTCGGCCGCCCTCGTCGGCCGGAACGGCTCGGTCGACTGGCTGTGCCTGCCGCGTTTCGACTCCCCCTCGTGCTTCGCCCGGCTGCTCGGCGACGAGTCCAACGGCTTCTGGCGCCTGGCCGCCGCAGGACGGGACACGGCCGCCAGGCGGGCGTACGTCGGGGACTCCCTGGTGCTCGCGACCGACTGGGAGACCTCCACCGGGACGGCCAGGGTTCTCGACTTCATGCCGGTCCGGTCGGGCAACCCGGACCTGGTACGGATCGTGGAGGGCCTGTCGGGCACGGTCGAGATGACGACCGAGATCCGCATCCGCTTCGACTACGGCCGCATCGTGCCCTGGGTCCGCCGTACGGGCGGCCACCTGCACGCCGTCGGCGGCCCCGACTCGGTCTGGATCCACTCCCCCGTCCACCTCCAGGGCGGCTACTACCGGCATCAGGCCGCCTTCACCGTCTCCGCCGGGGAGCGGGTGCCCTTCGTGTTCACCTGGCACCCCTCCCACCAGCCGCGGCAAAAGTCCATCGACCCTCTCGCCGAACTCGGCCTGACCATCCGGCTGTGGCAGGACTGGGCCGCGCGCTGCGGCTATCGCGGCCCGTGGCGTGACGCCGTGGTCCGCTCGCTGATCACGCTCAAGGCCCTCACCTACAGCCCGACCGGCGGCATCGTCGCCGCCCCGACCACCTCCCTGCCCGAGCACCTCGGCGGGGTGCGCAACTGGGACTACCGCTACTGCTGGCTGCGCGACGCCGCCATGACGCTCGACGCGCTCCTGCGGGCCGGATACGTGGAGGAGGCCGACGCCTGGCGGGTGTGGCTGCTGCGCGCCATCGCCGGCCGACCCGAGGACCACCAGATCATGTACGGCGTGGCCGGTGAACGCCGCCTGCCGGAGACGACGCTCGACTGGCTGCCCGGCTACGAGGGCGCCCGGCCCGTCCGCATCGGCAACGGCGCCGCCGGCCAGTTCCAGCTCGACGTCTACGGCCAGGTGGTCAACGCGCTCTACCGGGCCCGCAAGCAGGGCATGGCGCCCGACGACTACACCTGGGCGCTGCTGGTGAAGGGGGCCGAGTTCCTCGAACGCAACTGGGACCGGCCGGACGAAGGGCTGTGGGAGGTGCGCGGGCCGCGCCGCCACTTCGTCCACTCGAAGGTCATGGCCTGGCTCGCCATGAGCCGCATGACCCGAGGGGCGGCCGAACTGGGGCGTACGGGGCCGTTCGAGCGGTGGGGCGCCCTGCGTGACCGCATCCACGCGGAGGTCTGTGAGAAGGGTTACGACCCGGTCCGCAACACCTTCACCCAGTCCTACGGCTCACAGGAGCTCGACGCCGCCCTCCTGCAGATCCCCATCGTCGGGTTCCTGCCCCCCGACGACCCCCGCGTCACCGGCACCATCGACGCCGTCGAACGCGAACTCATGACCGACGGCTTCGTCCTGCGCTACCCCACCGCCGAACACAACCCAGCCGAACACAACCCCGTCGACGGCCTCCCCGGCGGCGAAGGCGCCTTCCTCGCCTGCAGCTTCTGGCTCGCCGAAGCCCGCGCCCTCACCGGCCGCCACCACGAGGCCGACCAACTCTTCCAGCACCTCGTCAACCTCACCAACGACGTCGGCCTCCTCGCCGAGGAATACGACCCCCGCACCCACCGCCAACTCGGCAACTTCCCCCAAGCCTTCAGCCACATCCACCTGATCCACACCGCCCAGGCGCTGAGCGGCGCGGCCGCGCGCCCGCTTCACGGCACTCCGCCGCCGACCACAGCCGGACGTCCCGAGACGGGTTGACGGCCAGGCGCCCTATACCGGAGTGATAGGGGGAAAGTGGCCTGTCCCCGCCGGGCTTCGCCGCGCGTACGTTGACGGCAGCCCCACCCGAGGCGTGCCTCGCGGTGGCAACCCCCGATCGAGGAGATCTCGATGCGCCTGTCACGGTTCCTCCGCGCCCTCCCGGCCCTGGTCCTGGGCCTCGTCCTGCTGTCGCCCCTGCCGTCCGCCCACGCCGGGGCGAGCGGGGTGAGCGGAGTGAGCACAGTGAGCGCGGTGCGCGTGCTCCGCTACGACGCGAGCCGGGCCGCCGAGTTCCGCACAGTGGTCGACCAGGCGGCCCAGGTGTGGAACGCGAGTGTCACCAACGTCCGGCTCGTGGCCGGCACGCCGGCCGACTTCACCGTGCTCGCCGACGACGGCTGGCCGCGCACGAGCCGCACCAGCCTCGGCCGGGGCACCATCTGGATGGGCAGGGAGGCGACGAGCGAGGGCTACTACCCGCTGCGCATCGCCACTCATGAGATCGGCCACATCCTCGGCCTGCCCGACCGGCGCACCGGCCTGTGCTCCGACCTGATGTCCGGTTCCAGCGCCCCGGTGAGCTGCACCAACGCCAACCCCAGCGCGGCGGAGCGCAGCGCGGTCAACGCCAACTTCGCCGGATCGGCCCTGCTCGGCGGATCCGGCGCGCTCTTCGTCGACCGGCCGGACGCCGCGAGCCTGGCTCCGGCGGCGTAGGTACCGCCTCCCGGGTAGCGTGGCGGGCATGCGGATCGAGGACTACGCCCTCGTGGGCGACATGCAGTCGGCCGCCCTCGTCGGCCGGAACGGCTCGGTCGACTGGCTGTGCCTGCCGCGTTTCGACTCCCCCTCGTGCTTCGCGCGCCTGCTCGGCGACGAGTCCAACGGCTTCTGGCGCCTGGCCCCGACGGGCCACGAGGAGGCGACCCGCCGGGCGTACGCCGGGGACACGCTCGTCCTGGAGACCGTCTGGGAGACGCCCACCGGCGCGGTCAAGGTGATCGACTTCATGCCGCCCCGCTCGGCCAACCCCGATCTCGTACGGATCGTGGAGGGCCTGTCGGGCACGGTCGAGATGAGCACCGAGATCCGCATCCGCTTCGACTACGGCCGCATCGTGCCCTGGGTCCGCCGTACGGGCGGCCACCTGCACGCCGTCGGCGGCCCCGATTCGGTCTGGATCCACTCTCCCGTCCACCTCCAGGGCGGCGACTACCGGCACGAGGCGACCTTCGCCGTGTCCGCCGGGGAGCGGGTGCCGTTCGTGTTCACCTGGCACCCCTCCCACCACCCGGAGCCCGAACGGATCGATCCCCTGGAGCAGCTCGGCGAGACCGTGGCCATGTGGGAGGCCTGGTCGTCCCGGTGCGGATACCGGGGCCCGTGGCGTGACGCCGTGGTCCGCTCGCTGATCACGCTCAAGGCCCTCACCTACAGCCCGACCGGCGGCATCGTCGCCGCGCCGACCACCTCCCTGCCCGAGCACCTCGGCGGGGTGCGCAACTGGGACTACCGCTACTGCTGGCTGCGCGACGCCGCCATGACGCTCGACGCGCTGACCGGCTCGGGGTACGTCGAGGAGGCCGACGCCTGGCGCTCCTGGCTGCTGCGCGCCATCGCCGGCCGCCCGGAGGACATCCAGGTCCTGTACGGCGTGGCGGGCGAGCGCCGGCTGCCGGAGACGACGCTCGACTGGCTGTCCGGGTACGAGGGGTCCCGGCCGGTGCGGATCGGCAACGGCGCTGCCACGCAACTCCAGCTCGACATCTACGGGGAGGTCGTGAGCGCCCTGTACGAGGCGCGCAAGCAGGGCATGCCGCCCGACGACCACGCCTGGGCGATGATCACCGCGGTGATGAGGTTCTTCGAGCACAACTGGGACCAGCCCGACGAGGGGCTGTGGGAGGTGCGCGGGCCGCGTCGCCACTTCGTCCACCCGAAGGTCATGGCCTGGGTCGCGGCCGACCGCATGGTCCGGGTGATCGAGGAGCTGGGCCGGAAGGGCGACGTGGAGAGGTGGCGAGCGCTGCGTGACCGCATCCACATGGAGGTCTGCGAGAAGGGTTACGACCCGGTCCGCAACACCTTCACCCAGTCCTACGGCTCACAGGAGCTCGACGCCGCCCTCCTGCAGATCCCCATCGTCGGGTTCCTGCCCCCCGACGACCCCCGCGTCACCGGCACCATCGACGCCGTCGAACGCGAACTCATGACCGACGGCTTCGTCCTGCGCTACCCCACCGCCGAACACAACCCAGCCGAACACAACCCCGTCGACGGCCTCCCCGGCGGCGAAGGCGCCTTCCTCGCCTGCAGCTTCTGGCTCGCCGAAGCCCGCGCCCTCACCGGCCGCCACCACGAGGCCGACCAACTCTTCCAGCACCTCGTCAACCTCACCAACGACGTCGGCCTCCTCGCCGAGGAATACGACCCCCGCACCCACCGCCAACTCGGCAACTTCCCCCAAGCCTTCAGCCACATCCACCTGATCCGTACGGCGCTGGCTCTGCGAAGCTAGCCGTCAGGGCGTCCCGGACAGCGGGCCGTCGGCGTGCGGGACCCGCTCGGCGGGGATGACGCCCAGGCGTCCCGCCTGGTAGTCCTCCATCGCCTGGATGATCTCGGCGCGGGTGTTCATCACGAACGGGCCGTAGTGCGCGACCGGCTCGCGGATCGGCCGTCCGCCGAGGAGCAGCACCTCCAGAGCGGGCTCGGCCTGCGGCTGGGCGGTGTCCGCGGCGAGGGTCAGCGACCCGCCCGGGCCGAAGAGGGCGAGCTGCCCCTTGCGGACCGGCCGCCGCTCGGCGCCCACGGAGCCCTGACCGGCCAGCACGTAGGCGAGGGCGTTGAAGTCCGGGTTCCACGGCAGGTCGAGCCGGGCGCCCGGGCTGACGGTCGCGTGCACCATCGTGATCGGGGTGAACGTGACGCCGGGGCCGGCGTGCCCGTCCAGGTCTCCGGCGATGACCCGGAGCAGCGCGCCGCCGTCGGCGGAGGCGAGCAGGGCCGCCTCCCGCCCCCGGATGTCCTGGTAGCGGGGCAGGTGGAACTTGTGCGCGCGGGGGAGGTTGACCCACAGCTGGATGCCGTGGAAGAGCCCGCCCGAGACCACCAGGTGCTCCGGGGGCTTCTCGATGTGCAGCAGGCCGGACCCGGCGGTCATCCACTGGGTGTCGCCGTTGGTGATGGTGCCGCCGCCGCCGTTGGAGTCCTGGTGCTCGAAGACGCCGTCGATGATGTAGGTGACCGTCTCGAAGCCGCGGTGCGGGTGCCACGGCGTGCCCTTCGGCTCACCGGGGGCGTACTCGACCTCGCCCATCTGGTCCATGTGGATGAACGGGTCCAGCAGCGACTGCGGCACCCCGGCGAACGCGCGCCGTACGGGGAAGCCCTCGCCCTCGAAGCCGCTGGGCGCGGTCGTCACGGACCGTACGGGGCGGGGTCCGGCGACGGCCGGATCGGGCGCGGCGACGCGAGGCAGGGTCAGGGTGTCTGCGGTGACGGCGGGCATGGCCACCTCTCCTGGTTGAAAGTTCAACTTCTGACGCGTTGAACCATGCCCGGCCGCGGGACATTCCCCAGCGGCTCAGGACCGGCCGGCGATGCGGGCGAGGAGCCGGGCGAACTCCGGCGGCGGCGCGACGACGAGCCGGGTCTGCCCGTCGTGACTGATCAGGTCGGCCTGGATGCGGGTCAGCTTGCCGCGGCGCCACCAGTACACGTGCGGGCTGAGCCCGTCGGCGTGGCCGGCGTGCTCCCGGTGGGCGAACAGGCGCAGCCGCTCGATCGCCCGCACCACGCCGATGCCGGCCACCGGATGCACGGCGATCAACCCCCGGTGCGGCAGCACGGCGAGCATGCCGTCCTCGGGCACGTGGGTGTGGGCGGGCAGGCGGCGCAGGTGGGCGGCCGCGCTGGGCGCGGTCAGCAACGTGACCTCGGTGCCGCCCAGGTCCAGCCGGGACACCGTGGGCCGCTCGTCGGCCAGGGCGTTGCCCACCGCGACGTCGAGCGCCTCACCTGGGGGGATGGGCCAGCAGAACGCCTCCTCCGGGCGGACCGGGCGGGCGCCGATCGTCAGCACCTCGATCAGGTCGGCGCTCAGGTGGCGGCCGATGATCCGGGAGGGGTCGGGGAAGGCCGGGTCGTCGGCGGCGTGGACCCGCGTGCGCAGCAGCGGCTTGATCGGCTTGAGGTTGCAGGCGTCGAACGGCTCCCCCGACACGGCGTGGGCCAGGTGCTCGGAGACCAGCATGGGCCAGTCCTCGCGGGTGCGCCGGGCGGCCTCACGGCGCAGGCCGACGAGGTTAACCACCCGCTCGCGCTCGGGGGAGGACAGCGTCAGCGACGTGCCGTCGGCGGCGAACCCGCAGGTATAGCCCATGGTCTCGGCGACCAGCCCCAGCAGCGAGTCGAGATCGACGTCCTCGACGGCTCTCGGGGCGGGATGGTCCGGTCGCGTCCGGCTGAGCAGTCGCCGCAAGAGTCCCAACGCACCATCCCTTCACCACGGCCCGGGCGCCTCCGGGCGCGTATCAGGTTGCCGCGTCGGAGTCGCGGATTGCGCCCGCGACGGAACACGATTCGGTCACAATAGCCACATTCGTCTCCAACCACATACTCAGCTGTGGTGATCCGTGTCCGACGGGCAGCCCGGCGAGGACCGGCACACCCAGCGGCGCCAGGCGTTCGGCCAGCACCGGCAGCGGGTCGCCGCAGTCCACCCATGATCCGAGCACGATCCCCGCCGCGCCGTCCAGGCAGCCCGCCTGGAGCAACTGCGTCACCATCCGATCGATCCGGTACGGCTCCTCGGTCACGTCCTCCAGCAGGACGATCCGGCCCTCCCCCCGCATCGCGTACGGCGTGCCGCACAGGGCGGCGAGCAGGGCGAGGTTGCCCCCGGTGAGCCGTCCCTCGGCCCGTCCCGGCACGACGACGCGGTCACCCGTGATCGGGGCGGGCGTGCCGCCCTCGAACAGCGCCTGCCGCAGGTGGGCGAACGTGACCGGTTCGGGCCCCCCGGGGTCGCTGATCGTCGCGCAGGCCGGCATCGGCCCGAAGAGCGTCGCCAGGCCGAGCCTGTCGGCGAAGGCCCGGTGCAGCGCGGTGATGTCGCTCGACCCCAGCAGGATCTTCGGCCCGGCCGCCGCCATGGCGTCCCAGTCGAGCAGCCCGAGCAGCCGGGTCGTGCCGTAGCCGCCCCGCGCGCAGATGACGGCCGCCACCTCGGGGTCGCACCAGGCCTCCTGGAGATCGGCCGCGCGCGCGGCGTCGGGCCCCGCCAGGTAGCCCTCCCGGGCCCGCACCGACGCTCCGTGCACGACCCGCAGGCCGAGCTCCTCCAGGACCGCCCCGCCGCGCTCCAGCCGTACGGGATCAACCGGCCCGGCTGGCGCGACCAGCGCGACGGTGTCCCCCGGCCGCAGCCGCCGGGGCGCCTCCGGTACCGTTACCGAGGCGACACCCCCCGCCCCGCCGCGGATGCGCTCGCTCACCCTTCAAAGGGTGTCAGACTAAGCGGTATCTATGCGACCTCCGACGCACATCCTCGTGGTCAACGGCGTCAAGGTCCGTCGCCCGGTGTTCGTGATCGCGGCCCCGCACTCCGGCGCGGACCTGCTGGGCCGTGCGCTCAAGCGCTCCCCCGGCTTCCACGTGACCATGGGCAGGGGCCCGGTGACCCGGGTCGTCTACGCCTTCGCCCGGAGGCCCTCGATCGCCCGTAGCGGCGGGGCGCCCCGGGTGCTGCGCGACGTGCTGGCGGAGGCCTGGCAGGTCGTCCCGGCCTCCTGTGCGGAGTGCACGACCGCCTGCCGGGAGGCCGGCGGCATCATCGGCGCCGGGCCCTGCGTCGGGCCGGACGCGCTGTCGCGGTTCGGCGACGCCAGTCCCGACCTGATCTACAGCACGCCGGTGCTGCTGCGGGCGTTTCCGGACGCCCGGTTCATCCAGGTCATCCGCGACGGCCGCGACGTCGTCGCCGACATGCTGGCCGATCCCGCCTGCATGGCCTGGGTCAAGCCGCACATGCTGAGCGAGGACGCCGAGTTTCCCAACCCGTTCCTCGGCGTGCGCTCGGCCGAGCACCGGCAGCGCTGGGCCGAGATGCCGGCCGCGGGCAAGTGCGCCCTGCGCTGGCGCGGCGCCGTACGGCTGAGCGCGGCCCTGCGCCGCGAACTGCCCGCCGAGCACCTGCTCACGCTCAGGTACGAGGACCTGGTGGCCGCGCCCGGTGAGGCGATCGACGCGGTGTCGTCCTTCCTGGAGACCAAGGTCTCGATGATCGCGCTGTACGGCGCGACGATCCCCCGGCCGGGCGGCTGGCGCACCCGCCTGTCCGGCGAGGACGCCGAGCTGGTGGAGAAGGTGGCCAGGGAGGAACTGGCCCGTCTCGGATACCGCTAGCGTCCCGAGCCGCCTGAGCCCCCTGAGCCGTTGGACCCCGAGCCGTTGGACCCCGAGCCGTTGGACCCCGAGCCGGTGAACTGGGTGCGGTACAGCTCGGCGTACGCGCCGCCCCGCTTCAGCAGATCCTCGTGCCGGCCGTGCTCCACCACCCGGCCGTCCTCGATGACCAGGATCGCGTCGGCCTCGCGGATGGTCGACAGCCGGTGGGCGATCACCAGCGAGGTCCGTCCCCGCAGGGCCGTCTTCAGCGCCTGCTGCACCGCCGCCTCGGACTCGGAGTCGAGGTGCGCGGTGGCCTCGTCGAGCACGACGACCCGGGGCGCCTTGAGCAGCAGGCGGGCCAGGGCGATGCGCTGCTTCTCCCCGCCCGACAGCCGGTATCCGCGGTCGCCGACGACCGTCTCCAGCTCCTCGGGCAGGTTCTTGACCAGGTCGGCGATCTGGGCCGCGCGCAGGGCCTCCCAGACCTCCTCGTCGGTGGCGTCGGGACGGGCGTAGCGGAGGTTGCTGCCGATCGTGTCGTGGAACAGGTGGGCGTCCTGCATGACCACCCCGACCGTGTCCCTGATGCCGTCGAGGGTGGCGTCGCGGACGTCGAGCCCGTTGATCCGCACGGCCCCCTCGTCCACGTCGTACAGCCGGGAGACCAGCGAGGTGATGGTGGTCTTGCCCGCGCCCGAGTGGCCGACGAGCGCCACCAGCTCGCCCTCGCGGGCGGTGAACGACACGCCCTTCAGCACCTCCTGGGAGGGACCGGTGTCCGGGCGGGCCACCGACTCCAGCGACGCCAGCGAGACGTCGGAGGCGGCCGGGTAGCGGAAGCGCACGTCGTCGAACTCGATCGTCACCGGTCCCCCGGGGATCGGCCGCGCGCCGGGCTTCTCGGCGACCATCGGCTTGAGGTCCAGGACCTCGAAGACCCGGTCGAAGCTCACCAGCGCGGTCATCACGTCGACGTGCACGTTCGACAGGCTGGTCAGCGGGCCGTACAGGCGCATGAGCAGGGACGACTGGGCGACCAGGGTGCCGAGCGCGAACGCCCCGGAGATCGCGAGCGTGCCGCCGAGGCCGTAGACGAGTGCGGTGGCCAGCGCGGCGACCAGCCCCAGCGCGATGCGGAACACCGCGCCGTACATCGCGACGATCACGCCGACGTCGCGGACCCGGCCCGCACGCTCGGCGAAGTACGCCGCCTCGTCGTCCGGCCTGCCGTACAGCTTGGCGACCATCGCCCCGGCCACGTTGAAGCGCTCGGTCATCACCGAGCTCATCTCGGCGTCGAGCTGCATCTGCTCGCGGGTCAGCGCCGACATCCGGCGGCCGACCCACTTGGCGGGGAAGATGAAGATCGGTAACAGGACCAGCGCGACCAGCGTGACCTGCCACGACAGCACGATCATGGTGCCGAGCACCAGCACCAGGCTGATCACGTTGGAAACCACCGACGACAACGTGCTGGTCAGCGCCCGCTGTGCCCCGATGACGTCGGTGTTCAGCCGGGAGACCAGCGCCCCGGTCTGGGCCCGCATGAAGAACGCCACGGGCATGCGCTGGACGTGGTCGTAGACCTCCGTGCGCAGGTTGTAGATCAGGCCCTCACCGATGCGGGCGGAGAACCAGCGCTGCGCCAGGCCGAGCCCGGCGTCCACGACGGCCAGCGCGGCGATCGTGACGGCGAGCCACAGCACCACCTCGACCCGCTTCGGGATGATGCCGTCGTCGATGATCGCCTTCATCAGGAGCGGGTTGGCGACCACGATGACCGCGTCGACCACCACCAGCGCGAGGAAACCGGCGATCTGCGCCCGGAAGGGCCGCGCGTACCCGGCGATGCGCCGGACGGTCCCCGGCGCGATGCGCTCCTTCGTCACGGAGCTGTCACGCCGCAGGGACCGCATCACCTGGAAGCCGTAGCCCCCGTTCATCATCGACATATGCCGTACATACTCCCAGGCCGTGCAGCGATGGGAGGACTCCCCCGATTCCCCCGTCAGCTCGAAGCGAACAGTGCCCGTCAGTTCGGAGCGAACACTGCCTGTCAGTCCGAAGCGAACAGTGCGCGGATGCGTGCCACCTGTTCGGCCCGCTCGGCGGCGGCCTGCTCCTCCAGGGTGCGCCCCGGCGCGGCCCTCAGCAGGCGCTTGGTGGCGGTCGCGGCGGCGTGGTCGGTGGCCAGCAGCGCGGCGGCCAGGTCACGGGTGGTCTGGCCGAGGTCGCCCGCCGGCACCGCGATCTCGGCCAGGCCGAGCCGTACGGCCTCCTCGGCCCCGACGACACGGGCGGTCAGGCACATCTCGATGGCGCGGGGAACCCCGACGATGTCGGCCAGGGGCTTGGTCCCGGTCAGGTCGGGAACCAGCCCCAGCGCGGGTTCCTTCATGCAGAACTTCACGTCGTCCGCGACGACCCGCAGGTCACACGCGAGTGCGAGCTGAAAACCCGCCCCGATGGCGTGACCCTGCACGGCCGCGATCGACACGATCTCCGGCCTGCGCAGCCACAGGAAACCCCTCTGTGCCTCCACGATCAGCCGTTCCAGCTCGGTGTCGCCGAGCGCCGCGGCGCTCGCGAAAGATTCCTGCCCGGGTACCCCCTCGGGCGTGAACATGCGCAGGTCGATTCCGGCTGAGAAGGACGGCCCCTCGCCTCTGACCACGACCACTCTCACCCGCTCCGGAAGGGTGTCCCCAATCCGGGCCAGAGCCGACCAGGTCGCGAACGTCTGTGCGTTGCGCTTGTCCGGCCGGTCCAGGGTGACGGTCGCGATCTCGCCGTCCACCTCGCAGCGCAGTCCGATCTCGGCCGGCGCGGCCGCCGAGACCGTCGACACATCGGAGCCGCCGCCCGTCTCGCGGGCGCGCTCCGGATCCCCCCCCACTGCCGCTTCCGCCATGCCTGCTCCTGCCTTCGGTGAGGAGCCACGTCGCCTCGCACGGCCGGTCCGGTGCGGCGCACCGCCCGTGCCGGGCGTCCGCGCTCCTGTTCGACCCGCGGTCGTGCCCGAGCCTACCGAACGACGTTCTGGTTAGCTGGACCCGACCACTCACTCTCACAGGAACGAGCGGCTGCGGTCGCGCGTCTTGAGGTGGATCTAGCGCTTGGACTTGCCCCGGGTCGCGCCGCCGCGCCCGCGCAGAGTCACTCCGGACTCGCTCAGGATGCGGTGGATGAACCCGTACGACCGGCCAGTGGAAGCGGCCAGAGCGCGGATGCTCTCACCCGCGGAATAGCGCTTCTTGAGATCGCTGGCCAGCTTTTCCCGGTCGGCCCCGGTCACCCGGGTGCCCTTCTTCAGAGTCTCGGCCACGAGTACCTCCTGTAGTGCCAGACTTCCGCAGCGTTACTTCAGCCCATGATCAGTCATTTCGACGGGATCGGCTACCTACTCCGCGGGAAAAGATCCCTACCCGCTCAAATTAAGATCAGGCAAGCGCCACAAGATCGGAAAATTCGTCGCTCCATGCGTCTTCTACTCCGTCTGGCAACAGAATCACCCTATCCGGCTTCAGCGCCTCCACGGCGCCCTCGTCATGGGTGACCAGCACAATCGCGCCCGTATAGGAGCCGAGGGCGGTGAGCACCTGATCGCGGGAGGCCGGATCGAGGTTGTTGGTGGGCTCGTCCAGCAGCAGCACGTTGGCGCTCGACAGCACCAGCGTGGCGAGCGCCAGACGGGTCTTCTCACCGCCGGACAGGACCCCCGCCGGCTTGTCCACGTCGTCTCCGGTGAACAGGAACGAGCCGAGCACCTTGCGCAGCTCGACGTCGGCGAGGTCGGGGCCCGCGGAGCGCATGTTCTCCAGCACCGTGCGCCCGGCGTCGAGGGTCTCGTGCTCCTGCGCGTAGTAGCCGAGCTTGAGCCCGTGGCCGGGCAGGACCTCGCCGGTGTCGGGCTTCTCGATGCCGCCGAGCAGGCGCAGCAGGGTCGTCTTGCCCGCGCCGTTCAGGCCCAGGATGACGATCCGGGAGCCCCGGTCGACGGCGGCGTCGACGTCGGTGAACACCTCCAGCGAGCCGTACGACTTGGACAGGCCGCGGGCCGTCAGCGGCGTCTTGCCGCAGGGCGCCGGCTGGGGGAAGCGCAGCTTGGCGACGCGGTCCGACCGGCGCTCGCCCTCCACGCCCGAGAGCAGCCGCCGGGCGCGGCGCTCCATGTCCTGGGCCGCTTTGGCCTTGGTGGCCTTCGCCCGCATCCGGTCGGCCTGGGACAGCAGGGCGGACGCCTGCCGCTCGGCGTTGGCGCGCTCCCGCTTGCGCCGCTTCTCGTCGGTCTCCCGCTGGGTCAGGTAGGCCTTCCAGCCGACGTTGTAGGTGTCGATGACGCAGCGGTTCGCGTCCAGGTGGAGCACCCGGTTTACCGTCGCTTCAAGAAGGTTGACGTCGTGGCTGATGATCACCAAGCCGCCCTGGTGGGAACGCAAAAACTCGCGAAGCCAGCCGATCGAGTCCGCGTCGAGGTGGTTTGTGGGCTCGTCGAGCAGGAGAGTCTCCGCCCCGCTGAACAGGATTCGAGCCAGTTCGACCCGCCTGCGCTGCCCTCCGGAGAGGGTCTGCAGCGGCTGGCCGAGAACCCGGTCGGGCAGCCCGAGGCTGGAGGCGATCGAGGCGGCCTCCGACTCCGCGGCGTAACCGCCGAGGACGTGCAGGCGGTCCTCCAGCCGGCCGTACGCGCGCACCGCCCGGTCGCGCACGCGCGGGTCGTCGGCGGCCATCCCGGCCTCGGCCTCGCGCAGTTCGCGCAGCACCTCGTCGAGCCCGCGGGCCGACAGGATCCGGTCGCGCGCCAGCACGCTCAGGTCTCCCGTACGGGGGTCCTGCGGCAGGTAGCCGACGCTGCCGGAGATCGTGACCGAGCCCGTGGCGGGCAGGCCCTCGCCCGCGAGGACCTTGGTGAGGGTGGTCTTGCCGGCGCCGTTGCGCCCGACCAGCCCGATCTTGTCGCCCGGGTTCACCCGGAACGAGGCGCCCTCGATGAGCAGGCGGGAACCCGCGCGAAGTTCGACGTCGGTGGCGATGATCATGATGAAGGGGACACTCCCGTGGATGATGCGGACAGGACCGGTGCCGGGAGCGATCAGTCGGGAGCGCTCATGGGCTCAAGTGTAGTGCCGCCGTCGCCGCCGCCGGCTGCGGCGAGTGCCCGCCCACCCGCCGGTCAGGGGTCGAGCAGCCGGATCCGCACGGCGCGGAACAGGTCCGGGGCGCCCTCCAGGACCGCCGGCCGGGGATCGGGAACGGTGAGGAACGGCCCGGCCTCCAGGGCGAACAGCGGCGCGAGACGCCGGTCCTCCCGGATCTCGTCGATCGCCCGCCGGTCCCCGCCGAGCACCAGCGCCTCCAGGTCGGCCAGCCGCGGCGTCAGCAGCCGGAAGGCCACGTCGGCGGCGGCCCGCAGCGCCTCGGCCGACTGCTTGTCCCTGCGCCGGGCGAAGCGCTGCTGGGACCATCCCCCCGCCGCGCTGCGCCCGTGGACCTGACGCGACCCGGCCTTGGCCGCGACCAGGCGGGTGCCGGTGAAGACGCCGGCGGCGTGCCCGCCGAGGCGGGCCAGCAGCACGCCGACGGTCCGCTCGCGGCAGGCGTGGGCCACCAGCGCCGCCGCCGGGGCCGGGAGTCCGGGAGGCGCCAGGCCCGGCGGCGGGCGCAGCGGCGGGAACGGCACATGGCACTCGGCGACCGCGCCGTCGGCCGCGTCGAGACGCACGACGTCCGGCAGGGTGACCGCCTCGATCGGGCCGTGCCGTGCGGCGAAGCGCGCGATCCAGCCCGCGAGCCGCTCGGGGGCCACCGAGACCCATCTGCCGCCTCCGGCGGCGGGCCGTCCCGTCATGGCTGATCAGACTACCGGTGTGGTCGTTTGCCGGATTCCCTCCAACTGATGGGGAAATGTAGGTGAATTTCCCACTGTAAGCGTCAACGACCCCCGGGAGTCGTCCCACAATTCACCCCGTGACGCTCCCCTCCTCCCCGGCGTCGCCGGTCGCCGCGTCCGTCCCGGGCGCCCCGTCGGCGTACCACCCGGACGACCCGCAGGGACACCACCCGGCGGGCCTCGTGCGGCGGTACACCCCCGCCGCCTCCGCAACCGGGCCCCTGCCCTCGCCCTTCGCCCCGGGGACTCCCCACGCAACTCACCACGGAAGCCACCACGGAAGCCACCACGGCACCCACCACGGCGCTCCGCTCCGCCCGGCCGTCCCGCTGTTCCTGCCGGTGGTCGACCTCGACACCGGTGGCGCGATCGCCGTACAGGTGGTCCCCGAGGACCCCGGCGGCGTCGCGGGCGGCGTGGGGGGTGTGGCGGACACGGTGAACGGCGTGCTGGCCGCGGCCCGCGAGGAGACCGCGCTGCCGCTGGTGCTGCCGATCTCCGCCACCGTCGTCGCGGCCGGTTCGGCCGGCACGGCGCCGCTGCACGAGGCGCTGCGGATGTGCAACCGCCGTCCGCGCGAGGTCATCCTGATGATCGAGGGCGACCTCGCGGCCGTGGGGCGGACCGCCCTGCTGTCCGGGATCGACGGCCTGCGCGCGGTGGGCTACCTCGTCGCCTTCGGCGAGCTCGGCACGGCCCCGCTGCCGCTCGACCTGCTCGCCGACGCCGCGCCGTACGTGATCGCGCTCTCCGGCGATCTGGTGGCGCGGGGAGCGCGGGACCCCCGGCGCGGCGCGCTCGTGGAGTCGCTCGTCCGCCTGGCCCGCGGCGCCGGGGCGCACGTGCTCGCTCCCGGCGTACGCGAGGAGACGCAGCTCGCGGCGGTGCGCGGCTGGGGCATCAGGCTCGCTCAGGGCCCTCTGCTCGCGCCGCTCGACTGGCGGCCCTCCCACGGACACAACCGCGTCCACGTGCCGCTGCCGGTGCCGGAGGCCGAGGCCGTCCCGGCCGCGCCGGGCCTCACCGGGCCGGGCGGCTATGGATTGGGACCACGCGTGCAGGAGTTCCTGCTCCCGGCGGTGACGCTGCCGGCCGGCTCGACGGCCGAGGAGGTCGTGGGCGTGCTCAGCGCGGAGCCCTCGATCACCAGTGTGGTGCTGGTGGACGAGTACCAGCGCCCGCAGGGCAGCGTCGACCGCAGCCGGTTCCTGCTGTTCATGGCCGGGGCGTACGGCCACGCGCTGCACGCGAAGAAGCCGGCCAGCCGCCTGGCCGACCCCCCGAAGATCGTGGCGAAGACCACCCCGGCGATCGCGGCCATGCAGGTGGCCGGGCGCGACAACACCCGCGCGTACGACGACCTGGTGGTGGTCGACGAGGTGGGCCGGTGCATGGGCGTGGTCCGGATCAGCGACCTGCTGCGCCACGTCGCCGAGATCCAGGCCGCCCGCTGACCCGGCCGGGTCAGAGCCAGCCCTGCGCCTGGGCCTTCTGGACGGCCTCGATGCGGTTGCGCGCCGCGGTCTTCTGGATGGCCGCCGACAGGTAGTTGCGCACCGTGCCCTCCGACAGGTGCAGCCGCAGCGCGATGTCGTTGATGGTCGAGCCGTCCGCGGCGGCCGACAGCACGTCCCGCTCGCGCGGCGACAGGGGGTTCGGCCCTGCGCTGAGCGCCGCGGCGGCCAGCCCGGGGTCGATCACCCGCTCTCCCCGGAGCACCCGCCGGATGGCGGCGGCCAGGTCGCGCGCCGGGCTGTCCTTGACCAGGAACGCCACCGCCCCGGCCTCCATCGCCCGGCGCAGGTAGCCGGGCCTGCCGAAGGTCGTGAGGATCACCACCCGGCACCCGGGGACCCGCCGGCGCAGCTCCTCGGCGGCGGCGATGCCGTCCCTGCCGGGCATCTCGATGTCCAGCAGCGCGATGTCCGGCCGGGTCGCCTCGGCGACCTCGACCGCCTCGTCGCCGTTCGCCGCCTCCCCGACCACCTCGATGTCGGGCTCCAGACCGAGCAGCGAGGCCAGCGCGCCCCTGACCATGCTCTGGTCCTCCGCCAGCACGACCCTGATCATTCGGCCAACCTATCCGCGGCGATCTCCGGAGTGGGAGGGCGGGTGAGGTCCGGGGGCGGCGCGACCCTGATCCGCACCCGGAACCCCCGCCCGCCGCTCTCGACCTCCAGGTCGCCGCCCGCGGCGCGCGCCCGCTCGCCGAGCCCGGTCAGGCCGTTGCCCGGCCGGTACGGCCCGCCGCGGCCGTTGTCGGCGACCTCCAGCACGGCGCCCCGCTCGCCGTACGACACGGTGATCTCGCAGCGGGTGGCCCTGGCGTGCCGTACGACGTTGGTGGTGGCCTCGCGCACGGCCCAGCCGAACAGGCCGTCGAGGTCCTCGGGCAGCGGCGCGCCGGACGTGCGGGCGGTGAGGGCGATCCCGGCGGCGGCCAGCGCGGCGCGGGCGCCGTCGATCTCCTCCGGCAGCGAGCTGCGGCGGTAGCCGGTGACGGCCTCGCGCACCTGGAGCAGCGCCTGCCTCGCCACCGCCTCGATGTCGGCCACCTCCCCGGCCGCCTTCGGCGACCCCTGCTCGGCGAGCCGGCGGGCGAGCTCGCTCTTCAGCACGATCAGCGAGAGGCCGTGTCCCAGCAGGTCGTGCAGGTCGCGGGCGATCCGCAGCCGCTCCTCGGCGGCGGCCAGCCTGGCCACCTCGCTCTGGGCCTCCTTGAGCTTGCCGATGAGGACGCGGGTGTTGCGGACGCTCATGAACAGCACGCCGAGAGTGGCGGTCTGCAGCACGAGCATCCACAGCAGCCCGTCCTCGGCGCCGATCACCAGGCCGTCGGCGATCAGGAGCGCCGCCATGGCGCCGATGCCGAGCACGGCGCGCCGGGGCGGCAGGGCCATCGCGTAGACGACGGCCAGGTAAACCGGCAGGGTCAGCCAGCTCTCGCTGTGGAACACCAGCGGGAAGGCGGCCCCCATCAGGGTCGCGAGACCGAGCAGGGGGAAAATCCACCGGGGCCGGTGGCCGAGGCCGCGCGGGCCCAGCACGACCGTCAGGTAGACGCTCACGAAGGCCGCGAGCGCGACCATCCGCCAGACCGCCTGCGCCGTCCCCACCCTGCCGTCGATCACCTCGGCCACCGGGTAGAACAGGTAGATCAGGCCGAGCGACATGCCGATCAGCCGCCGCAGGCGGTACGGACCGTCGTCCGGTCCGCCGAAGCTGAAGATCCTGGCCAGCCGGCTCATCGCGCCGCCCCTCTCCGGATCAGGCGCGGACCACGGCGCGTCGGTAGACGAACACCGCGACGGCTCCCAACGCGACGGCCCAGGCGACGATGCCCGCCACGTCGGGCCCGTACGGCGCCTGCCCGGCGACGATGCGCCATCCGATGCCCGCGTAGTCGTACGACGGCAGCACCCTGGCGACGTTCCGCATGGCCTCCGGCATGAGCGACGTGGGGAACCACAGGCCGCCGAGCAGGGCCAGGCCGAACATGGAGATCATGGCCACGGGCTGGGCGGTGTCCGGCCGCAGCATCGAGCCGATGGCGAGGCCGAGCGCCACGAAGGGGATGGTCCCGATCCACATGAACGCGAGCAGCCCGGCCCACTGCCCCGCCGGCAGCGACACGTGCTGGGTGAGCACCGCGGCCAGCCCCACCAGCACCAGCGCGGGCAGCACCAGCAGCAGGGACGCGACGAGCTTGGTCGCGAGGATGGCCCAGGCGGGCAGCGGGGTGATCTGGAGCTGCCGCAGCCAGCCGCTGTGCCGTTCCTGCGCCCAGGGCACGGCCGTGGACATCACCGACGAGGCGAGCGCGCCGTACGCCGCCATGTTGACCATCAGCAGCACGCTGCCCTTGATCCCGGTGGTCTCGTCCGTCTGCGCGCCCCACAGGTTCGAGTACAGCAGGTAGAAGCCGAGCGGGAAGGCGACGACGAAGATGACGTACCGCTTGTTGCGCAGCATGCGCAGCACTTCGACCTTCAGGTAGTGCGGCATCGTCACGACTCCTTGGTGAGAGCGAGGAAGGCGTCCTCCAGATCGGCCCCGTGGACCTGGAGATCGCGCACGTCGAGGGTGGTCTTCCGGTACAGCGCCTCGACCGTCGAGTCGAGGTCGGTGGTGCGCAGCGTGACGCGGCCCGCCTGGAGCTCCACGCCGGTCGTGCCCGGCAGGCTCTCCAGCCCGGCGGCCGGCTGGTCGCCCAGCCGGAAGCTCACCGTCTGCCCGGCCACCCCGGCCTTGATCTCGGCGGCGGTGCCGTCGGCCACGACCCGCCCCCGCGCGATCACGACGACCCGGTCGGAGTTCTCGTCGGCCTCCTCCAGGTAGTGCGTCGCAAACAGGATCGTGCGCCCCTGCGCCGCGTATCGGCGCATGTTCTCCCAGAACGTACGGCGGGACTCGACGTCCATGGCCGCGGTCGGCTCGTCGAGCAGCAGCAGCCTCGGCCCGCCCGCGACCGCCAGGGCGAAGCGGACCCGCTGGGTCTGCCCGCCGGAGAGCCGGTTCGCCCGCCGCCCGGCCAGCTCGGTGAGGTCGGCGAGCCGGAGGATCTCCTCGCGCGGCAGGGGGTTCGGGTAGAGCCGGCGGACGAAGTCCACGGTCTCGGCCACGGTCAGCTCGGGGATCAGCTCGCCCTCCTGGAGCATCGCGCCGATCTCGCCGTGGGCGACGGCGGTCTCCGGCGGCTCGCCGAAGACCCGGATCTCGCCCGCCGAGGGCCTCAGCAGGCCCAGCAGCATGTTGATGGAGGTGGACTTCCCGGCCCCGTTCGGCCCGAGGAGCGCGACCGTGCTGCCGGCCGGGACCTCCAGGTCGAGGCCGTCGACCGCGAGCACGTCGCCGTACCTCTTGGTGACGTCCGTGAAGGAGATGGCGTTCATGCCGACAAAACTAGAAGCGTGCCGGGAAACGCGGCAGTGGGATGCCTCCGGCCTCCGCGATGACAAATGTCATCGCGTGCGGCCGGCCCCACGGGTCACAGGCGGCAGGCGAAGATGGCGGTGACGAGGATCGCCTTGGCGCCGATCTCCCAGAGCTGGTCCATGACCTGCTGGTGGCCCTTGCGCGGGACCATCGCCCGCACCGCCACCCAGCCCTCGCGGTGCAGCGGGGAGACGGTCGGCCCCTCCATGCCCGGGGTGATCGAGATGGCCTCGTCGATGCGCTCGGCCCGGATGTCGTAGTCGATCATGACGAAGTCGCGGGCCACCAGCACGCCCTGCAGGCGGCGGATGAGCTGCTGGAAGCCGTTAGCCTCCGGCGCCCCGGCCCGCTTGATCAGGATGGCCTCGGAGTGCGCGATCGGCTCCCCGAAGACTTCGAGCCCGACGTTGCGCAGCGTCGTGCCGGTCTCCACCACGTCGGCCACCGCGTCGGCGACGCCGAGCCTTATCGCGGTCTCGACCGCGCCGTCGAGCTTGATCACCCGGGCGTCCACGCCCTGGTCGGCCAGGTACTTGCCGAGCAGCCCGGCGTACGAGGTGGCGATGCGCAGGCCGGACAGGCCGGCCACGCCGGAGTGGGCGCCGGCCGGGGCGGCGAAGCGGAACGTGGACCGCCCGAACCCGAGCGGCATGACCTCCTCGGCCGGCGCCCCGGAGTCGAAGAGCATGTCGCGCCCGGTGATGCCGGCGTCCAGGGTGCCCTCGCCGACGTAGACGGCGATGTCGCGGGGGCGCAGGAAGAACAGCTCGCAGGAGTTCTCGGAGTCGACGACCACGAGTTCCTTGCTGTCCCTGCGCTGGCGGTAGCCCGCCTCCTTCAGCATGGTCTGGGCGCCCTCGGAGAGCGCGCCCTTGTTCGGTACGGCGATGCGCAGCATGAGTGAAAGATCCTTCCAGGCAGGACGAGGTCGATGAGATTCAGGACATCCGGGGCCGCCGCGGCGGCTACAGATGCTTGTAGACCTCGTCCAGCCCGATCCCGCGGGCCAGCATGAGCACCTGGACGTGGTAGAGGAGCTGGGAGATCTCCTCCGCCGCCCGCTCCGCCGACTCGTGCTCGGCCGCCATCCAGCTCTCCGCGGCCTCCTCGACGACCTTCTTGCCGATGGCATGGACACCGGCGTCCAGCGCGGCCACGGTGCCGGACCCCGCGGGCCGGGTCCGGGCCTTGTCTGTCAGCTCGGCGAACAGCTCTTCGAAGGTCTTCATGGTCTCTCTCGGAATCGTGGGCCTGCCCGTTCAGGGTATCGGCCCCAGGGTAGTTGCGGACGCGGGGAGTCCGCGCCCCGCGTCCACCCTGCGAGATCACAGGGCGAGATCACGCCCGCGTCCGGCCGGACTCAGCCGAGGATCTTGCGGGCCAGCCGGAGCTGCTCCAGGGCCTGCTGCGACTCCCCGCCCTCGTGGCCGTTGAACGGCCACACGGTGATGTCCTTCGGGCCGGCGTAGTGGTTGTACGCCCCGAACACGGTGGAGGGCGGGGTGACGCCGTCGCGTAGGGCGACGGAGAACCGGGCGGGCGTGCGGGCCCGCGCCGCGAAGTGCAGCCCGTCGAAGTAGCCGAGCGTGGCGAAGATCTCCTCGACCCGGGTGCGGTGGATGCCGCAGAACCGCCCCAGCTCGCCGTACGGGTCCTCGTCGGTGATCTCCACCGCGTGCCGGATGTCGCACATGAACGGCACGTTGACGAACGCGTACGCGAGGTCCGGCACGAGCGCCGCGGCGGCCAGCGCCATGCCGCCGCCCTGGCTGCCGCCGGTCACGACGACGCGCCCGGCGTCCACGAGGGGATGCGACCTGGCCGCCTCCACCGCCCGCACGACGTCGGTGTAGAGCCGCCGGTAGTAGTAGTCGTGCCGGTCGAACACGCCCTGGGTGAGCTTGCCGGGGATCTGCGCGCCGTTGCCGCCGACCGGGTCGGGCGTGTCGCCCGAGCGCCAGGTGCCGCCCTGCCCGCGGGTGTCCATCACGAAGGTCGCGTAGCCCGCGGCGGGCCACAGCAGCCAGTCGTGCGGCCGGCCGCGGCCGCCGCCGTACCCGATGAACTCCATCACACACGGCAGCGGGCCGGACGCGCCCGCCGGCGCGATGAACCACCCCTTGATCGGATGCCCGCCGAACCCGGCGAACGTCACATCGGCCACGTCCACCAGCGCGAGGTCCGCCTCGTACGGCTCGAAGACGGCGTTCAGGTCGTGCTCGCGCGCCTCGGCGAGCGTCCGGTCCCAGAAGTCGTCGAAGTCCGCCGGCTCCCGGCGCTCGGGCAGGTACGCACGCAGGTGGTCGAGGGGCATGTCAACGAACATGGGGGCTCCCGTGGACTGGTGGGGCATACGCCGGTCAAGGCTACACAAGTGCCTCGTTTCAGGGTTCTGACCCGGTTAAGGGTCGCCAACCGGAACGAATCTCCTGATCGGATACGGCGATCACCTGCGTAATCACGCCTGATGACCTGTAAAGCCCGGATTGACGGACTGAAAGACCCTCTTGCAACTAATCCGGTTTAGTGCTGGACTCTGCACGAATTCCACGCGTGTGAGGTGCGTCCGCACGGCACGGTCTCGCGGCGGCCGCCTCTCGGGGGCACGACATGTCAATCGATCACCGTCCGTGAGATCGGAGACCCCATGCGACGAACGACAGCGGCCGCCCGCGCCGCCCTCATCACCGGCCTGATCACCCTCGGCGCGGGCTGCGCGACGAGCGGCACCCCGGAGACCCGGCAGGCCGACGCGAACGCCCCCGCCGCGATCACGTGGTGGTCCACCGGAGGCGACGACGAGAGCGCGGCCTTCCAGAAGGCGGCCGACCTGTACACGAAGTCGCACCCCAATGTGACGATCAAGGTGCAGACGCTGAGCTGGGACGACGCGTACGCCAAGCTGCTCGCGGCCTCCACCAGCCGCAGCGGGCCGGACGTCGTCTCCGGCGGCATGACCTGGACCATCCAGTTCGGCCTGCGCGGCGGGATGGTCGACCTGCGCAAGTACGGCGTCGAGCAGCTCAAGGCGCAGGCGCAGCCCGCCCAGTGGAAGTCGGCCGTCTCCCCCGACGGCACCGTCTACGGCATCCCGCTCGACATGTCCACCGAGGCCCTCTACTACCGCACCGACCTGTTCGAGAAGGCCGGGATCAAGGAGCCGCCCGCGACCTGGGACGAACTGACCGCCGACATCCGGAAGCTCAAGGACGCCGGGGTCAGGACGCCGTTCGGCATCGACTGGGGCAACCTCGACTGGATCGGCTACTTCAACTTCCTCTACCAGGCCGGCGGCAGCTTCTACACGCCGGACTGCAAGCCCTCGCTCGGCACCCCCGAGGCCGAGCGGGCGCTGTCGTTCTGGATCGACCTGCACCACAAGTACGGCGCGCCCACCGACACGGTCACCACCTCGGACGCGCTGGACGCGGGCACCGCGATGGTCTACGGCGGCAACTGGAACGCCCTCGTCATCGACACTTCCAAGCCCAAGCTGAAGGGCAGGTGGGCGGTGGCCCCGCTGCCGGCCGGCCCGGCGGGCCCGACGACCTTCATCGGCGGCCGGGCGGTCGGGGTGACGTCCTACAGCAAGCACATCCAGCAGGCGGCCGACTTCGTGAAGTACCTCTACACCGACGAGGCGGTCGACGCGGTGAACGCCGAGTCGAAGGCCCGCAACGTCTCCTACCTCCCGCCGCGTCCGGACAAGGTGGCCGACTCTCCGTTCCAGCCGCAGCAGTCCGAGGTGTTCGCGAAGATCATCAGCACCGGCGCCGCGGCCCCCGGATGCCCCGGCTGGGACGAGAGCGCGGGCGACGTGGCCAAGCACCTCCAGTCGGCGATCCTCGGCAAGGCCGACATGAAGACGGCCCTGGGCGAGGCCGCCAAGGTCATGGAGCGCAACGCCGGCTGACCGCCCGCCCACGGCCGCGGACCGGCCGGTGACACCTGACCTCTCACCGGCCGCGGCACCCCTCACCGGCCGCCTCGCGTCCGTACGGACCGCGGGGCGGCCCCCTTCCGACTGGAGAATCTGATGGCAACCCCTGCCGCCGTCTCCCGGCACCGATGGCGCCGCCACGGCACGTCCTATCTGATGCTGCTGCCGTTCCTCGCCCTGTTCGCCGGCTTCCTGGTCTGGCCGCTGGCCAACTCGCTCTATCTCAGCTTCACGAGGTTCGACGGGGTGACCGCCCCCGAGTTCACCGGGCTGGAGAACTTCCGGCGCCTGCTGTTCGACGACGACCGGTTCCGGCACGCCCTCGGCAACACGTTCCTCTACGTGGTGGCGTCCGTCGGCATCGGCACGCTGCTGTCGCTCGGTCTCGCGCTGGCCTTCAGCGGGTCGGGCTGGCCGCACCGCGTCATGCGGACCGTCTTCTTCCTGCCCTCGGTGACCTCGTCCATCGCGCTCATGCTGCTCTGGAAGTGGATCTTCAATCCGGGCGACTTCGGCCTGGCCAACACCGTCGCCGGATGGTTCGGCGGCCGGGCAGTCGAGTGGCTGGCCACGCCCTGGCTCACGATCCCGATCCTCGTGCTCATGTCGGTGTGGGGCGGGATGGGCTACGGCATGGTCCTGTACGTCGCCGGGCTCAACACCATCCCCCAGGAGTACTACGAGGCCGCCCGCATCGACGGCGCCACGCCCTGGCAGCAGTTCCGCCGGGTGACGCTGCCGCTGCTGCGCCCGGTCACCACGTACGTGGTCGTGACCGGCCTGATCGGGGCGTTCCAGGTCTTTGAAGCCGTCTACATCGTGTTCCGGGGCACCAACAACATCGGCGGCGTGCTCGACTCGGGCCTGATGATCGTGCCCTACCTCTACGACCAGGGCTTCACGCACTTCAAGCTCGGCTACGCCTCGGCGATCGCGTGGGTGCTCTTCGTGATCATCTTCGCGCTCAGCATGGTCAACCTCCGCATCGGCCGCGCCCTGAAGGAGCTCTGATGACCGTCCGGCCCGGCGGCGCCCGGCGCGGCGTCCTGCTGCGCCTGCCGTTCTACCTGCTGTCGCTCACCATGATCGCGCCGTTCTACTGGATGGTGATCACGGTGTTCAAACCGGTGACGGAGATCGACAGGCAGCCGCCGTCGTTCGTGCCCGAACACCCCACCCTGGACAACTTCTACGACCCCGGCTACTCCCCCACCGCGGTCAACCCCGGCCATCTCCAGGGCATCTTCCAGCGGTTCCAGGTCGACTTCGGCTTCGGCCGGTTCATGTTCAACAGCCTGGTGATCACGGTCGCGATCACGGCCGGCTCGTTGCTGATCGCCTCGCTGGCGGCGTACGTGATCACGAAGCACCGGGTGCCGGGCAGACGGCTGATCTTCCTGATGATCGTCGCCTCGATGATGGTGCCCTGGCAGACCACGCTGGTGCCCAACTACGTCATCATGCGGAACCTGGGCTGGCTGGACACCTACCAGGGCTACGTCGTCCCGGCGCTGGCCAAGGCGTTCGTGCTGTTCTTCCTGGTGCAGTTCCTCCACTCGATCCCGGACGAGCTCGTCCAGGCGGCCCGGGTCGACGGGGCCGGGGAGTGGCGCATCTGGTGGCGGATCGTGCTGCCGCTGCTGCGCCCCGCCCTCGCCGCGATGTCGATCTTCATCGTGCTCGCCGAGTGGAACAACTTCCTCTGGCCGCTGATCCTCGTGCAGAGCGACGAGATGGCGAACATCCCGGTCGCGCTCGCGCGCCTCAACTCCTACTTCACTGGGGCGCAGAACCAGGGAGCGATCATGGCGGGCGGCCTGCTCGCCTCTCTGCCGTCGATCGTCTTCTTCCTGGTCTTCCAGCGCTACTTCACCCGGGGGATCGTGCTGAGCGGCCTCAAGGGCTGAGCGACGCCGCCGGGGACGCACCGGGAAAGCACCGAGGGGAGGGATCGCGATCAGCATCCGGATCGCGATCCCTCCCCTCGGGAGGGCCAGTCGGAGAAGGCGCCGTCAGAAGGCCCGGGTCAGGCGGCCTGGGTCAGAGGCGCGTCAGCGGCCGGTGTACCGGCGGCCGCCGCCGCGCCCGCCACCGCTGTAGCCGCCACCGCCGCCACTGCCACCGCGGGGACGTCCGCCACCGCCGTAGGAGCGGTCACCGCTGTGCGGCCGGTCAGCACTGTGCGGCCGGTCGCCGCCGTAGGAACGCTCGCCGTTGAAGGAACGGTCGCCACCGGCACGCCCGGTGCCACCGCCGCCGCCACCGCCGCGGGAACGGTCGCCGAAGCGCCGGGGGCGGCCGGCCCGGGACTGGTCGTCCGGCCGGGACCGCAGCGGCGTACGCACCTCCGGTTCCCACACGGGCACCGTGTCGCCGCTCGGCCGCCTGGCCCCGGCGATGTCGGCCAGGATCGGGTCGCCCGGAGCCACCCGGTGCCGGGATGCGACGACCCCCGCCTTGCGGGTCAGCGACTCGGTGGCGCGGCGCTCGCTCGGCAGCACCAGCGTCAGAACCACCCCGTGCTCGCCGGCGCGGGCCGTACGGCCGCCGCGGTGCAGGTAGCTCTTGTGGTCGGCCGGCGGGTCCACGTGCAGCACGAGACTCACGTCGTCCACGTGGATGCCGCGGGCCGCGACGTCCGTGCAGACGAGCACGCCGATGTCGCCCCGGCGGAACCCGTCGAGGATGCGGGTGCGCTGGTTCTGCCGCTTGCCGCCGTGCAGGCCGCCGGCGCGGACCCCCGCCCGGGCCAGTTGCTTGACGACCCGGTCCACGCCGTGCTGGGTCCGCACGAACAGGATGGTCCGCCCGTCGCGGTTGGCGATCTCCGCCGTGACGTCCGTCTTCTCCTCCCGGTGCACCTGGAGCAGGTGGTGCTCCATCGTGTCGACGGGGGAGGTGGCCGGGTCCAGCGAGTGGACGACCGGGTCCGTCAGGAACCGCTGGACCAGCTTGTCCACGTCGCCGTCGAGCGTCGCGGAGAACAGCAGCCGCTGGCCGTCGGCCGGCGTGCGCGCCAGCAGCGCGGTCACCACCGGGAGGAACCCAAGGTCGCACATGTGGTCGGCCTCGTCCAGGACGGTGATCTCGACCTCGCCGAGGTCGCACTCGCCCTGCTCGATCAGGTCGGTGAGGCGGCCGGGCGTGGCGACGACGACGTCGACCCCGCGGCGCAGATCCTCGATCTGACGGCCCATCGGCATGCCGCCGACGACGGTCCTGGTGCGCAGCGACAGCCCCCGGCCGAGCGGCTCGATGGCGTTCGCCACCTGGAGCGCGAGCTCGCGGGTGGGCACGAGGACGAGGGCGCGGGGCCGCCGGGGGCGGGCCCGCTCCCCCGCGATCCTGGCCAGCGTGGGCAGGCCGAACGCGAGGGTCTTGCCGGAGCCGGTCCGGCCCCGCCCGAGGACGTCGAGTCCGGCGAGGATGTCGGGAATGGCCGCCTGCTGGATCGGGAACGGCGCTGTGATGCCCTGCCGGGCGAGCCCCGTCACGAGCGGCCTGGGCAGTCCCAGATCCGCGAACTCAACGGGGTTCTCGGTGATACCGGCGGTCGCGCCGTCACCGAGGTCAAGCATGGTCACGTAATCGTGCCTTTCGTAGGAGATCCCGCCACGTGGGCGGGTTGAGAACGTGCCGGAGCACGCGGGGCGTCACTTCTGCGAAAGGACGACCCATGACGTACGGCGAGCCGTACCGATCGGGGCGCGGCACGCCGATGACTGACCGGCGGCCCTGGGCCCGGAGAACCGTGCGCCCTGAAACCGTGCACCCAGAGAACCACAAGCCGGCGTCCGGTGCGGTGGGCCGCCTGGCGGCGGCTTCCCGCGGACACTCGACTCGCGTCGCACAAGATGGAGCAAAGAATCACTCTACGGCATTCCCGCGCGGCGCGGGGCGACGCGGACCCGCGCGGCGGGATGAGCACCGGCGGGCGGCCTCCCGGCGGAAGGCCGCCATGGACGGGCAGCGGGACGGATCAGACGTTGAAGCCGAGCATCCTGAGCTGGTCGCGGCCCTCGTCAGTGATCTTGTCCGGGCCCCACGGCGGCAGCCAGACCCAGTTGATGACCACGTTGGAGACCAGGTCGGCGAGCGCCGAGTTGGCCTGGTCCTCGATGACGTCGGTGAGGGGGCAGGCGGCGCTGGTGAGCGTCATGTCGATCGTCGCGATCGGCCGCTCACCCTCGCCGGCCGGGTCGAGGTTGACGCCGTAGACGAGGCCCAGGTCGACCACGTTGATCCCGAGCTCGGGGTCGACGACGTCCTTCAGCGCCTCCATCAGGTCGTCCAGACTGGGAGACCCGTCGAAGGCGCCGGGCTCGGCGGTCTCGGTCACGGTTCCCGTCGGGGTCTCGGTGGGCTTGCTCACGTCGTCTCCTCAGCTCTTCTCCCGGGCCGGTCTGTGCGCCCAGCCAGGGTGTCAACACCGGTGGGGTGTCCGGTCATCCCTGGCTCCGCATCAGCGCGTCCTTGTAGGCCATCCAGGCCAGCAGCGCGCACTTGACCCTGGCCGGGAACTTCGCCACGCCGGCGAACGCCACGGCGTCGCCCAGCACGTCCTCGTCGGGCTCCACCTGGCCCCTGCCCTGCATCAGCCGGGTGAACTCCTCCACCACCGACAGCGACTCGTCCACCGTGGAGCCGGTGGCGAGCTCGTGCAGCACCGAGGCGGCGGCCTGGCTGATCGAGCAGCCCTGGCCGTCGTAGGACACGTCGAGCACCTTGCCGCCGTCGGCCACCTTCACCCGCAGCGTCAGCTCGTCGCCGCAGGTGGGGTTGACGTGGTGAACCTCGGCGTCGAAGGGCTCACGCAGGCCGCGCCCCTGGGGATGCTTGTAGTGCTCCAGGATCAGCTCCTGGTACATGGATTCAGCGATCATGTTCAGCCGAACACCTTCTGCACGTGGTGGAGGCCGCGGACCAGTGCGTCGATCTCGGCCGTCGTGTTGTACAGGTAGAAAGACGCCCGTGTGGTGGCCGGGATGCCGAACCTGAGATGCAGCGGCCGGGCGCAGTGATGACCTACCCGGACCGCGATCCCGTACACGTCGTCGAGGATCTGCCCCACGTCGTGGGGGTGGATGCCCTCCAGCGTGAACGAGATCGTGCCGCCGCGGGCGATGGGCGTGCGGGGCCCGATGATCCTGAGGCCGGGGATCTCCGGCAGCGCCTCCAGGGCGTACGCCACCAGTTCCTTCTCGTGCGCCTTGATCTGGTCCATGCCGACGGCGTTCAGGTAGTCGACCGCCGCGCCGAGCCCGATCGCCTCGACGATGGGCGGCGTCCCGGCCTCGAACTTGTGCGGCACCGGCGCGTACGTCGAGTGGTCCATCCAGACCGCCTCGATCATCTCGCCGCCGCCGAGGAACGGCGGCATCGCCTCGAGCAGCTCACGCCGGCCCCACAGCACGCCGATACCGGAGGGACCCACCATCTTGTGACCGGTGAACGCGACGAAGTCGACGCCCAGCTCGGCCACGTCCACGGCCTGGTGCGGCACGGACTGCGACGCGTCGAGCATCATCAGCGCGCCGACCTCGCGCGCCCGCGCCAGGATCGGCGAGACCGAGTTGACCGTGCCCAGCACGTTCGACTGGTGCGTGATCGAGACGATCTTCGTCCGCTCGTTGACCAGCTCCTCCAGGCCCTCGACGTCGAGGCGGCCCTCGTCGGTCACCGGGAACCAGCGCAGCGTCGCGCCGGTGCGCTGCGCGAGCAGCTGCCACGGCACGATGTTGGAGTGGTGCTCCATCTCCGAGATGACGATCTCGTCGCCGGGGCCCATCCGGAACCGCTCGTCCTCGCCGACGGGGTTGCCGAAGGCGTACGCCACGAGGTTGAGGGCCTCGGAGGCGTTCTTGGTGAAGACGATCTCGTCCCGCGACGGCGCCCCGACGAACGCGGCGATCTTGTCGCGGGCCTCCTCGTACGCGACGGTCGACTCGCTGCCGAGCACGTGCAGGGCCCGGCCGACGTTGCCGTAGTGCCAGGTCAGGTGGTCGCGCATGGTCTCGACCACCTGGGCCGGCTTCTGGGAGGAGTTGCCGGAGTCGAGGTAGACCAGCGGCCTGCCTCCGGGAAGCTCGCGGGTGAGGACCGGGAAGTCCTTCCTGATCCTCTCCACGTCGAAGCCGGACACGGCACTCATCAGGCGGACGCCGCCTTCGTGGTGTACGCCTCGTAGCCCTCGGCCTCCAGCTTGTCGGCCAGCTCGGGGCCGCCCTCCTCCACCACGCGCCCGCCGGCGAAGACGTGGACGAAGTCCGGCTTCACGTAGCGCAGGATGCGGGTGTAGTGGGTGATCAGCAGCACGCCGGTGTCGCCGGAGGCGCGGAACCGGTTGACGCCCTCGGAGACCACGCGCAGGGCGTCGACGTCGAGGCCCGAGTCGGTCTCGTCCAGCACCGCGATCTTCGGCTTGAGCAGCTCCAGCTGGAGGATCTCGTGCCGCTTCTTCTCACCGCCGGAGAAGCCCTCGTTGGTGTTGCGCTGGGCGAACGCCGGGTCGATGGACAGCGCGTCCATGCCCGACTTCAGCTCCTTGGCGAACTCGCGCAGCTTCGGCGCCTCGCCGCGGACCGCGGTGATCGCCGAGCGCAGGAAGTTCGACACGCTGACGCCGGGGACCTCGACCGGGTACTGCATGGCCAGGAACAGGCCGGCGCGGGCGCGCTCGTCCACCGCCATGTCCAGCAGGTCCTCGCCGTCGAGCAGGACGGTGCCGGAGGTGACGGTGTACTTGGGGTGCCCCGCGACGGCGTACGCCAGCGTGGACTTGCCCGAGCCGTTCGGGCCCATGATGGCGTGCGTCTCGCCGCTGCGGACCGTCAGGTCGACGCCGCGCAGGATCTCCTTGTCGCCCACGGCGACGTGCAGGTCACGAATCTCAAGGGTGGACACTGGTATTTACTCCTTCGAGAGCGAGACGTACACGTCGTCGCCTTCGATCTTGACTCGGTAGACGTTGACGGGCCTGGTCGCGGGCGGCCCGGTGGGCTTGCCGCTGCGCAGGTCGAAGCAGGAGCCGTGCAGCCAGCACTCCAGCGTGTTGTCGTAGACCTCGCCCTCGCTGAGGCGGACCTCGGCGTGCGAGCACACGTCGCGCAGGGCGAAGACCTCGCCGCCGGTCCGCACCAGCGCGACCGGCGTGTCCTCGACCTCCAGGCCGACGACGCCCCCGTCGGGGATGTCGGCGACCTGGCAGACCTTCTCCCAGCGGGGCTCCCCGCTCATCGGGCCAGCTCCGCCTCGACCGCGGACAGCACGCGCTCGCGCAGCTCCGGAAGCTGGATCTTCTCCAGCAGCTGGGCGAAGAACCCGTGGATGACCAGGCGGCGGGCCTCGTCGAACGGGATGCCGCGGGCCTGCAGGTAGAAGATGTGCTCGTCGTCGAGGCGGCCGGAGGCGGACGCGTGGCCCGCTCCCGCGACCTCGCCGGTGAGGATCTCCAGGTTCGGCACCGAGTCGGCGCGGGCGCCGTCGGTGAGGATGAGGTTGCGGTTGAGCTCGTAGGTGTCGGTGCCCTCGGCCTCGGCCCGGATGATCACGTCGCCGATCCAGACCGCGTGGGCGGCGTCGCCCTGCAGCGCGCCCTTGTAGGTCACGTTGCTGCGGCAGTTCGGCACGCTGTGGTCCACCAGCAGGCGGTGCTCCAGGTGCTGCCCGGCGTCCACGAAGTAGAGCCCGGTGAGGTCGGCGTCGCCGCCCGGGGCGGTGTACGACACCGAGGGCGACAGCCGTACGAGGTCGCCGCCGAGGGTGACCACGAACGACCGGAACGTCGCGTCCTTGCCGAGCCTCGCGTGGTGGTGGGAGACGTGCACGGCGTCGTCGTCCCAGTCCTGCAGGCTGACGACCTTCAGCGTCGCGCCCTCGGCCACGTCGAACTCGACGTTGTCGGCGTAGACCGCGCTGCCGCGGTGGTCCAGGACCAGCACGGCCTCGGCCATCGGCTCCACCGACACGAGGATGTGCCCGTAGGCGGCGGCGCCGGCCCCGGACCCGCGCAGCGTGATCACGGTGGGCCGGGAGGCGGCCGTCATCCTCGGCACCGTGACGACGGTGGCCTTCTCGAACGACGAGTACGCCTGCGCGCTGACCCGGTCGGCCGGGGTGTAGGCCCGGCCGAGCCGGGCGTCGTCGCGGGCGACGGTCTCGACGCGCACCTCGGGCGCGGCGTCGACGTCCACCACGACGCCGCCGGTGACGGCGGCCGTGCCGTCGTGCAGCCCCTTCAGCCGCGCGAGCGGCGTGAAGCGCCACTCCTCCTCGCGGCCCGTCGGCACCGGGAAGTCCGCCACGTCGTACGACGCCTTCTCGTGCAGCGTCGACAGCGGTTTGGTCTCCAGGCCCATCAGCCGACCGCTCCTTCCATCTGCAGCTCGATCAGGCGGTTGAGCTCCAGGGCGTACTCCATGGGCAGCTCGCGGGCGATCGGCTCCACGAACCCACGGACGATCATGGCCATCGCCTCGTCCTCGCCGAGGCCCCGGCTCATCAGGTAGAACAGCTGGTCCTCCGACACCTTGGAGACCGTGGCCTCGTGGCCCATCGAGACGTCGTCCTCGCGGACGTCGACGTACGGGTAGGTGTCGGACCGGCTGATCTGGTCGACCAGCAGCGCGTCGCACTTGACGGTCGAGGCCGAGCCGGCCGCGCCCTCGTCGATCTGCACCAGGCCGCGGTAGGACGTGCGGCCGCCGCCGCGCGCGACGGACTTGGAGATGATCGTCGAGGAGGTCTTCGGCGCGAGGTGCACCATCTTGGCGCCCGCGTCCTGGTGCTGGCCCTCGCCGGCGAAGGCGACCGACAGCGTCTCGCCCTTGGCGTGCTCGCCCATGAGGTAGACGGCCGGGTACTTCATCGTGACCTTGGAGCCGATGTTCCCGTCGATCCACTCCATGGTCGCGCCCTCGTACGCCACGGCGCGCTTGGTGACCAGGTTGTAGACGTTGTTCGACCAGTTCTGGATCGTCGTGTAGCGGCAGCGGGCGCCCTTCTTCACGACGATCTCGACGACCGCCGAGTGCAGCGAGTCGGACGAGTAGATCGGCGCGGTGCAGCCCTCGACGTAGTGGACGTAGGAGTTCTCGTCCACGATGATCAGCGTCCGCTCGAACTGGCCCATGTTCTCGGTGTTGATCCGGAAGTAGGCCTGCAGCGGGATCTCGACGTTCACGTTCGGCGGCACGTAGATGAACGAGCCACCGGACCACACGGACGTGTTGAGCGCGGCGAACTTGTTGTCGCCCACCGGGATCACCGTGCCGAAGTACTCCTTGAAGAGCTCCTCGTGCTCGCGCAGGCCGGTGTCGGTGTCGACGAAGATGACGCCCTTCTCCTCGAGGTCCTCACGGATCTTGTGGTAGACGACCTCGGACTCGTACTGGGCGGCGACGCCGGCGATGAGGCGCTGCTTCTCCGCCTCCGGGATGCCGAGCTTGTCGTAGGTGTTCTTGATGTCGGGCGGCAGCTCGTCCCAGGAGGCGGCCTGCTTCTCGGTGGAGCGCACGAAGTACTTGATGTTGTCGAAGTCGATGCCCGTGAGGTCGGAGCCCCAGGTCGGCAGCGGCTTCTTGTGGAACAGCCGGAGGCCCTTGAGGCGCAGGTCGAGCATCCACTCCGGCTCGTTCTTGAGCGCGGAGATGTTGCGGACGACCTCTTCGGACAACCCACGCCGGGCCGTGGCCCCCGCCACGTCCGCGTCGGCCCAGCCGAACTTGTAATTCCCGAGGCCTTCCAGCTCCGGGCGGTCGGTGACAGTCACCTGCCGGACTCCTTGCTCGTCGTTGTGCTCGATATGTGTGCGGCCGGTGCGGGTGCGACCGGCGGATCGGTACGGCCGTGCCGCGCGGCCAGCGCGGGTGAACTGACGTGGGTGGTGCAGACACCGTCGCCGTTGGCGATCGTGGCCAGCCGCTGCACCGGAGTGCCGAGCAGCCGGGCGAACGCCTCGGTCTCCGCCTCGCACAGCTGCGGGAACGCCGCCGCGACGTGCGCCACCGGGCAGTGATGCTGGCAGAGCTGCTCGCCGCCCTTGCCGGTCTCGGTCGCGGACGCCGCGTATCCCTCCGTCGACAGCGCCTCCGCCAGCACGCGGACCCGCTGCTCGGCCGGGACCTCGCGCATCAGCGTCTCCAGCCTGCCGACCAGCCCGGACACCTGCGCCCGCGCGAACTCCGACACCGCCTCGCCGCCCAGGCGCTCGGCCAGGAAGCGCAGCGCGCTGCCGGCCAGGTCGTCGTAGGCGTGGACGAAGGCGCTGCGGCCCGCGTCGGTGATCGCGAACATCTTGGCCGGCCTGCCGCGTCCCCGCTGACCGCGGGGGCGGGCCGTACGCGGCTCGATCATGCCGTCGGCCAGCAGCGCGTCGAGGTGACGGCGTACCGCGGCCGGTGTCAGCCCGAGCCGCTCGCCGAGCGCCGCGGCGGTCACCGGCCCGTGTTCCAGGATGAGCCGGGCCACCCTGGCCCGGGTGCCCCGCTCGGCGCTGATGTCGCCCCTGCCGGCGCCGATGGCGGCGGCCTCACGCGCGGGGGACGCGGACGCCGAGAACGGCCGCGTCGCCACGGCCTTCTCCACGCTCTGTCGCCCCTGCACGTTTTTCACAACATCAGTGTGCCGTAATTCCTTCCCGGTCGACAAACCCAAGACGGGGTCGGCGGGCATGCAATTTCTCACGCAGGCAAGGCTTACCTAACCTGCGACGACGGCGCCGCGAAGGTTTTCCGTGCTCTTTACTCCGCGGACGTTCGCGAGCGGCGTCCGCCGACGAGAGCGCGCCCGCCGCTCCCTAAACTCGATGCAGTCGACGGCGTGGAGCGGGGTCCGGATTTCCGTCCCGCCGCGCGGTCGCGTCTGTGAGGGGAGGCCGGTCGCGTGACCGGGGTAGGCAGCACGCCCGGCGGCGTGGGTGACAGCGGTGGGTGACGGCGCGGTGGGTGACGGCGCGCCGGCGGTCGAGATCGACGGACTGGTCAAGCGGTACGGCCGCACCACGGCCGTCGACGGGCTGGCCTTCACCTGCGCCCGGGGCGCGGTCACCGCCATCCTCGGCCCGAACGGCGCGGGCAAGACCTCCACGATCGAGATCTGCGAGGGGTTCCGCAGGCCGGACGGCGGGACCGTGCGGGTGCTCGGGCTCGACCCGGCCGATCCCGCGCTGAAGCCGCGCCTGGGCATCATGCCGCAGGCGGGCGGGGTGCCGCCGGCCGCCCGCGCGGGCGAATGGCTGCGCGTGGTCTCCCGGTTCTACGCCCACCCCCTCGATCCGGACGCCCTGCTCGCCCTGCTGGGCCTGACCGCGCACGCGCGCACGCCGTACCGGCGGCTGTCGGGCGGCCAGCAGCAGCGCCTGTCGCTCGCGGCGGCCGTCGTCGGGCGGCCCGAGCTGGTCTTCCTGGACGAGCCGACGGCCGGGCTCGACCCGCAGGCCAGGCACGCCTGCTGGGACCTGGTCACCGCGCTGCGCGACGCCGGGGTGTCGGTCGTGCTGACGACCCACCAGATGGACGAGGCCGAGAGGCTCTCCGACCACGTGGTGGTCATCGACCACGGACGGGTGGTCGCCGAGGGCACACCGTCGGAGCTGACCGGCGCCGAGCGCCAGCTCAGGTTCCGTGCCCGCCCCGGCCTCGACGTGGAGGAACTGCTCGCGGCGCTGCCGCCGGGCAGCGCCGCCAAGGAGTCGCCGTCGGGGCACTACATCATCGAGGGACAGGTCGGCCCCCAGCTGCTGGCGACCGTCACCGCGTGGTGCGCCACCGAGGGCGTGACCACCGAGGACCTGCGCATCGAGCGGCGCACGCTGGAGGACGTCTTCCTCGAACTGACCGGCAGGGAGCTGCGGTGAGCGCGATCACCACGCTGGACCTCACCCCGCGGCCCGGAGCCGCGCCGCTGCACCGGATGGTGCTCGCGCAGGCGGGCGCGGAGATCCGGGCCACGCTGCGCAACGGCGAGCAGCTCCTGCTCACCCTGATCATCCCGATCCTGCTGCTGGCGGGCTTCTCCGCGGCCCCACTCGTGGACGTCGGCGGCGGCCGGCGGGTCGACTTCGTCGCCCCCGGCATCCTCGCGCTCGCGGTCATGTCGACCGCGTTCACCGGCCAGGCCATCGCCACCGGCTTCGAGCGGCGGTACGGCGTGCTCCGGCGCCTGGGCGCCACCCCGCTGTCGCGGACCGGGCTCCTGCTGGCCAAGACCGTCGCCGTCGTCGCGGTGGAGGTGCTGCAGATCGTGGTGATCACCGTGGTGGCCCTGGCCCTCGGCTGGTCGCCGCACGGCGGCCCGCTGTGGGCCGTGCCGCTCCTGCTGCTCGGCACGGCGGCCTTCAGCGGCCTCGGCCTGCTCATGGCCGGCACGCTGCGGGCGGAGGCGACACTCGCCGGGGCCAACCTCGTCTACCTGGTGCTGCTCGGGCTCGGCGGCGTGCTGTTCCCGCTGGACCGGTTCCCGGGCGGGGTGCGGCAGGTGCTGGAACTGCTGCCGATCAGCGCGCTCACCTCCGGCCTGCGCGGCGTCCTCAGCGACGGCGGCGGCTTCCCCGGCGGCCCGCTGCTCGTGCTGCTCTGCTGGGCCGTCGCCGCCCTCGCCCTGGCCGCCCGCACCTTCCGCTGGGAGTAGTCCGGCGGGTCCGTCGCCCGTTCTGCATCATCTGTCTACACGTATGATTGCGGAGTTTGCGCTGATCGGGGTGACGGGTGAGGGTTGGGCATGACGGCTGAATCGCTGTCCGGGGCAGCCGAGCCGTATCGCGCGGGGCCACGGGCCGGCAGGGCGCTGCGGGCGGCGTCGGACGCGGTGCCGCCGCCGGGGCTGGTGCTGCTGGCCATTCTGTCGGTGCAGGTGGGGGCCGGGCTGGCCAAGAACCTGTTCGGGCAGGTTCCTCCCGCGGCGATGGTGTTCCTGCGCATCGCCACCGGCGCCGTCATGCTCCTGGCCGTGGTGCGGCCGAAGGTGCGCGGGTTGTCGCGGCGCGACCTCGGCGTCGGCGTCGCCTTCGGGCTCAGCCTCGGCCTGATGAACCTGTCGTTCTACGAGGCCCTGGCCCGGCTGCCGATCGGGATCGCGGTGTCCATCGAGTTCATCGGGCCGCTCACCCTGGCCGTGGTGTCCTCCCGCCGCCGGCTGGACCTGCTGTGGGTGGCGCTGGCCGCCGCCGGCGTGATCCTGCTCGCGCCCTGGGGCGAGGCGGGCTCCGCGACCTGGGCCGGCATCGGGTTCGCCGCACTGGCCGGGACGTTCTGGGCCGCCTACATCGTGTTCTCGGCGGCCACCGGCGCCCGGTTCCCCGGCGCGAGCGGGCTGACCCTCGCCATGATCGTGGCCACGGTGTTCGTCACCCCCGTCGGGGTCGTGGCGGGCGGCGACGCCCTGCTGCGGCCCGAGGTCCTGCTCCTCGGGGCCGGCGTCGGCCTGCTCTCCTCGGTCATCCCGTACTCGCTGGAGCTGGAGGCCCTGCGCCGGATGCCCAAGCGGGTCTTCGGGATCCTGATGAGCCTGGAACCCGCCGTCGCCGCGCTCGTCGGCCTGTTCGTCCTGCACGAGGTGCTCCAGGGCCGCGAGTGGGCGGCGATCGGCTGCGTGGTCGTCGCCTCCATCGGCGCCACCCGCGCCGGCGGCTGAACCGTCCGCCGCCGCCGGGCCCTACTGCGGCGGGTCGGCCGACCAGATCGCGCGTACCTGCTGGATGTGGTGGTGGGTCAGGCGCTCGGCCGCCGGGACGTCGCCGCGTACGACGGCGTCGAGAAGGTCGAGGTGCTCGCGGGCCGAGGCCACCAGCATCCGCGTGTCGGGCAGCCCGCGCAGCCCGTAGAGCCGGGCCCGGGCCCGCAGGTCCCTGACCGTCTCCACCAGCCGGGCGTTGCCCGACAGGCCCAGCAGCGCCAGGTGGAACCGCTGGTCCGCCGCGACGTAGGCGAGCAGGTCGCCGCGGGCCGCCGCGGCCACGATCTCCCGGGCGAGCGGGCGCAGCTCCTCGGCCTCGGCGGCGCGGCCCTCCCGGGCCAGCCGGGCCACCGTGGGCGCCTCGATCAGCCGCCGGATCTCGATGATCTCGTCGAGGTCCCGCTCGGACACCTCGGCTACCCGGAAGCCCTTGTTGCGCAGGGCCTCGAACAGGCCCTCCTTCGCGAGGTCGAGCATCGCCTCGCGCACAGGTGTGGCGGAGACGCCGAACCTCGCCGCCAGGGCGGGCGCCGAGTAGACGACGCCCGGCCGCATCTCCCCGGCCACCAGCGCGTCGCGCAGCGCCTGCGCCACCTGCTCGCGCAGGTTCTGCCGGGTGGCCGGGACCGCCGGGCCGGCGTCGCAGGGCTCTCCGCGGCCCGGCTCCCCGCGTACCGGTTCTCCGCGCATCTGCCTTCCCCCCGCCCCGGACATCGTCCGGCCACCGCCCTCCTCACGCTCCACGGCCGATCGTACCGTTTCCCCGCCCGCGATGATCTACGCGTACGGGCTCCGGGGAGCGGCCCTTCGCGCAGGCACGGGCCCCCGGGGCGGGGAGGGGACCACCCCCCGGGCCGCCTACCATGAATGTCGTGAAGCCCACGACTGACCGGATTCGCTCCGCCGTGCTCGCCCTGTACCGCTCGATCGTGTTCCCGACGGCCGAGTCGATGCGGCGGTGGGCGCTCGCGGCGATCGTGGTCAACGTCGGCATCACGATCACCGGCGCCGCCGTCCGCGTCACCGGCTCGGGCCTCGGCTGCCCGACCTGGCCGCGCTGCACGCCCGGCAGCTTCGTGCCGGCGCGGATCGACACCCACGCCCCGGTCAACATGGCGATCGAGTTCGGCAACCGGCTGCTGTCGTTCCTGGTGCTCGCGGTCGCGGCCGCGTGCGTGGTCGCCGCCTGGAGGCTGGGACGCGGCGAACGCGGCAGGCCGGTCCTGCTGCGGCTCGCGCTGCTGCAGCCGGCCGGAGTCGTCGTGCAGGCGCTGTGGGGCGGCCTGGTGGTGCACAGCATGCTCAACCCGGTGACCGTCAGCGTCCACTTCCTCTTCTCGATCGGCATGACCGCCGCCGCCGTCGTGCTGTACGCGCGGGCCTCCGAGGGGGACGCCCCGGGGCAGCGGCTGGTCCACAAGGACATCCGCACGCTCGGGTACGTGCTGGTCGCCGCCGCCTTCACGCTGCTGCTGGCGGGGGTCGTGGTGACCGGAACCGGCCCGCACTCGGGGGACGAGGCGGCCTCCCGGTTCGGCTTCGACATCCAGAGCGTGGTGCGGCTGCACACCGACGTCGCCTACCTCGTCGTCGGGCTGACGTTCGCCCTGCTGTTCGCCCTGCACGTGACCGACTCCCCTGGCCGCGCCCGGCGTGCCGCGCTCGTGCTGCTCGGCGTGGAGCTGTCGCAGGGCGTGGTCGGGTACGTCCAGTACTTCCTCGCCGTGCCCGCGGCCCTGGTGCTGCTGCACGTGCTCGGGGCGACGCTCGTGTGGATCTGCGCGCTCCGCGTCGTGTTCCTCATGCGCACCCGGGGTCCTGTTCCCGTCTCCGCGGCCGAACGGCCGGAGCTCCACCACGCGGCGGTGTGACCGCGGTGGGAGGCCTACCCCGCCCCTCGCCCCGCCTGGCGCCCTGGACCTGGTCGCGTACGGCCCGGCGCCGGGGCTTCCAGGCCCTCGTCGCCCTGAGCGTGCTGCCGCTGGCGCCGATCACCTGGGCCTGGCTGACGAGCGCGGCGCACCGGGTGACGGCGGAGCCGGGCACGCGGTGGACCGCCTCGGTGCCCGCCATGCCGGCCGCGCTCGTGCTCGGCGCGGGCGTCATGGGCGACCGCCCCTCCCCCATGCTTCGCACGCGGCTCGACATCGCTGCCGACCTCTACCGCGCGGGCCGGGTGCGGGCCCTGCTGCTGTCCGGCGACAACAGCCGCAAGAACTACGACGAGCCGACGGTCATGCGCGACTACCTGGTCTCCAGGGGCGTCCCCGGCGAGCGGATCGTGCTCGACTACGCCGGGTTCGACACCTGGGACTCCTGCGTCCGGGCCAAGGAGATCTTCGGGGCGTCGCGTCTCGTGGTGGTCACTCAGGTGTTCCATCTCCCCCGGGCCGTCGCGCTGTGCCGGACCGCCGGGCTCGACGCGTTCGGCGTCGGGGACGACTCCAGCCGCGACTGGCCGACGGAGACGGTGGTCTACGCGATGCGGGAGTTCCCCGCCGCCGCCAAGGGCCTGCTCGACGGCCTGGTCCTGCGCTCCTCGCCGCGGTTCCTCGGCCGGCGCGAGGTCACCCTCGACCGCGCGCTGGCCCGCTGACGGAGCGGCTCCTCTCCTGAGAGGTACGGCTCGGTCCGCTCCGCGCGGCGGCGGGCGACGCCGCGCATTGTGACCTGACGTCGTGCCGCGAAACTTTCATCCGGCCGCCTCCGGCGACCTGGGCCGATTGCGGCGGGCGGACCCGGGCCGCTGGCCGGTGACGGAGGAGGGCGTTAGGGTCCGGGGCACGTGGGAGCGCTCCCACCTATCCGTACGGGAGGTGAGGCCACACCACAAGTGGCTATCGCACCGCGGGTACGAGGCGGACCCTCCTCCGCCCACCCATCGCGCGACGCCCGGGGAGGCCGTCACGGCGGCCTCCCCGGGTGTCTCCCGCGAATCCGACTCAGTTCACCGTCGCGCGCCGCTCAGCCGCAGCTGATGTCGCTGATCGTCGGCGCGGCCGACCCGGAGCCGAGGAACCCGGCAGTGGCCGAGGCCCCCGGGGCCAGCGAGTTGTTGTACGTCGGCGCGTGGATCATCGCGAACGGCCCGCTCTGCATGGAGGTCCCGTTCCACGCCTGGGTGACCGTCGCGCCGTTGGACAGCTGCCACTGGATGTACCAGCCGTTCAGCGGGCTCGTGCCGGTGTTCTTGATCGTGGCCTCACCCTGGAAGCCGCCCGGCCAGGTGTTGGTCAGCTTCACCGTGGCGGTGCAGGACGGGTTCCCGGTCGTCGGGGACGCCGAGGGGCTCCGGCTGGGCGTGGCACTCGGGCTGGCGCTGGGGCTCACACTGGGACTCACGCTGGGGCTCACACGGGGCGACGCGCTGGGGGACGCACTAGGGGACGCGCTCGGCGACGGGTTGCCGCCGACGAAGTCCACGTCCGAGCAGCCGTAGAACGTCTCCTGGCTGTCGGAGCGGTACCAGACGGCGTAGATGATGTGCCGGCCGCTCTTGTTGGGCAGCTTCCCGGAGAAGCGGTACGCGCCGTTGGTGACCGCGGGCTCGGGGTCGGCCGTCAGGAAGGGCTGCTCCTCCATGTCCGCCCAGGTCAGCGGCTTGGTGGGGTCGTAGCCGTCCTTGGTGACGTAGAGCTTGAAGCCGCCGGGGTGGGGCACCCAGGCGCCGTAGACGAAGTCGTACGTCGCGCCGGCCCTGACCGTGGTGGTCGGCCAGTCGGTCCTGGCCGCGTCGTAGGCGGCGTACTTGCTGAAACCGCCGCTGCACAGCTGGCCGTCGGGGATGAAGCCCCGGGTGCGGCCGCCGCCGTCGGAGCGGAGCACGCCGTACCAGTCGTAGAGGGGCTGGGTGCCGCCGGCCGCCACCGCGTCCTTGCAGGCGGCGTTCTTGGGAATGATCTGGCCACCGGTCAGGCCGTCGGTGTAGCAGGCGTAGGTGCGGCTGGCGGGGGCCTGCAGCGCGCCGTGGGCCTCGGCGGCGGTCTGGGTCACAATCGCGACGACGCCGGCGAGCAGGGCCGCCACTGCGGCGAGGACGGCGAGGTTGCGCCCGGATCTCAACCGCGGAGTTCGCAGGGGCAGGAATCTCACAGGGGTTCTCCTCTGATGGGCGGGCACGCCTTCGGGGAGGAAGGTCGCGCCGTTTGAGCTGTCGTACGAGAAGAACGCGTGCGGCATCTCCGCACGCCCTCCTGAGCCCACCCATCAGTGGCCACCGCGCACCATGATTGAAACACGCGTGAGGCGCCCGGGCCAACCGCGGCCGGTAGATCAGTTCGGCCGGGGTCCGCCCTGCGGCGGGCCGTACCCTCCGGGACCGCCGGGCGGCGGCTGCTGCCCGTAACCGCCGGGGGGAAGACCGCCGGGGGCATGACCGCCGGGGGGAAGGCCGCCGGGACCGGGCGGTCCGTACCAGGGCGGCACGGCGGGGCCGCCCGGCCATCGGCCCGGGGGCGGCGCGCCGGGGGCGTACCCCGGCGGCGGCACCCCGCGCGCCGCGTCCGCCTGATGACGCTCCGGCAGCGGGAAGGACATCCGGGCGTAGGCCATCAGGTCCGCCAGCGACCGCTGCTGGGCGCGGAAGGTCTCCTCGTCGACCCCGCCCCTGGCCGCGCGGGCGTGCAGCAGCCCGAGCTCGGTCGAGGCGAGCTGGTAGTCGATCATCGCTCGCGCCCCCGCCCGGCCGCCGAGGGCCTTGGCCCAGGCCCGGGCGTGCCTCCGGCGGCGCAGCGACGACAGCATGAAGATGTCCGCCTGGTTGATCAGCCCGTTGCGCTCGTACGGCGGCAGGTAGTGCTGGATCAGCCCGACGATCCGCCGCCTGTCCCGGAAGATCACGACGAGTTCGACCACGAGCAGCAGCATCAGCAGCAGGTAGGCGATGGCCAGCCCGCCGAGCCCGCCGAAGGTGGCGAGGCCGTTCCAGAGGCCGTGCAGCAGCATCGCCCCGATCCAGCCGATGACGATCACGATGACCCCCACCGCGCCCCGGCGCTGGGCGGCGTACGCGACCGCGATGCCGATCAGCGAGGTGAACAGCGGATGGGCGAACGGCGAGAGCACGGCCCGCAGCACGAGCGTGGCGGCGAGCCCCTGGGCGCCGTTCTCCTGCAGCGCCGCGATGTAGTAGCTGACGTTCTCCGACATGGCGAAGCCCAGCCCGACCATGCTCGCGTAGATGATCCCGTCGGTCGGGCCGTCGAGCTCGTGCCGGCGGAACCACAGCAGCCCGAGCAGCACCAGGCCCTTCGCCGTCTCCTCGACCGGCGGCGCGCCGAAGGTGGCGACGAGGTTCCGCGCGTTGCCGACGTCGCCGAGCTGGTGGGCGACGTAGACGAGGTTGAGCGAGTTCAGCAGCCCGGCGAGCAGCACGGCGATGCCGGCGCCCCAGGCGAACGCGAAGGCCAGGTTGCTGCGCGGCTCGGGTTCCATGCGGTCCAGCGCGAGCACGCCCGCGAGCAGCAGCGGCACCGGCGCCACCGCGAGCCCGAGCGCGATGAAGAACTGGACCGGGTCGCCGTTGATGATGTCGAAGGAGAACGACACCAGGGCGCAGAACCCGGCGATGACCAGGCCCGCGATCAGACCGACGGACGGGCGTTCCTTCAGGACGGCGCGAGGGTCGAGGCCTGCCACTTTGCGACTGTAACCGAACACGGCCGCTGCGGTCCCCCTCCGGTCCCAGGAGATCCCAAAGATCCCGTGCCGGGAATTATCCCGCATGTCGAGTGGGAGGATCGGCCGTACGGAGCGGAACCGGGGGCACAATAGACGATCTTGACATCCTCCCCTTCATAAAGGGAGGGGATTCCGACCGTCGCCGGTCGGGTTTCCTGCTTCACCGCCGATCGCCCCGTCCGAGAGGACTCTCGTTGAGGTCTCACACCAGCTCCACAGGCGTTTCACCTCTCCGCCAGCCCAGCGGCGAGGACATTCTTGGCGGCGTTGACGTCCCGGTCATGAACCGCGCCGCAGGCGCACTCCCAGACCCGGACATCCAGCGGCATCGACTTCTGCAGTGCCCCGCAGACCGAGCACAGCTTGGAGGAGGGGAAGCACCGGTCGATCACGACCAGTTCCCGCCCGTACCACCTGGCTTTGTACTCCAGCATCGACCGCAGCTCCCGCCAGCCCGCATCGGAGATGGCGCGGGCCAGCGAGTGATTCTTGACCATGTGGCGGACGGCCAGGTCCTCGATCACGACCGCTTGGTTCTCGCGGACGAGCCGAGTGCTGAGTTTGTGCAGGAAGTCCCGGCGCCGGTCGGCGATCCGGGCGTGGGCGCGGGCGACCTTCAGCCGGGCCCTGGCCCGGTTCGCGCTGCCCGCCGCCTTGCGCGCCAGCGCGCGCTGGGCCTTGGCCAGGCGCCTACGACCGGCCCGCTCATACCGGGGGTTGGCGACCTTTCCGTCCTCGTCGGTCAGTTCGGGGATCGGGCGGGACAGGGTCACCAGGCTGGTGATCCCCGCGTCCACCCCAACCACGTCCCCCGTGGGGGCGAGGGGGCTGATCGTCTCCTCGACCAAGAGGGACACGAACCACCGCCCGGCCGCGTCCTTGCTCACGGTCACCGTGGACGGCTCCGCCCCCTGCGGGAGCGGACGCGACCACACGATGTCCAGCGGACCATCCATCTTCGCCAGCGTGAGCCGGCCGTCCCGCCAGCGGAACGCCGAGCGGGTGTATTCGGCCGACGCCCGCGACCTCTTGCGGGACTTGAAGGTGGGGTACATGGCCCGCCTGGCGAAGAAGTTCGCGAACGCTGCCTGCAGGTGCCGCAGGGCCTGCTGCAACGGCACACAGGACACCTCACCCAGGAACGCCAACTCTTCGGTGCGCTTCCACGCCGTCAGCAAGGCCGAGGACTCCGCGTAGGAGACCCGGCGGCCCTCCAAGGTGTAAGCGCGACTCCGTTCCTCCAGCGCCTTGTTGTAGACGAAGCGCACACACCCGAACGTCCGGGCAAGCTCGCACGCCTGCTCCGGAGTCGGGTAGAAGCGGTACCGGTAGGCCCGCTTCACGATCTGCGCCATGCCGCACATCATGCCGCCCGCCCGGGCGAAAATCGCATGTTCGTTCGCATGGAACTCCCACTTGCAGCGAACCGCCTACCCCTGCCCCGCTCCGCAGGGAGCCCGATTCCTCCCCCGCCCGAAGGCGGGGGCCTCCACGGAGGATCTTGATGAACGTCGCACCACGCGGCGGGCTCGGGCGGCGCGGCTTCCTGCGCGTCGCGGCCGCGGCGGCCGTCGGCTCGGTCGCCGCCTGCGAGCCCGCCGTACAGCTCAGGGGATCAGGGCAGGCCACGTCCCCGGGAACAGCCGCCCCGCCGCCTGGATCGTCCCGCACGCCCGCACCGGAACGGCTCATGGCCGGCGACCCGGACTGGCGGATTCGCCGGACCGGCCCCGACGAGGCGATAGAGGGCTACTGCGACCGCGCGAGCGTGCTGCCCGGCGAGACCGCCGGGCTGCACGTGTCCACGACCGGGGACCGCTTCCGGGTCACCGCCTACCGCATGGGCTGGTACGGAGGCGCTCTGGCCCGCCGGGTGTGGCGCTCGGCGTGGACGCGGGGACGCGACCAGGGCCGCGGCAGGGTCGCCGGGGACACCCGCACCGTTCGCGCCGGCTGGCGGCGGAGCATGACGGTGCCGACCGAGGGCTGGCCGGAGGGGGTCTATCTGCTGCGCCTGGACTCCGAGCGCGGCCACCAGCGGTACGTGCCGCTGGTCGTGCGCTCGGCCTCCGGAGCCGGCCGTACGGTCCTCGTCCACGCGACCCCGACCTGGCAGGCGTACAACCGGTGGGGCGGCTACAGCCTGTACTACGGGGAGGACGGCAGGTACGAGAGCCGGTCACTCGCGGTCAGCTTCGACCGGCCGTACGACGCGACCGGGATGGAGAAGTTCCTGGTCCACGAGCGGCCGGTGGTCGCGCTGGCGGAACGGCTCGGCCTGCCCCTCGCCTACACGACGCACGGCGACCTGGAGAACGGCCACGACGTGCTGTCCGGCGCCTCCGCCGTGATCTTCCTGGGCCACGACGAGTACTGGACGCCCGGGGTGCGCCAGACCGTGGCCGGGGCCCGCGACGCGGGCGTCAACCTCGCCTTCCTGGGCGCCAACACCTGCTACCGCCGGGTGCGGCTGGAGGACGACGGCCGGACGGTGGTCTGCTACAAGACCGCGGTGGACCTCGACCCGCTGGTCCGCAGGCGCCCGTCGCTCGCGACCACCGACTTCCGGGCGGCGCCGAAGGCCGACCCGGAGTCGTCGCTCGTCGGGGTCTACTACGACGGCTATCCGGTCGACGCGCCCTTCGTGGTGCACGAGCCCGATCACTGGATCTTCGCCGGCACCGGCGCGCGCCGCGGCGACGCCTTCCCCCACCTGGTGGGGGTGGAGTACGACCGGGTGAACACGGACGTGCCGACGCCGAGACCGCTGCAGATCCTCGCCCACTCGCCCGTCACCTGCGTGGGACGGCCCAGCTTCGCCGACGCGGCCTACTACACCGCCCCGGGCGGAGCCGGGGTGTTCGCCTCGGGGACCATGCGGTGGGCCGAGACGCTCATGGCGGGCACCCGGGACCTGCCCCGGGCGCACGGCATCGGCGCGCGCACGCGGGCCTTCGTCACGACCGCGACGACCAACCTGCTGAAGGGCTTCGCCGAGGGCCCGGCGGCCGGGCGCATGCCCGCGCCGGACGACAACGTGCGGAGGACCTACCGGCGCTGAGCCGCCGCTCAGACGAGCAGCGAGTCGATCGCGACGGCGAGGAACAGCAGCGCCAGGTAGATGTTCGACCAGTGGAAGAACCGCATCGGCCGCAGGTCGACGCCGGTGCGGCCGGCGTTCACCCGGCCCAGGAGGCGGTGGACCTCCACCAGGCAGACCACGCCGAGCACGAGCGCGACGGCCGGGTAGAACAGGGAGGTGCCGGCGACCGGCCACAGCAGCAGCGAGCACAGCACGGTGGCCCAGGTGTAGGCGACGACCTGCTGCACGACCCGGCGTTCGGTGGCCACCACCGGAAGCATCGGCACCTCGGCCGCCGCGTAGTCCTCGCGGTACCGCATGGCGAGGGTCCAGGTGTGCGGCGGCGTCCAGAAGAACACCACGCCGAACAGCACGACCGGGGCCCACGACAGCCCGCCGGTGATGCCGGCCCAGCCGATCAGCACCGGCATGCACCCGGCGATGCCGCCCCACACGATGTTCTGTGACGTACGCCTCTTCAGCACCAGCGAGTAGACGAAGACGTAGAACAGGATCGCGCCGAGCGACAGGGCGGCGGCGAGCCCGTTCACCGTGAAGGCGAGGCCGAGGGTGGACAACGTGCCGAGAATCACACCGAAGACCAGCGCGCCCGCCGGGGAGACGTCGTGCTTGGCGAGCGGCCGCCTGCGGGTCCGCCGCATCGTGCGGTCGATGTCCCGGTCGATGTAGCAGTTCAGCACGTTCGCGCTGCCCGCCGAGAGCGTGCCGAAGATCATCGTGGCGGTGGCCGTCCACAGGTCGGGCAGCCCGCGCGCCGCCAGGAACATGACCGGCAGGGTCGTGATCAGCAGCAGTTCGATGATCCGCGGCTTGGTGAGCGCCACGTAGGCCTTCACGAGCGCCCCGGCGGAGCGGGGAGCCGTGGCCGTCGCGGTGGGCCCGAGGGGGGCCACCGCCTGCTTGTTCGTCAGGACCGTCAAGGCGCTTCCAACACGTGCGAGGTCAACGCGTAACCTTCTGATTAGGGCGGATCTCCGGGCAGCGGCCGGCACTTGAGCAATCACTGTAGTCGCCGGAGCGGGTGGTCCCCGAACCGGGGGCGAAGTCGCGGGCGTGTACCGGAGGTGCCTACCAAACGGTATTACTGCCGACCCGTTAGGGTCCGGTGTGGGCGGGAAATGCCAGAACCGGCGCGAAAACCAGAGGGGATCGAGCAGTTGAGCAGCGCAAGCCTTGAGTGGAGTGACCTTGACCGGCAGACGGTCGACGTCGTACGTGCCCTGGCGATGGACGCCGTGGAGAAGGCCGGATCGGGTCACCCCGGCACCGCGATGAGCCTCGCCCCCGCCGCCTACCTTCTCTTCCAGCGGGTCCTGCGGCACGACCCCTCGGATCCCAAGTGGGCGGGACGTGACAGATTCGTCCTCTCCTGCGGGCATTCGAGCCTGACGCTTTACATCCAGCTCTACCTGTCCGGCTATGGCCTGACCCTGGACGACCTGAAGTCGCTGCGTCAGTGGGGCAGCCTCACCCCGGGTCACCCGGAGTACGGCCACACCCTCGGCGTGGAGACCACGACGGGTCCGCTCGGACAGGGCATCGGCAACGCGGTCGGCATGGCCATGGCCGCCCGCCGCGAGCGCGGCCTGTTCGACCCCGACGCGGCCGAGGGCGCGTCGCCGTTCGACCACATGATCTGGTGCTTCGCCTCCGAGGGCGACCTGGAGGAGGGCATCAGCCACGAGGTCAGCGCGCTCGCCGGCCACCAGAAGCTCGGCAACCTCGCCGTGGTCTTCGACTCCAACCACATCTCTATCGAGGACGACACCCAGATCGCCCTCTCCGAGGACATCGCCAAGCGCTACGAGGCGTACGGCTGGCACGTCCTGGAGGTCGACTGGACCGCCACCGGGGAGTACGAGGAGGACGTCCAGGCGCTGTACGCGGCGATGGAAGCGGCCCGCGCGGAGACCGAGCGGCCCACCTTCATCAAGCTCCGCACGGTCATCGGCTGGCCGGCGCCGAACAAGCAGAACACCGGCAAGATCCACGGCTCGGCCCTGGGCGCCGACGAGGTCGCCGCGACCAAGCGCGTCCTCGGCATGGACCCGGAGAAGAGCTTCGACGTCCCCGGCGAGGTGCTGGAGCACGCCCGCGAGGTCGTCCAGCGCGGCCGGGCGCTGCGCGCCGAGTGGGACGAGGCGTACCAGAGCTGGCGTGCGGCCAACCCCGAGCGGGCGGAGCTGTTCGACCGCATCTCCGGCCGGAAGCTGCCCGAGGGCTGGGACAAGGCGCTGCCGACGTTCGAGATCGGCTCGCAGGTGGCCACCCGCAAGGCGTCCGGCGAGGTGCTGAGCGCGCTCGCGCCGGTGCTGCCGGAGCTGTGGGGCGGCTCGGCCGACCTGGCGGAGTCCAACAACACCACGATGAAGGGCGAGCCGTCCTTCATCCCGGACGAGTACCAGACCAAGGAGTTCCCCGGCGGCAGGTACGGCCGGACGCTCCACTTCGGCATCCGCGAGCACGGCATGGGCGCGATCCTCAACGGCATCGCGCTGCACAACGGCACCCGCCCGTACGGCGGCACGTTCCTCGTGTTCAGCGACTACATGCGCCCGTCGGTGCGGCTCGCCGCGCTGATGAAGCTGCCGGTGACCTACGTCTGGACGCACGACTCGATCGGCCTCGGCGAGGACGGCCCGACCCACCAGCCGGTCGAGCACCTGTGGGCGCTGCGCGCGATCCCCGGCCTCGACGTCGTCCGCCCGGCGGACGCCAACGAGACCGCGGCCGCCTGGAAGGCGATCCTGGAGCACGACGACCGGCCGGCGGGCCTCGCCCTGACCCGGCAGAACGTCCCGACCCTGGAAGGCGCGGGCGACCCCGACGCCGTCGCGAAGGGCGGCTACGTGCTGCAGGACGCGTCGGACGGCCAGCCGGCCGTGGTGATCATCGGCACCGGCAGCGAGGTCCAGCTCGCCGTCGAGGCCCGCACGATCCTGGAGTCGCAGGGCATCCCGACCCGTGTCGTCTCGATGCCGTGCGTGGAGTGGTTCCAGGCGCAGGACCCGGCCTACAAGCAGACCGTGCTGCCCCCCGCCGTGCGTGCCAGGGTCGCCGTCGAGGCGGGAATCCCGCTCGGCTGGCGCGAGTTCGTGGGTGACGCGGGCGAGGTCCTCGGTCTCGACCACTTCGGCGCCTCCGCGCCGTACAAGACGATCTACGAGCAGTTCGGCCTCACCGCCGACCGCGTCGTCGCCGCCGCCAAGGCCAGCCTGGCCAAGACGGGCGCCGACAAGGGCGAGACGACCGGAAACTGAGGGACGAAGGATGAATGAGAACCTGAAGCGGCTGTCCGACGCCGGAGTCTCCATCTGGCTCGACGACATCAGCCGGGAGCGGCTGCGCTCCGGCAACCTCTCCGCCCTGATCCGCGACAAGAACGTGACCGGGGTCACCTCAAACCCCACGATCTTCGCCTCCGCGCTCAGCAAGGGCGACGCCTACGACGCGCAGATGCGCGACCTCGCCACGCGCGGGGTGACGGTCGAGGAGGCCGTACGGGCGATCACCACGTTCGACATCCGATGGGCGGCCGACGTGCTGCGGCCGGTCTTCGACGCCACCCGCGGCGTCGACGGCCGGGTGTCGATCGAGGTGGACCCGCGCATGGCCCGCCGGACCGAGGCGACCATCGCCGAGGCCCGCGCGCTGTGGTGGCTGGTCGACCGGCCGAACGTGCACATCAAGATCCCGGCGACGGTCGAGGGCCTGCCGGCCATCACGCAGGCGATCTCCGAGGGCATCAGCGTCAACGTCACGCTGATCTTCTCGCTGGAGCGGTACCGCCAGGTGATCGACGCCTGGCTGAGCGGGCTGGAGAAGGCGAAGGCCAACGGCCTCGACCTGGCCACGATCGAGTCGGTCGCGTCGTTCTTCGTCAGCCGCGTGGACACCGAGATCGACTCCCGCCTCGACAAGATCGGCACGCCGGAGGCGGCGGAGCTGAAGGGCCGGGCCGCGGTGGCCAACGCCCGCCTGGCGTACGCCGCGTACGAGGAGGTCATGAACTCCCCGCGCTGGCAGGCGCTGCGCGCGGCGGGCGCGCACCCGCAGCGTCCGCTGTGGGCGTCCACGGGCGTGAAGAACCCCGACTTCCCCGACACCCTGTACGTCGAGCAACTGGTCACCGCGGGAGTGGTGAACACGATGCCCGAGAAGACGCTGGACGCGTCGGCCGACCACGGCCGGATCTCCGGCGACACCATCCGCCCCTTCTACCAGCAGGCGTGGGACGTCATGGCCTCGCTCAAGCAGGCCGGCATCGACTACGACGACGTGGTCCGCGCGCTGGAGGAGGAGGGCCTCGAGAAGTTCGAGACGTCCTGGGGCGAGCTGCTGGAGACCGTCGACGGCGAGCTGCGGAAGGCCTGATCTTCATATGACTATCGAGGTGACCCTCGGCGACGAGGCGGACGCCGTCGCCGCTGTGAGGGACAAGCTCGTGGCCGAGGGGGTGCCCGCGGCTCTCGCCGCGGGCGACCCCGCCCTCTGGGGGCCGCAGGCGCAGCCCGAGGCCGCCATCCGGCTGGGCTGGCTCGGCCTGCCGAACACGAGCCGGGAGCTGCTGCCGGAGATCGCGAAGCTGGTGGAGCGGGCCCGCGCCGCGGGCCTGGACCACGTCGTGCTGGCCGGGATGGGCGGCTCCTCCCTCGCCCCCGAGGTGATCTGCGCCACCGAGGACGTCCCGCTGACCGTCCTCGACACCACCGACCCGCACCAGGTGCGGCGGGCGCTCGCCGACCGGCTCGACCGCACGGTCGTGGTGGTGGCGAGCAAGAGCGGCGGCACGGTCGAGACCGACAGCCACCGGCGCGTCTACGAGCAGGCGTTCCGCGACGCGGGCATCGACCCGGCCGAGCGGATCGTGGTCGTCACCGACCCGGGCTCGCCGCTGGAGCGGGCGGCCAACGAGGCCGGCTACCCGGTGGTCCTCGCCGACCCGAACGTCGGCGGCCGTTACAGCGCGCTCACCGCGTTCGGCCTGGTGCCGAGCGCCCTGGCGGGCGCGGACGTGGCGAAGCTGCTCGACGACGCCGCCGCCGTGGCGCCGCTGCTCGCCCAGGACGAGGGCAACCCCGGCCTCGACCTCGGCGCGCTGCTCGGCGCGCAGGCCCTGCGCGGGCGCGACAAGCTGATCCTGCGGGACGCGATGTCCGACATCACCGGCCTGCCCGACTGGATCGAGCAGCTCATCGCCGAGTCGACCGGCAAGGAGGGCAAGGGCGTCCTGCCCGTCGTCGGCGCGGAGGCGGCCGAGGCCGACGACCAGTTCCTCGTCTCGATCGGGCCCGACAGCGGGACGACCGTCGACGGGCCGCTCGGCGCGCAGTTCCTGGTCTGGGAGTACGCCACGGCGGTCGCGGGCCGGGTGCTCGGGATCAACCCGTTCGACCAGCCGAACGTCGCCGAGTCGAAGGAGAACACGACCCGGATCCTGGAGGAGGCCGGAGACGGCCCCCTGCCGACCGGCACTCCGATGCTCACCGACGGCCCGGTCGAGGTGTACGGCGACGTGCCCGGCGACCTGAAGAATCTGGCCGACGTCCTCACCTGGCTGCTGCGGTCGATCCCCGAGCGCGGCTACCTGGCGATCATGGCCTACCTCGACCGGGAGGCGGCGTTCGACGCGGCGGTCGTCGGCGAGGCGTCCTTCGAGGAGATGACGGAGACGTGGGCCGGCGCCGACGTCGCCACCCTCCGGGCGCTGCTCGACTACCGGACCGACCACGCCGTCACGTTCGGCTGGGGACCGCGCTTCCTGCACTCGACCGGCCAGTACCACAAGGGCGGGCCGTCGGCCGGGGTGTTCCTCCAGGTCACCGGTGCCGTGACCGACGACATCGAGGTTCCGGGCAAGCCGTACACTCTGGGCAGGCTCCAGCTCGCGCAGGCGCTGGGCGACCTGGGGGCCCTGACCTCCCGGGGCAGGCCGGCCGTACGCCTGCATCTGACCGACCGTGTCGCCGGAGTCAGGCACCTGCTCTCCGTGGCCGAGGAGCTCTGACCATGCGATGCGTTACCGGCGACGGGCCCGTCCCCCGGGAGGAGACATGACGGAGCAACAGGAGCCCCGGGCCGGCGACGACGGCCGCGGCGCGGCGCCGGGTCAGGAGGACCGGGCCGTCGAGCAGGTCCACGACGTGGCGCTGCCGGTGGCGGAGCACGCGGCGGTGACCGCCGCGCAGGCCGCCACCACCACCGCCACGACCGACCTGACCATGGAGGTCAACCCGCTGCGCGACCCGCGCGACCGGCGGCTGCCGCGGGTCGCCGGGCCCTGCGTGCTGGTGCTGTTCGGCGTCACCGGGGACCTCGCCAAGCGCAAGCTGCTGCCGGCGATCTACGACCTGGGGAACCGGGGGCTGCTGCCCCCGGGCTTCTCCCTGGTCGGCTTCGCCCGCCGCGACTGGGCGCACGAGGACTTCGCGCAGGTCACGTACGAGGCGGTCAAGGAGCACGCGCGGACGCCGTTCCGCGAGGAGGTCTGGAAGCAGCTCAGTGAGGGCATCCACTTCTGCCCCGGCGAGTTCGGCGACGACGGCGCGTTCGACGTGCTCTCCATGATGCTCAAGGAGATCGACGAGACCCGGGGCACGGGCGGCAACTACGCCTTCTACCTGTCGGTGCCGCCGAAGTTCTTCCCGGTCGTCGTCGAGCAGCTCAAGCGGACCGACCTCGCCAAGGCCCCCGACGGGTCCTGGCGCCGGGTGGTCATCGAGAAGCCGTTCGGGCACGACCTGAAGAGCGCCCGCGAGCTCAACGAGATCACCAGCGCGGTGTTCCCGGAGAGCTCGGTCTTCCGGATCGACCACTACCTCGGCAAGGAGACCGTCCAGAACATCCTGGCGCTCCGGTTCGCCAACACCCTGTACGAGCCGATCTGGAACCGCGGCTACGTCGACCACGTGCAGATCACGATGGCCGAGGACATCGGCATCGGCGGCCGGGCCGGCTACTACGACGGCATCGGCGCGGCCCGCGACGTGATCCAGAACCACCTGCTGCAACTCCTGGCTCTCGTCGCGATGGAGGACCCCACGTCCTTCGACGCCGACGCGCTGCGCCGGGAGAAGGAGAAGGTGCTGCGGGCCGTCAGGCTGCCCGCCGACCTGTCCACCGGCACGGCCCGCGGGCAGTACGACGGCGGGTGGCAGGGCGGCGAACCCGTCGTCGGCTACCTGGAGGAGCAGGGCATCTCGCCCGAGTCCACCACCGAGACGTACGCCGCGGTGAAGCTGGAGGTGGCCAACCGCCGGTGGGCGGGGGTGCCGTTCTACCTGCGTACCGGCAAGCGGCTCAGCCGCCGGATGACCGAGGTGGCGGTGGTCTTCCAGCGGGCTCCGCACCTGCCGTTCAGCCAGGACGACACCGAGATCCTCGGTCACAACGCGCTGGTCATTAGGGTGCAGCCGGACGAGGGCATCACGGTGCGCTTCGGCTCGAAGGTGCCCGGCACCGCGATGGAGGTCAGGGACGTCAACATGGACTTCGCCTACGGCGAGTCGTTCATGGAGTCCTCCCCCGAGGCGTACGAGCGGCTGCTGCTCGACGTGCTCATCGGCGACCCGCCGCTGTTCCCGCACCAGCGGGAGGTGGAGCTGTCCTGGAGCATCCTCGACCCGATCGAGGAGTTCTGGGCCTCCCAGGGCAGGCCGGAGGGGTACGAGTCGGGCTCCTGGGGCCCCGCCTCGGCCGATGCGATGCTGGCCAGGGACGGACGCGCCTGGAGGCGGCTGTGACGACGTTCAACCTGACCGAGACGACCGCGTCGAAGATCTCTTCGACGCTGACCCGGCTGCGGCACCAGATGGGCGCGCCCGCCGTCGGCATGGTGCTGACGCTCGTCGTGGTGGTCGACGAGGCCGGGCAGTACGACGCCCTGCGCGCCGCCACCGACGCCGCGCGCGAGCACCCCTCGCGCATCCTGATCGTGATCAACCGCGATCCCGCCGAGCCCAACCGGCTGGACGCCGAGATCCGCGTCGGCGAGTCGGCGCCGGGTGAGGTCGTGCTGCTGCGCCTGTACGGCGAGCTGACCGAGCACGGCGACTCCGTGATCATGCCGCTGCTGCTCACCGACACGCCGGTGGTGGCGTGGTGGCCGGGCGGCTGCCCCGAGGTTCCCGCGAAGAACCCCATCGGGCACCTGGCCAACCGCCGGATCACCGACGCCCGGTCGGCCCAGGACGCCGTGGCCGCCGTCGCCTCCCGGGACGCCAGCTACGTCCCGGGCGACACGGACCTCGCCTGGACCCGGCTGACGCCGTGGCGGAGCCTCCTGGCCGCCGCCTTCGACCAGCCCGTCGGGAAGATCGAGAGAGGCGTCGTGGAGGCCTCGCCGGGCAACCCCAGCGCGCCGCTGCTGGCCGCCTGGCTCTGCGACCGTCTGGAGGCGCCGATCGAGGTCGCCGACTCCGGCGGCCCGGGGCTGACCGGGGTACGGCTGCTGATCGAGGGCGGCGGCGAGATGACGGTGAGCCGGGGCGACGCCCGGCTGGCCACGCTGTCGCGGCCGGGGCACCCGGACCGCCGGGTCGCCCTCGCCCGCCGCCCCACCTCGGAACTGCTCGCCGAGGAGTTGCGCCGGCTCGACCCGGACGACATCTACGCCGCCACGATCCGCCGCCTGGCCCAGACGAACGAGCAGGCGGATCGTCGGGCGAAGAAGGGCGGGCGGGCGTGACCGCCGTACCCGGGGTCATCGTCCACCGCGACGCCACGGTGCTGGCCCAGGCCGTGTCCGCCCGCCTCATCACGAGGCTGGTGGACACGCAGGCCGCCCGCGGCTCGGCGCACCTGGTGCTGACCGGCGGCACCGTGGGGATCGCGACGCTCGCGGCACTGGCGGCCACGGCCGCGCACGACGCGATCGACTGGCGGGCGCTCGACATCTGGTGGGGCGACGAGCGGTTCCTGCCGACCGGCCACCCGGAGCGCAACGAGACGGGGGCACGGCAGGCGCTGCTCGACCACGTGGACGTGGACCCGGAGCGGGTGCACGTCATGCCCGGCCCCGACTCGGGGATGACCGCCGAGGAGGCCGCCGAGGCGTACGCGGTGGAGCTCGCCAAGGCGGCCAGGCCGGAGGACCACGGGCCGGTGCCGTCGTTCGACGTGCTGCTGCTGGGCATGGGCCCGGACGGCCACGTCGCCTCGCTGTTCCCCGACAAGCCCGCGGTGTACGAGGAGGAGCGCTCGGTGGTGGCCGTGCACGGCTCCCCCAAGCCGCCGCCGACCCGGCTGTCGCTGACGTTCCCCGCGCTCAGGGCCGCCAGGGAGACCTGGGTCGTGGTGGCCGGCGAGGACAAGGCACAGGCCGTCCATCTCGCCCTGTCCGGCGCGGGGCCCTTCCAGGTGCCCGCCGCCGGGGCGCGCGGGCGGCAGCGCACGCTGTTCCTGCTCGACCGCGCCGCCGCCGCCAAGATCCCGCCGGGCCTCGGCCGGATCGCCTCACCCTGAATCCTGATCCGCGAAAGAGCGGCCGGGCCGGGTATCCTACCCCGCCCGGTCGTTTCTTTTTGCGCAACTGATGGCGCGAATCCTCATTTATGGAGTCTCACCGCCAGCGGGACAATTGTGGTTAGAATTTCCGCCCGGTAGCGATTCGCGCATCAGGAGGTGTGGTGACGGAGCGGCGCGCGATAACGGTGCTGCACGTGTCGGACACCCAGTTCGGCGCCCACCACCGGCACGGCGCCGAGGGCGTCACCGAGCAGGACCGGACGTACTCCTCGCTCGCGGCACGGCTTCTCGCCGACGTCAAGCGCTTGCGCGAGGAGCGCGGCGTCTCCCCCGATCTCGTCGTCGCCTCTGGCGACCTCGCGGAATGGGCACGCCCGGCCGAATTCGACCAGTTTTATGACTTTCTGACCGAACTCGCCTCCGGGCTCGGACTGAGCCGGTCGCGCGTGGCCATGGTGCCCGGAAACCACGACGTCAACTGGAAGAAGTGCGAGGCGTATTTCCTGAACTGTCAGGGCGACGGCACCGAGCCGGTCCCGCCGTACTGGCCTAAATGGGAGCCGTACGCCCAGATGTTCACCCGGTTCTACGACGGTGTCCTGGGGGTCTCCTTCGCCCGTGACCAGCCGTGGACGCTGTTCGAGGTGCCGGAACTGAAGACCGTGATCGCCGGGCTCAACTCGACCATGGCCGAGAGCCACCGCGACGAGGACCACTACGGCTACTGCGGCGAGGCGCAACTGTGGGCGTTCGCCGAGCTGCTGTCCGCCTTCGAGCGGGAGGGCTGGCTGCGGATCGGCGTGATGCACCACAACCCGGTCATCGACAACGAGAGGGACGACGCCTTCCTCCGGGACCGGGCGGCCTTCCGCGAGATCCTCGCGCCTCGCCTGCACATGCTGCTGCACGGCCACACCCACCAGGGCCGGGTGGAGGGTTTCGGGCCCGACTTCCTGCCCGTGCTCTGCTCCGGCAGCGCCGGCGTGCGGCAGAGCGCCCGGCCGGACGACGTGCCCAACCAGTACCAGCTCGTCGAGATCACCCGGTCCGGGCTGCGGGTCCACGGCCGGCGCTACAACCCCGACCGGCTGCGCTGGGAGGCCGACACCGCGATCGGACGCGACCCCGACCAGTCCGTGCTCGCCGTCGACCGGCCGTTGCGGCAGGCGCACGCCGCCTTCCCCGACCCCGAGCGGGACGGACCCGGACCGGACGACGGCACCTCGTACGCCAGCCGTCGGTTCCTCGAGCAGTTCCCGCGGCGTGACGACCTGCTCTCACGGGTGCGCCGCGTGTGCGAGTTGCGCCACCCCGATGCCGAGGTGGACGAGGTCCGCAACGGTACGACCCGGACATACCTGCGCGTCTCCCGGTTCGACGGATACCGCGTGTCCATGTTCCCGGTCGGTGTGTACACGGGATGCCCCGGCTGGGAGGAGGTCCGGGCGTTCCACGACGAGGTCGACGCCCTCTACCGGGCCGGTGACCCGTACCTGACGTCGTTCCTCGTCTACGACGGCGAGCCCGTGCCGGGAGAGCTGCGCCGGTGGGCGGAACTGCGCGGGCTCCAGCTGCAGAACCTGCCGAGGTTCCAGGGCATGGACGCGCTGCGCCCGTACGCCGGCCGTCAGGCCAGGCGGCTGGCCGGAAGTGACGTCTATCCGTCGAGGCTGTTCGTACCCCAGCGCTTCGTGGTCGTGCGCGGCGGGTCCGCCGCGACGCCGGGGCCGGCCGAACCGGCGGTCGACCTGCTGACGCGGCTGCGTGAGTGGGTCGCGGACCACGAGGGCAGGTTCGTCGTCGTCCTGGGCGACTTCGGATACGGCAAGACGTTCCTGTTACGCGAGCTGACTCGGCTGGTGCAGGAGGAGGGCCGGCCTCCGGTGATCCCGATCCTGATCCAGCTCCGGGAGCTGGAGAAGGCACACAGCCTGGACGAGCTGCTGGCCGCCCACCTGACGGCCGGAGGCGAGGAGGTGATCGACCTCCAGCGGCTGCGCTACCTCATCGAGGAGGGCCGCGTGCTGCTGTTGTTCGACGGCTTCGACGAACTGGCCCTGCGGATCACCTACGACCAGGCGGCCGAGCACCTGAAGTCGCTGGTGCAGGCGGCGCGGGGACGCGCGAAGGTGGTGCTGACCAGCCGGACCCAGCACTTCCTGTCCGAGCGGCAGGTGGAGACCGCGTTGTCCGCCCAGCTCTCCGGGGTGCCCGGCCATCGCCTGGTCAAGCTGCTGGAGTTCGACGACGGGCAGATCCTGGAGTTCCTCACCCGGCAGATGGGAGGGGACGAGGAGCGGGCCCGCGCCCGTCTCGACCTCCTGGGCGACGTCCGCGACCTGCTGGGACTGTCGCGCAACCCCCGGATGCTGAGCTTCATCGCACGCCTGGACGAGGACCGGTTGCGTGAGATCCGCGACCACGAGGGAGAGATCAGCGCGGCCCGGCTCTACCGCGAGCTGCTCCAGCGGTGGCTGGAGTTCGAGTTCGAGCGGGCCCAGCCGCGCGGCGCGATGCGGGCGTTGTCGGTCGCCGACCGCTGGAACGCCGTACGCACACTCGCGCTCCGGCTCTGGGAGTCCGGCGAGGACACGCTGGGGCTGGCGGAGCTTGGCGGCGCCGCCAGCACTCTCGGACACCTCGCGGACCTGCAGATCAGCCCGGAGCAGGCCTCGCACATGATCGGCTCGGGCACACTGCTGGTGCGCACGGAGGGCGAACGGTTCGCGTTCGTCCACCGGTCGGTCATGGAGTGGCTGGTCGCCGACCATGTCGCCAAGACCCTTCGCGACGGCGACGAACCCGGAGAGATGAGCACCCGCCTGGTCTCCGACCTCATGGCCGACTTCGTCGCCACCCTCGCCGGTCACCGGCGATCGGTCGCCTGGGCCCGCGAGACTCTCGCCGAGAGCGACTTCCCGGTCGGGATCGCCAAGGTGAACGCCCTGACCCTGCTGAGAAGGCTGCGCGTCCCGGTCAGCGACGGCAGGTCGAAGGTCTACCTGCCGGGGGCCGACCTGCGGGGTCTCGACCTCAGCGGAACGGACCTGCGTGGCGCCAAGCTCTTCGGCGCGAACCTGGAGGGCGCCCGTCTCGACGGCGCCGACCTCGGCGGGGCGAACCTGATCGGGGCCGACCTCACCGGCGTCTCCGGCAGGGGCGTGCGGCTGGTGGAGGCCCATCTCGGCACCGCGAACCTGTCGCGCGCCCGGCTCCTCGGCGCCGATCTGAGGGGCGCGGCGGTCGACGATGTCAGGTGGTGGCGCACGGCGCTCGTCGGCGCCCGTCTGGACGCGCCCGAGGAGATGGCCCGGGCCCATCCGGATGCGGCTCTTCCGGGACAGCCGCCGCCCTCCCTCCAGTTCGGTCCCGTACGCAGCGTGATCACCGATATGGACTGGGGCGGCCCGTCCGGCGACATCCTCGTCGCCGGACGGGCCGACAGGGCGATCCCCGTCTGGGACGCTTCCACCGGACAGCCGACCCGCGGCCTCGAGGGCCACGTCGGCGGCACACGGGCGATCGCGATCAGCCCGGTGCGTCCGCATCTGGCCACGGGCGGAGAGGACGGCAGCGTCAGAATCTGGGACGTCACCACCGCGATGCCGATCCGTTCGCTGGACGGCCACACCCTCCGGGTGAGCGCCGTCGCCTACAGCCCCGACGGGACCAGGCTCGCGACCGGAGGATGGGACAGGATCATCCGCGTCTGGGACACGACCAGTGGTGAGCTGCTTCGCACCCTCACCTCCCCCAATCGCCTGTGCGCGATGGCCTACAGTCCCGACGGCACGAGCCTGGCCGCCGCCGGCGACGACCCCGTCGTCCGCGAATGGCACCTCGCCACGGGGAAGCTCGCCCGCTCGTGGGAACGCGTCCCGAGGTTGCTGAACGCCGTCGCCTACAGCCCCGACGGGACGTATCTCGCCGCCGGGGGGTTCGACGGCGTGGTCTACGTGTGGGATGTGCGGACCGGCGCCCTCGTGTGGACGGCGGAAGGGCACGGCGGGCAGGTGAACGCCCTGCTGTACAGTCCCGACAGCGCGAGGCTGGTGAGCGGCGGCGACGCCGGGACCCTCCGCGTGTGGGACACGAGGACCGGCGAGACCCGTCTGGTCCTCGAAGGACACTCTGGAAATGTGACGGCCCTCGCCCACAGCCCGGACGGCGCCGCGTTCGCCAGCGGCGACGACAGCGGAGCCGTCCGTGTCTGGGACTCCGCCACCGGCGTCTCCGACACGCTGGACTTCTCCCTCCCGTGGATGCGCGCCGTCGCCCACAGTCGCGACGGCGCTCAGCTGGCGGCCACCGGAGACGACGGTCTTCTGCGCCTCTGGGACACCGCGACGGGCCGCCTCACCCGGGTTCTCCCGGGCGACTCGGACATCGTGGCCCTCGCCTACAGTCCCGACGGCACCCATATCGCCGTGGGCGGCCTGGACGGCGTCACGATCATCTGGGACGTCGCGGCCGGCCGCCGCGTGCGGGTGATCGGAGCGGAGTCGAGGTGGGTGCAGGCCCTGGCCTACAGTGCCGACGGCCTCCATCTCGCCGTGGCCACGGGTGGCACGGTCCGCGTGTGGAACACCACGACCGGGGAACTCGTCCGCACCCTGCCGGGTGACCCTCACTCCGGCGTCTGGAGGACGCTCGCCTACAGCCCCGACGGCAGTCGCCTGGCCGTGTCCGGAAACGCCCAGCCGGTATGCGTCTGGGACAGCGCGACGGGGCGCCTGCTCCGCGCGTTCGGCGGCCTCGCCGGCAGGGTGGTCGCTCCCATCGCCTACAGTCCCGACGGCACCCGGCTGGCCAGCAGCGGCAACAACCATGTCATCGGAATCTGGAACGCCGAGACCGGGGAGCCGTTGTGCCTCCTGAAGGGACATGACGACCAGGTGCGGACCATGACCTTCAGCCCCGACGGCAGGCGCCTGGTCAGCGCGGGTGACGACCGTACGGTGCGGGTGTGGGACGCGGAGTCCGGCGATCTCCTGCACGTGCTCCGCGGCCACCAGGGGTTCGTGCTGTCCGTCAGCCACAGTCCCGACGGCAGGCAGGTGGCCAGCGCCGGGAGCGACGGCACGATCCGGATCTGGGACGCCGTCGCGGGCGAGGCCGTGGCGACGCTGCTGGCGCTGCAGGACGGGTGGGCGGCCTTCAGCCCGGACGGCCTGACGTACAAGTATCGCGGCACTCCCGGCGGCGCGTTCTGGTGGGCCGTCGGCCTGTGCACGTTCGCGCCGGGGGAACTCGACGAGTTCGTCCCGGAGTTGCGACGGGTGGACGACGACACCCCGCTGACCGCGCTCGCGAAGCCGTACGGGAAGGGATGAGCCGTGCCCGACGAGACGACCGGCCCGGACCGGGACCGGCCAGGAGGCCTGCGGCCGGAGCGGCCGCCGGGCCCGCTCGCCCGGCGCAGGCAGCGTGACCTGGGCACGCGCCCGTTCCCGCTGCTGACGCCGGAGGAGTGGCGTGAGCCCGGTGGCGCGCTGCGGCGGATGTACGAGAGCGCGCAGGCCCGGGCGATGGAGACCGCCGACTGGTACCTGGACGACCGGGTGCGCATGCGGCTGGCCTCGCAGGTCCTGCGCGGGCTGGCCATCCTGCTGGCGGCGGCCGGTGGCCTGCAGCCCCTCGCGGCGGCCGCGGGCGGGACGGCGGGCGCGCAGCTCGGCGGCGGCAACCTCGCCTGGGGATACGTCCTGCTGGCCGGCGCGGGCGTCTGCGTCGCCCTCGACCGCATACTCGGCCTGTCGTCGCGGTGGATGCGCGACATCACGACCGCGCAGAAGATCCAGCAGCGGCTGGTGGACTTCCAGTTCGACTGGGCCGACCTCAACGCCCGGGACGCCGTGGGTCAGGGGCCGGTCCCGGTGCACGACTACCTCGCGTTGCTGCGGGCGTTCCTCTCCGACATCTCCTCGATCACCCAGGAGGAGACCTCCGAGTGGGTGAACGAGTTCCAGAGCGCGGTGGCCCAGCTCACCAACCACTCCGGCGACCGCTGAGCCGGCTTGGGGATATTCCTGAGCGGGACCCCGATTGGTAACCTCACGGGGTGGCAGGGTTCGGTGAGGCGGGGGCGACGGGCGCCTCCGCCCTGCGTCTCCGCGGCGCGGCCCGATGAGGGCCGGGAGCCCACAGGGTCCGCCGACACCGAGAGGCGGCCGGACCCAGGAGGAGATCCGCCGCAGCAACCTCGGCGCCCTGCTGCGGCACGTCCACCTGAACGGCCCGGTCTCCCGCTCCGCGCTCGCCGGCCGGATGGGCCTGAACCGCAGCACGATCATGGCGCTGACCGCCGAGCTCACCGCCGCGGGCCTGGTCCGCGAGGAGCTCCCCGCCGACACCCGCCGGGCGGGCCGGCCGTCGCTGGTGGTGCGGCCCGAGTCGGGCCGGGTGTACGTCCTGGCGTTCGACGTCCGGGTGGACCGGCTGGTCGCCGCCAGGGTGGGGCTCGGCGGCGTCATCCTCGACCGCAGGGAGGCGGTCAGGCGGCGACAGGCCGACGCCGATCTCGACGACGTCGTCGGCGTGCTGGCGGAGTTCGGCCGGGAACTGCGGCGCGAGGCCGATCCGGGCTCGGTGTGCGCCGGTGTCGGCGCGGCCTACTGCGGCATGATCCGGCCCGCCGACGGCACCGTCCGGTACGGGCCCTACATGGGCTGGGTCGACCAGGCGTTCGGCGACGAGCTCGCGGCCGGGCTCGGGCTGCCGGTCGCGGTGGGCAACGAGGCCCATCTGGGCGCGCTGGCCGAGCACGAGCGCGGGGCCGGCGTGGGCTTCGACAACCTCGTCTACCTGCACGGCGACGTCGGGGTGGGCGGCGGGATCATCGTCGGTGGCAGGCTGCTCGGCGGCGACGGCGGCTACGGCTGCGAGCTTGGGCACATGGTGGTCAACCCGTACGACGGGCGGCCCTGCATGTGCGGCTCGCGCGGCTGCCTGGAGGCGGAGGTCGGCGAGCACGCCCTGATCGACGCCGCCGGCCGGTCCGGCGAGCTCACCGGACGCGAAGGGGTGCGGGCCGTGGTGGCGGCGGCCGGGCGCGGTGACGAGGCGGCCGCGGAGGCGCTGGAACGGATCGGCGACTGGCTGGGCATCGGGGTGGCCAACCTGATCAACCTCTTCAACCCCGGCCTGGTGATCTTCGGGGGCATGCTCCGGGACGTCTACCCCGGCTCGGCGGAGCATGTCCGCCGCCGGGTGGAGGCCAACGTGCTGCTCATCTCGCGGGAGCGGGTGCGGCTGCGCGTCTCGGCGCTCGGGGACGACGCGACGCTGATCGGCGCCGCCGAGCTGGCGTTCTCCTCCCTCATGACCAGTCCGCTGGAGGCGCTCGCCCACCTGCGATGACGCCGGGCCGCGGCGGCGGACCGCGACCCGCACCCGCGCGCATGCCGGGTCGTCTCAGTCCTCGGCGGACCGTGCGGCGTCGAGTGCTTCGCGTGCCTCGTCGGCGCTGAGACGGGCCGCGCGGGCGGCGCGTTCCGCGCCCGCCTCCTCGCGCCGGGCGGCGTCGAGCCGGTGGGAGGCGGCCTCCAGCTTGTCCTTCGCCCTGGCGAGCTTCGCCGTCAGCGTCTCCACCCTCTCCGCGCGCCGTCCGTGCTCGCGTACGGCGTCGGCGTGCTCGGCCGCCCGGTCGGCGCGGCTCCGCTCCGCCTCGGCCGCCGCCTTCTCGGCCTCGGCGAGCGCGCGTTCGAGGTCCCTGACCCGTCGCTCGCGTTCCGCCTCCCCGCGCCGCCGTTCCGCCTCCAGAGGCTTCCTCCCCGCCTCCCGGCTCTCGCCCGCGCGGCCGGCCCTCCCGGCCGGGCGTACGGGGGCCGGGGTGAAGCCGCTGTGGCTGAGGGGGCGGGTCAGCCTGCCCCGGCGCACCTGCTCGGCCGCGTCCTCGTCCACCACGGCGGCGTCGAGGGTCTGCTCGATCTCCAGGTCGGCCCCCGGGGCCAGCGGATGCCCGGCCGCCTCGGCGTTCTCCCGTACGGACCGGACGGTGCGGGCGATGAGCGGGGTGCGTTCGCGGCCCGCCTCCGCGAGCGCCTCGGCGTCCTGGGCGCGCCACGCCTCGCGCAGCCGCCGCCCCAGGTCGAGCAGCGGATCGAGCAGCCCCTCCCGCCGGGCTGCCTGGTTGACCGCCCAGGCGACGACGGCCGGCCTGCGCAGCGCCTTGATCTGCTTGGCCAGCGCGGCGTCACCGGCGGCCTTCGTCTCCTTCGCCAGGGCGTCCCGGGCCGTGGTGAACTCCCCGGGCACCATGCCGTAGAGCCGGTCCGCCGCCTCGTCGAGGTCCACAGACCACGTGTACCTCAGTTCCCCCCGGCGTTCAAAGGTGTCGCCTCCGGTGTGAGGCGCCGGCCGGGGCCGGACGCCTCACACCGGGACTGTCAGTACGGCCAGCCGGGGACGTTCAGCCGGACGCGGTAGAGGCCGAAGTTGCCGGTGTTCCCGCCGCGGGAGGGCGTGCCCGAGGTGATGTACAGCGTCTGGCCGTCGGGGCCGCCGAAGGCGACGTTGGTGGTGTTCTGCCCGGCGGAGATGGTGCCGAGCTGCACACCGGACGGCGCGTACACGTGGACCTTGCCGTCGTTGAAGGAGGCCTGGTACAGGTTGCCGGCGCAGTCGATGGTCACGCCGTCCGAACCGTTCAGGGACGCGAAGTCGGAGCGGGTGCCGACGCTGCCGTCGGAGTTGACGGGCCACTTGTAGATCCGGCCCGTGCCGTTGCCGCCGACGTAGAGCGTCTTGCCGTCAGGGGAGAGCGCGACGCCGTTCGGCTCCCGGATGGTGTCGTCGATCAGCGAGACGACGTTGTTCTTCACCCGGAACACGCCGGTGCGGCCGGACATCTGGTCGGCCCGGTTGGCGCGCTGGAAGTCGGGGTCGGTGAAGTAGACGGTGCCGTCCGGGCCGACGGTGAGGTCGTTGGGCGAGTTGAAGGCCCGGCCCTGGTAGGAGTTGGCGACCACCCCCCGACTCCGGTCGGGCAGGTGGAAGGAGGAGACGCTGCGCTGGTCGTGGGTCGCGGCCAGCAGGGTGCCGCCGTCCCGGGTGAGGGCGAGGCCGTTGCTGCCGGAGTTGGGAATGAAGGTCTGGAAGGTGTTCGGCTCGGTGAACCGCAGCACGTCCGAGGGCTGGACGTTCTCCGACCCGGTGCCGTCACGCATGAGCGACAGCAGCAGGGTCTGGGTGGCGGAGTCCCAGACCGGGCCTTCCAGGAAGTTGAACCCGTCCCGGATCTTGGTGGCGGTCACCGACGACGACGGCAGCGGGTTGGGGTAGGTCGCGCCCGGCGTGCACGGTCCGACGCCGGGGCGCGGCGTGCCCGTGGGGGTGACGCTCGGCGAAGGCGTCGGGGTCGGGGTCGGCGAAGGCGTGGGGGTGGCCGAGGGCGTGACGGTGGGCGTGACCGTGGGCGTGACCGTCGGCGTGGGGGTCGGGCTGAGGGTCACGGGCCCGCTGCACATGACGCCGTTGAGCCAGAAGGTGTTGGGTATCGGGTTGCCGCCGGTGATGCTCGCGGTGAACCCCATCCCGCTGGCCGTGCCGTTCGTGGCGATGGAACCGTTGTACGACAGGCTGGTGGCGGCCACGCGCGTGCCGGACTGCGTCCAGGTGGCGTTCCAGCCGGACGTGATCTTCTGGCCGGAGTCGGGGAAGTCGAACTCCAGCTTCCAGCTGCTGACCGGGTCACCGAGGTTGGTGATGGCCACGTCGCCCTGGAAGCCCCCGCCCCACTGGCTGACGATCTTGTAGGTCACCTTGCATCCGGCGGCGGCCGCGGCCGGCGTCGTCACCGTCGCGACTCCACCGGCGACAAGCGCGGCGGCCAGCCCGGTGGCCGCGACGGTGGCGAGACTTCGTCTCATAGGGAAGTCCTTTCGGGAACGGCGACGGGCGGCTGCCGCCCGCGTGTCAGAGTGCCGTCCCGAAATTAAGCGACTGAGCAGGCGGTCGCGATCGGCCGCCCGGTGGGGCGTTCGCCCTGTGAGACGAGGTGTGGTTGTCTTTGTCGCGGCGGCCGGTCACGCGCGGCACCGGCGGCCCCCTCAGCCTGCGCGAACGCGGCCGCCTTCGCACCGGGCGAGCCGATCGGCGGCCGGAGGGCGCCCAGGCCACGGCGCTGAAACGTTCAGCCCGCGCCGGGCGCGCCGGGACGGGCGCCAGTGTGACCCGAGCGGTCCGGCGAGGTGCCCGGAAGCGGCTGATCCGCCACACGGCCGGCGGCGGCGACCGTCCTGGTCCGGTGCCCTGAGCAACACCGGACCAGGAGGACCACCCGTGAGGACGTCAGCTCGGGGATGCCGCCGCCATCACGCCCACGGCGATCCGCCCCTCCATCACACCGGGGTCCTCGGTGTGGGTGAGCGACGCGCCGAGGGAGCTCAGCAGTCTGCGCAGGCGCATGTTGTCGAAGAGCAGGGTGACCCGCACCTCGGCGAAGCCGAGGTCCCGCGCCTGGGTGAGGAGCATGCGGGCGAGCGTGCCGCCGAGGCCCCTCCCCTGCCAGCGGTCCTCCACCAGCAGCGCGATCTCCGCGATGCCCGGGTCCGCGGTGAACAGCAGGCTGGCGAGGGCCACCACCTGACCGTCGTGACCGGCGACGAGCGACTGCCCGCGGGCGCGGTCGCACAGCCGGTCGAGCATGCGCGGCGGCAGGTTGGGGTTGGAGGTGAAGTAGCGGAACCTGCGCGTCTCGGGCGAGCAGCGTTCGTGCAGGTCGCGTAGCGCCTCGCGGTACAACGGGGTCAACGGCTTGACCTGCACCTCCGCGCCGTCGGCGAGCCGCACCGGCCCCTCGGCCGCGGACGGCTCGGCCGGCGGCTGCGCCAGCCTCACCATCGCGGCGGCGCGGGCCGCCTCCGTCAGGGTGAACGGGAGCCCGGCGCGGCGCAACCGGATCGACCGGCGCGGCGCCACGGGCACCACCAGCAGCGTGGGGTCGGGAAGCTCCGGCGTCTCCCCCTCGTTCCGGTCGCCGGGACGCGCCGCGGCCGCGCCGTACACCCAGCGGGCGTCGTCGGCGCGCAGCAGCTCGCCCAGGATCTCCGGCAGGCGCCAGGGCGCCGACCGCAGCCGGGCGGCGAGCAGCAGCGTACGGGTCGGCTCGTCGGTCAGTTCGTGCGCGGTGGCGGGCACGATCCGCACGCGCCGCCCTCCGGCCGCCTCCAGCGCCTCGCGTACGGCCTCGGGGGACGCCGGGATCTCCGTGACGAACTCGTCGACCGTGCCGTCCGTGTCGGGCTGCACCGAGAGACCGAGTATGTTGCCGCCTCTGTCGGCCAGGGCCGCCGTCAGCGACGCCAGCCGTCCTGGCCGCTCGTCCACGGTCGTACGGATCCGGAAGAACCCCATCGGTGCCGCTCCCTCCGTTGCGCTGACCCTCAGCCTGCCGGAGAGCTGTTACACGCTTGCTACACGGCGGTGAGCCGATCGTTTCCTTTTGGTATGGCACGTTACGACCATGGTTATCCGCACCACTCCTCCGGATCTGCCACGACATCCGTTGTCGAATGGCGACAAGAGAACGGATATAGCAGGATGTCCTGCATGAGCGCTCCCCTGTCTCCTGAGTTCGTCAACGGTGAGGTGTCGTTCTGGTACCGGTCGTCCGGGGTCCCGGCGCCCGGCGAGCGCCTGGACGGCAACACGCGGGCCGACGTGGCCGTGGTCGGCGCGGGCTACACCGGCCTGTGGACCGCCTACTACCTGAAGAAGGCCGACCCCTCGCTGCGGGTCGTCGTGCTGGAGAAGGAGTTCGCCGGTTTCGGAGCCTCGGGGCGCAACGGGGGCTGGCTGACCGGCGCGCTGGCCGGCTCTCCCGAGCGTTACGCGAAGACCCACGGCGCGGACGGCGCCCGGCGGCTGCAACGCGCGATGTTCGAGGCGATCGACGAGGTGATCCGGGTCGCCGGCGAGGAGGGCATCGACGCCGACATCGTCAAGGGCGGCCTGCTCACCGTCGCGCGCGGCCCGGCGCAGGCGCTGCGGCTGCGCGAGGAACTGGCCGGTCAGCGCGAGTGGGGCTGGGGCCCCGAGGACGTCCGGCTGCTGTCCGGCGACGAGATGGACGACCGGCTCAGGGTCGCGGACGCGCTCGCCGCGACCTGGACCCCCCACTGCGCCCGGATCCAGCCCGCCAAGCTCGCCCGCGGGCTGGCCGCGGCCGTACGGAACCTCGGCGTGGACGTCTACGAGGGAACCCCGGTGACCGCCATCGCGCCGGGCCGGGCGGTCACCCCGTACGGCACCGTGTGGGCGGACCACGTGCTGCGCTGCACCGAGGGGTTCACCGCCGGCATCGACGGCCACCACCGCGACTGGCTGCCGATGAACAGCTCCCTGATCGTCACCGAGCCGCTGCCGGCGGAGGTCTGGGACGAGATCGGCTGGCGGGGCCGCGAACTGCTCGGCGACATGGCCCACTACTACATGTACGCCCAGCGGACGGCCGACGACCGGATCGCCTTCGGCGGGCGGGGCAGGCCGTACCTCTACGGATCGCGGATCGACGAGCGCGGGCACACCCACGCCTGGACCGTGGACGCCCTGTGGGACCTGCTGGTCGCGTTCTTCCCCGCCGTCGCCCGCTCGCGGGTGGCGCACGCCTGGTCGGGCGTGCTCGGCGTGCCGCGCGACTGGTGCTCGGCCGTCCACCTGGACCCGGCGACCGGCCTCGGCTGGGCCGGCGGCTACACGGGCCACGGCGTGACCACCACCAACCTCGCCGGGCGCACGCTGCGCGACCTCGTGCTGCGCCGCGACACCGGCCTGACCCGGATGCCGTGGGTGGACCGGCGGGTGCGCGCCTGGGAGCCCGAGCCGCTGCGCTGGCTCGGCGTCCACTCGATGTACCGTCTCTACCGGCTCGCCGACGCCCGCGAGAGCGGGGGCATGACCAGGACGTCCGTGCTGGCCCGGATCGCCGACAGGATCACCGGCCACTGACCACGTTCCGCCCGTACGTCTGTTCACCAGAAAGAAGGACACGACACCCGTGAGTTCCACCCTCCTCTTCCGCGGCGGCCGCGCCTTCACCCCGGACGGCTTCGCCGAGGCGGTCCTCGTCCGCGACGGAGTCATCGCCGCCGTCGGCGCCGAGGCCGACCTCGTACGGCTGGCTCCGGACGCCGAGCCGGTCGACCTCGGCGGCGGACTGCTGACGCCGGGGTTCACCGACGCCCACATCCACCCGGTGCAGGCCGGGCTGGAGCGGGCCAAGTGCGACCTGTCCGAGGTGTACGGCCTCGACGCCTACAAAGCCGAGATAGCCGCCTATGCCGCGAAAAATCCGGAGAAGGAGTGGATCGACGGCGGCGGCTGGGACATGGCCGCCTTCCCCGGTGGTCTCCCCCACCGGTCCCAGCTCGACTTCCTCGACCGGCCGGCGTACTTCGTCCAGCGCGACCACCACGCGGCGTGGGTCAACACGCGGGCCCTGGAGCTCGCCGGGATCACCGGCGACACCCCCGACCCCGCCGACGGCCGCATCGAGCGCGACCCCGACGGGACGCCGAGCGGCGTGCTGCACGAGGGCGCGATGGACCTCGTCGGCCTGCTCACCCCCCGCCCGACCCCGGCCGACGTCGACGCCGCCCTGATGGACGCGCAGGCCCACCTGTTCTCCCTCGGCATCACCGGCTGGCAGGACGCCATCGTCGGCTCGTACGCGGGGTCGGACGACCAGTTGCCCGCCTACCTGTCCGCGGCCTCCTCCGGGCGGCTCAGGGCGCGGGTGGTCGGCGCCCTGTGGTGGGACCGCGCCCGCGGGGCCGAGCAGATTCCCGGCCTGGTCGAGCGGCGGGCCATGGCCGAGGGCCTGGACCGGTTCCGGGCGACCTCCGTGAAGATCATGCAGGACGGCATCCCGGAGAACTTCACCGCCGCCGTCATCGAGCCCTACTGCCGCTGCGGCGGAACCGGCCTTTCGTACGTCGACCCCGCCCTGCTCGGCGGGTACGTCAAGGAACTGGACGCCCAGGGCTTCCAGGTGCACTTCCACGCCATCGGCGAGCGGGCCGTACGCGAGGCGCTCGACGCGCTGACCGGGACCGACCCCGGCAACCGCCACCACATCGCGCACGTGCAGATCATCACGCCGCAGGACGTGCCGCGCTTCGCCGAACTTGGTGTGACGGCCAACCTCCAGCCGCTCTGGGCGACCCACCACCTGCAGATGGACGAGCTGTGCATCCCCTACCTGGGCGAGGAGCGGGCGTCCTGGCAGTACCCCTTCGCCGACCTGGTACGGCACGGCACCCGCCTCGCCGGGGGCTCCGACTGGCCCGTCTCCTCGGCCGACCCGCTGGCGGCGATGCACGTGGCGGTCAACCGGACCGAACCCGGCAGCTCGGTCCACGCGACGTACCCCACCGCGCAGACGCCGTTCCTGCCGGAGCAGAGCCTCGACCTGAGGACGGTCATGACCGCCTACACCGAGGGATCGGCCTGGATCAACCGCTCCCCCGCCGGTGTGATCGAGGCGGGCCGCCCGGCCGACCTCGTCGTCCTCGACCGCGACCCCTTCGCCCTCGACCGGAAGGACATCTGGACGACCAAGGTCATCATGACCTTCCTCGACGGCGAACAGGTGCACGGCTGAAGTATGGTCACGGTGGCATGCGATAACCCGCGTCGAGCCTGGGACTGGCGGCGTTGAAATACCTGTTCTCGACGATGTGGGCGGCGAACGCCGCGAATTCGTCCGGGGTTCCGAGCCGGCGAGGGTTGAGGAACTGTCTGACCCCCTCCGCCTTCGTGTCCTCGTCGACATAGTCGTCGACCATGGGGGTGTCGAAGCCCCCGGGGACGATGGTGTTGACGCGTATTCCGCGCCCGGCGAACTCGCGGGCGGCGGGCAGGGTCATGCCCTCGATGGCGGCCTTCGTCGCGGCGTACCCGATCAGTCCGGTGGTGGCCTCACGGGCGGCGACGGAGGAGGTGTTGATGATGACGCCCCGCTCGCCGTCCTCATCGGGGGCGTTGCCCAGCATCACGGCCGCCGCATGGCTCATGACGTTGAAGGTGCCGATGAGATTGGTGCTCACGAGCCGCGTCAGCACGGTCGTGTCGCTGGGCCGCCCGGCCTCGGTGACGAGGACGACGGGGGCGAGGATGCCGGCGGTGTTGACGTTGACGTCGATCGTTCCGAACCTGTCCAGGGTGGCGGCCACGACGGCGGCGACCGCCTCGGCGTCGCCGATGTCGGCGCCGATCCCGAGGGCGTTCACACCGAGATCGTCGGCGATCCGGGCGGCGAGCGCGCCGCGCCGGCCGACGATGACGACGTTCGCGCCCCGGGCGGAGAAATGTCGTGCGACTCCCTCACCGAGCCCGGAGGTGCCGCCGGCGACGAGGACCGTCTTCCCGCGAATGTCCATGATCTCCTCCGGAGCGGGCCGGTGGCATGTTTCACGGCTGCGCGCCGTCTCGGGTATCCCCCACATTCTGTGCGGAGCCGGGGGCATCGGATATCCACGCGGTGGTCTTCTTGGGCCGACCCCCGGGAAGCGGTTCCTGTCTCGCCGGAAAGATCCTGGCGGGAACGCGAAAGCCCGGAGCCGTGGAAGGCTCCGGGCCTGCTCAGGTCGCCGGGACCGCTCTCGCGGCCCCGGACACCCGGCTACTTCTCCGTCGCTGGCGGATCGGTGATCCCCGGCGACGCCGTCCGGGCGAACTCGGCGGTCAGTAGATCGGACGGGAGGAGGAGCGCAGCCGCTCCAGCGCCTCGGCGAGGATCTGCGCGCCGTCCTTGTCGCTGCGGCGCTCCTTCACGTACGCGAGGTGCGTCTTGTAGGGCTCGTTGCGCGGCGGAGCCGGAGGGTTCGACTGGTCCTGCCCGGCCGGCAGCCCGCACCGCGGGCAGTCCCAGAACTCGGGGACGGCCGCGTCGCTGGCGAAGCTCGGGCGCGTCTCGTGCATGTTGGCGCACCAGAACGGGACCCGCACACGGGGGGCGGCCTCGCCGCGTTCGGCCTCTCCCATGGGGCCGGCGCCGACTCGGCTGCCACGGATCGCGTTGCCACTACCCACCGATGAACTCCTTGCTCGATCGCCCCGCGGACGGGGGGAGGTGAATCTCTGTCACGCGTGGCCGGAGACCGTCGCTACGGCTTGAGCAGCAGGCCCAGCGCGATGATGCAGACGAACCAGACGGTGCCCGTGATGATGGTCAGGCGGTCGAGGTTGCGCTCGACCACCGACGATCCGCCGAAGGACGACGAGAAGCCGCCGCCGAACAGGTCGGACAGGCCGCCGCCCTTGCCCTTGTGAAGCAGCACGAGCAGCACCATCAAGGAGCTCGCCAGGATGAGGGCGATGGAGATTCCGATTATCACCGTAGACCTGTTCCTATATCCGGGCGTGCACGACGCGAGTGCACGGCGTCATCAACGTGCGGATGCACGACGCCATCAGCGTGACGATTCATTTGTGTCCTTCGAGGGTACGACTTGTTGTCAAGTCGCACCCCCCGAACGGCACAGCTAGCCGGAGACTTCGCCGAAACGGCAGATCTTGACGTACTCCCCCGCATCGAGGCTGGCCCCTCCGACGAGGGCGCCGTCGATGTCGGCTTCCGCCATGATCCCGGCGACGTTGTCCGACTTCACCGAGCCACCGTAAAGGATACGGACAGCGGCGGCCACATCGTCACCGTACAGCTCGGCGAGTCGCGTCCTGATGGCGCCGCACACCTCCTGCGCGTCCTTCGGGGTGGCGACCTCGCCGGTGCCGATCGCCCAGACCGGCTCGTACGCGACCACGATCGACTTCACCTGGTCGGCGGGCACGCCGTCGAGCGCGCCGTCGAGCTGCGCCAGCGTGTGCTCGACCTGGCGGCCCTCCTGGCGCACCGGCAGCCCCTCGCCCACGCACAGGATGGGCGTCAGCGAGTGCCGGTAGGCGGCCTTGACCTTGGCGTTGCACAGCGCGTCGTCCTCGCCGTGGTACTGCCGCCGCTCCGAGTGGCCCACGAGGACGTAGGCGCAGCCGAGCTTGCCCAGCATCGCCCCGGAGATCTCCCCGGTGTACGCCCCGGAGTCCTGCGCGGACAGGTCCTGCGCGCCGTAGGCGATGCGCAGCTTGTCGGCGTCCACCAGCGTCTGCACGCTGCGCAGGTCGGTGAACGGCGGGATGACCGCCACCTCCGCCCTGTCGTGGTCGCGGTCGTTCAGCGAGAACGCCAGCTTCTGCACCAGGTTGATGGCCTCGAGGTGGTTGAGGTTCATCTTCCAGTTGCCGGCGAAAAGCGGCTTGCGCGCCATCTACTCCTCCAGCGCCGCGAGTCCGGGCAGCGTCTTGCCCTCGAGGTACTCGAGGCTGGCGCCGCCACCGGTGGAAATGTGCGAGAAGCCGTCCTCGGGCAGCCCGAGCCTGCGTACGGCCGCGGCCGAGTCGCCGCCGCCGACCACGGTGAACGCCTCCGACGCCACGAGCGCCTCGGCCACCGCGCGGGTGCCGCCGGAGAACGCGTCGAACTCGAACACGCCCATCGGGCCGTTCCAGAACACGGTCCGCGCGTCGGCCAGCTTGGCGGCGAACAGCTCACGGGTGCGCGGGCCGATGTCGAGGCCCTCGCGGTCGGCCGGGATCGCCGTGGCCTCCACGACGTCGTGCGGGGCGTCGGCCCCGAACTCGGTCGCGGCCAGCACGTCGACCGGCAGCACCAGCTCGACCCCGCGGGAGGCCGCCTCGTCGAGGAAGCCCTTCACCTGGTCGATCTGGTCTTCCTGCAGCAGAGACTTGCCCACCTCGTGGCCCTGGGCCTTGAGGAAGGTGTAGGCCATGCCGCCGCCGATGAGCAGGCGGTCCACCTTGGCCAGCAGGTTGGCGATCACGCCGAGCTTGTCGGAGACCTTCGCGCCGCCCAGGACGACGACGTACGGCCTGGCCGGGTCCTCGGTGAGCCTGCGCAGCACGTCGACCTCGGCGAGGACCAGGTCGCCCGCCGCGTGCGGCAGCCGCTTGGGCAGGTCGTAGACGCTGGCGTGCTTGCGGTGCACGGCGCCGAAGCCGTCGCCGACGTAGACGTCGGCGAGGGCGGCCAGCCGCTCCGCGAACTCACCCCTGACCGCGTCGTCCTTGGACTCCTCGCCCGGCTCGAAGCGCAGGTTCTCCAGCAGGGCGACCTGCCCGTCCTGGAGGCCGGCGACCACGCTCTGGGCCGACTCGCCGACCGTGTCGGCGGCGAACGCCACGTCCTCGCCGAGCAGCTCGGCCAGCCGCCGGGAGACCGGGGCGAGCGAGTACTTCGGCGTGACGGAGCCCTTGGGCCGGCCGAGGTGCGCCGCGACGACGACCTTCGCGCCGCGCTCCAGCAGCTTCCTGATCGTGGGCACCGACGCGCGGATGCGGCCGTCGTCGGTGATCGTCTCCCCGTCGAGGGGGACGTTGAGGTCGGCGCGCACGAACACGCGCCGGCCCTTCACGTCGAGCTCGTCGATTCCGATCATCAGAGGGAGGCGCCCACGTACTCGATGAGGTCGGCGAGGCGGTTGGAGTAACCCCACTCGTTGTCGTACCAGCCGACGACCTTGACCTGGTTGCCGATGACCTTGGTGAGGCCGGCGTCGAAGATGCAGGACGACGGGTCGGTGACGATGTCGCTGGAGACGATCTCGTCCTCGGTGTAGCTGAGGTAGCCCTTGAGCGGGCCCTCGGCGGCGGCCTTCAGCGCGGCGTTGACCTCTTCGACGGAGGTCTCGCGGCCGACCTCGACGGTCAGGTCGGTGGCCGAGCCCGTCGGGATCGGCACACGCAGCGCGTAGCCGTCGAGCTTGCCCTTGAGCTCGGGCAGGACCAGGCCGATGGCCTTGGCGGCGCCGGTGGAGGTCGGGACGATGTTCAGCGCGGCGGCGCGGGCGCGGCGCAGGTCCTTGTGCGGGCCGTCCTGCAGGTTCTGGTCCTGCGTGTAGGCGTGGACGGTGGTCATCAGACCCTTCTCGATACCGAAGGTGTCGTTGATGACCTTGGCCATCGGGGCCAGGCAGTTGGTGGTGCAGGAGGCGTTCGAGATGATCGTGTGCGCGGCCGCGTCGTACTTCTCGTGGTTCACGCCCATGACGATCGTCACGTCTTCGTTCTTCGCCGGAGCGGAGATGATGACCTTCTTCGCGCCGTTGTCGGCGTGCACCTTGGCCTTGGCGGCGTCGGTGAACAGGCCGGTCGACTCGACGACGACGTCGACGCCCAGGTCGCCCCAGGGCAGCTTGGCGGGGTCACGCTCGGCGAAGGCCTTGATCGCCTTGCCGTCGACGGTGATCTCGTCAGCCGAGGACTTGACCTCGTACGGCAGGCGGCCCAGGATGCTGTCGTACTTCAGCAGGTGGGCCAGCGTGGCGTTGTCGGTGAGGTCGTTGACGGCGACGACCTCGATGTCCTTGCCGCTGGCCGCCACAGCGCGCCAGAAGTTGCGGCCGATACGGCCGAAGCCGTTGACGCCTACGCGGATGCTCACGGATCCGATCTCCTCGTACGTCGTGCGCCGGTGTACCGGCGCGAGGACTGTGTTAAACCTCAATGACAGACCTTATCGGACCCAAATTGGTGTAGACCACGGGGCCGCGTTTTGGCGGCGTGTCCCCCCCTTGTCAGCCGGTGAGCGGCTCCGTTCCCGCAGGCGGCGGCCCGGGGAACGCTCCCGGTGAAGCGACCGGGAGCGGGTCAGTGCGCGAGCATGTCCGCGGTGAGATTGGCCTCGGTGTTGGCGATGCCGAGGTCCTGGGCGCGCTTGTCGGCCATGGCGAGCAGCCGCCGGATGCGCCCCGCGATGGCGTCCTTGGTCAGCGGCGGGTCGGCGATCTGGCCCAGCTCCTCCAGGGACGCCTGCTTGTGCTCCACCCGGAGCCGGCCCGCGATCACCAGGTGCTCGGGGGCGTCCTCGCCGAGGATCTCCAGCGCGCGCTGGACCCTCGCCCCCGCCGCCACGGCGGCCCGGGCGGACCTGCGGAGGTTGGCGTCGTCGAAGTTGGCCAGGCGGTTGGCGGTGGCCCGCACCTCCCGGCGCATCCGCCGCTCCTCCCAGGCCAGCACGCTGTCGTGCGCGCCGAGCCGGGTCAGCAGCGCGCTGATCGCGTCGCCGTCGCGCACGACCACCCGGTCGACCCCGCGCACCTCACGGGCCTTGGCGTGGATCTTCAGACGCCGGGCGGAGCCGACCAGGGCCAGCGCCGCCTCCGGCCCGGGGCAGGTCACCTCCAGCGACATCGACCGGCCCGGCTCGGTCAGCGAGCCGTGGGCGAGGAAGGCTCCCCGCCAGGCCGCCTCGGCGTCGCAGGTGGCGCCGGACACGACCTGCCGGGGCAGGCCGCGCACCGGCCGGCCGTGGTTGTCGATGAGACCGGTCTGCCGGGCGAGCGCCTCGCCGTCCTTGTAGACCCGTACGACGTAGCGTGAGCCCTTGCGCAGCCCTGCGGGGGCCAGCACGAGGACCTCGGCCTTGTGGCCGAAGACCTCCCCGATGTCCTTGATGAGCCGGCGGGCGGTGGCGTTGGTGTCGAGCTCGGCCTCGATCACGATCCGCCCGCCCACGAGGTGCAGCCCGCTGGCGAACCGCAGCAGCGTCGACACCTCCGCCTTGCGGCAGCAGGGCTTGAGCACCGGAAGGCGGCTCAGCTCGTCTTTCACCACGCCCGTCATGGCCATCTGCGCGTGTCCTCCCCCAAACAGACTCTGCCCGTCAGTCTCTCGCACCTTGGGAGCAGGCAATCACCGCTTCGCGCGGAAAATCTCGGCCAGGACAGCGGCAAGTCGTGGTCCGTCGTGCCGGGCAGATCCGTCAGACGCTGCCACATCGGCCAGAACCACCCGGGCGCCCATCGCCCCCGCGGCCTTCTCCAGCGCCCTCGCGTCGCTCACCACCGCACCGTCCGCCACCACCGCGTCGAGGAGCAGGGCGGGGGCGTGCTCCCTGAGCACCTCCAGGTGCCGTTCCGGGGAGAAACCGTCGGTCTCGCCGGCCTGTGGCACCAGGTTGAGGATCAACAGCCGCCGCGCGCTGCTCTCGTGCAGCGCCCGGGCCAGCTCGGGCACCTTGAGGTGCGGCAGCACGCTGGTGAACCACGAACCCGGCCCGAAGACCACCCAGTCGGCGGCCTCGATGGCCTCGATCGCCTGGGGGCAGGCGGGCGGGTCGGGCGGCAGCAGCGAGATGGAGCGCACCCGGCCGGGCGTCAGCGCGCAGGCGACCTGCCCGCGCACCGTCGTGACGGCGCCGTCCAGCTCCACCTCCGCCTGGATGTCGAGCGGCACCGACGCCATCGGCAGCACCCGGCCGTGGGCGCCGAGGAGCCGGCCCACCCATTCCAGGCCGACCACGGGGTCCTCAAGGAGTTCCCACAGGGCGACGATGAGCAGGTTGCCGACGGCGTGCCCGTGCAGGTCTCCCTCGCTGCGGAAACGGTGCTGGACGACCTCGCTCCAGGTCCTGCCCCACTCGTCGTCGCCGCACAGGGCCGCGAGCGCCATCCGCAGGTCGCCGGGGGGCAGGACGCCGAGCTCGCGCCTGAGACGGCCGCTGGAGCCGCCGTCGTCGGCGACGGTCACCACGGCCGACAGATCGTCGGTGACGGTCCTGAGAGCCGACAGGGAGGCGTACAGACCGTGGCCGCCGCCGAGCGCGACGACCTTGGGTCCGTTGCTCGCGGGTGCCGCGCCGCTCCGGGGAGTGCTGCCGTACGCGGGGGAATCACGGGGGTGATCGGGGTCGGAGGGATCGGCCGGTTCCGGGACGGGGTCCTTCATCGTCCTCCTCACCTCGTCGCGGGCACCGCCTCGCGGAGCCGCGGCGTTCGTGCTGATCGGTCACGCTCTGCGCCGAACCGAATCCGGCTCGGGCCGCATCCCGCCACCGTACGCCCTCCGCGGCGCCGCCCGCCCGCCCGATCGTCCCGGTGCCGCCGGAGCGGGCCGGCCGCTGTCACCCGGCCTTCGCGATGCCCGTCTCGGGCACGTCCCCGGCACGCCGGCGACCGGGAGGGGTCACTCTCGGCCCACGTCCCGGTGGCTGACCTGGACGTCCATGCCGCGCTCCCGGAGCCGGGCGCCGAGCTGCTCGGACATCGCCACGCTGCGGTGCTTGCCGCCGGTGCAGCCGACGGCGAGCGTGGCGTAGCTCTTGCCCTCGCGCGTGTATCCGGCGGCCACCACGCCGAAGACCTCCTCGTAGCCGTCGAGGAACTCCTTGGCGCCGGGCTGGCCGAGCACGTAGTCGCGCACGGGCGCGTCGAGGCCGTTCATCGGCCGGAGCTCCGGCACCCAGTGGGGGTTGGGCAGGAACCGGCAGTCCACCACGAGGTCGGCGTCGACCGGCAGGCCGTACTTGTAGCCGAAGGACACCACGTTCACCTTGAGCCCGGGGCGGTCCTCACCGCCGAAGAACGAGACGATCTTCTTGCGCAGCTCGTGGACGTTCAGCAGGGACGTGTCGATGACCAGGTCGGCGTTGGCGCGGATCTCGCGGAGGATGCCGCGCTCGCGGTCGATGCCGTCGACGAGCCGCCCGTCGCCCTGCAGGGGGTGCGGACGCCGCACGTTCTCGAACCTGCGGACCAGCTCCTCGTCGCTTGCTTCGAGGAACACCACCCGGACGCCGACGCCGCGCCCGTCGAGCTCCTTGATCGCGGCGTTGAGGTCGGTGGTGAAGGCGAGGCTGCGCACGTCGACCACGGCCGCGACCCGGTCGGTGGCCATGTTCACCCGGCCCGCCTCCTCGGCGAGCGAGGACAGCAGACCCGGCGGCAGGTTGTCGATGACGAACCAGCCGAGGTCTTCCAGGGCCTTCGCAGCGGTGCTGCGCCCCGCCCCCGACATTCCCGTGATCACCACGAATGCCGGCTCAGTCGTGCTCATCGCCCGCTCACCGCCCTGCCGCCCGATGTCCAGCCCAACCTATCAACCGGCCGGACCACGGCGCCCCGCGACGCACCCGCGACTCACCCCGGCGCCGCCCGCCCGTGCCGCACCGCCGGCCCATGGTCGACCCCCTGTCGGGCCCCGCATCCGGCCCTGTAATCGGCCCCGTAATCGACTCTGTGATCGGTCGCGCTCCCAGCAGCCGGGTCTCCGTCGCGGTCCTCCGCCCGCTGACGGTCCCCGGCCCGCTCACGATCCCGGTCCGGCGGGCGAGGGGCCCTGTCCGGCGGGCGAGGGGCTCTGCCCGCGGAGCGCCGCGACGATGGCCTCGGCGGTCGCCGGGCCGATGCCGGGGACCTCCTGGATCTCCTCCGCGCCGGCCTCTCGCAGCCGCTTCACCGAGCCGAAGTGACGCAGCAGTGCCTGCCGTCGCGCCGGGCCCAGGCCCGGCACCTGGTCGAGCGCGCTCTCCCGGAGCGATTTCGACCTCTTCGATCGATGGTAGGTGATGGCGAACCGGTGCGCCTCGTCGCGGACGCGCTGCAACAGGTACAGTCCCTCGCTGCTGCGCGGCAGGATCACCGGCTGGTCGTCGCCGGGCAGCCAGACCTCCTCCAGCCGCTTGGCCAGGCCGCAGACCGCGACGTCGTCGACGCCGAGTTCGTCCAGCGCCCGCCGGGCGGCCGCGGCCTGCGCCGGGCCGCCGTCCACCACGACGAGGTTGGGGGGATAGGCGAACTTGCGGGGACGGCCGGTCTCCGGGTCGATCGGCGTCCCGACGACCGGTTCGCGCGCGCCGTCGTCGAAGCCGGCGTCGGCGTCCGCTTCCACCCCGGCCGCCTCCACCCCGTCCGCCTCTACCCCGTCCGCCTCCGCGCCCGGCCCCGCCGTCGCGTCCTCGGCCGGCGCCGCGCCCAGCCCTGGGGTCGGCCCCGGAGCCGGCTCGGTGTCCAGTTCCCCGGTCGCCACCCGCTCTTCCAGGTAGCGCTTGAACCTGCGGCAGATGACCTCGTAGATCGAGGCCACGTCGCCCTCGCCGCTCCTGATCGAGAAGCGGCGGTACTCGCTCTTGCGGACGAGGCCGTCCTCGAAGACCACCATCGAGGCGACCACGTTCTCACCCTGGATGTGCGACACGTCGTAGCACTCGATCCGCAGCGGCACCTGGTCGAGGTCGAGGGCGTCGGCGATCTCCTGGAGGGCCCGGCTGCGCGTGGTCAGGTCGCTCGCCCGGCGCAGCTTGTGCTGGGCCAGCGACTCCTTCGCGTTGCGCTCCACGGTCTCCATGAGGCTCTTCTTGTCGCCCCGCTGGGGGACGCGCAGGTCCACCCGGGAGCCCCGCTGCTCGCTCAGCAGTTCGGCCAGCGCGGCCTCGTCCGGCGGCCGGGCCGGCACGAGGATCTCGCGGGGGATCGTCGCCTCGCCGTACATCTGCAGCAGGAACTGCTCGACCAGTTCGCCGGGGGTGGTCTCCTCGACCTTGTCGACCACCCAGCCGCGCTGGCCGCGGATGCGCCCGCCGCGCACGTAGAAGACCTGGACCGCCGCCTCGAGCGGGTCCTCCGCGAGGGCGATCACGTCGCAGTCGGTGCCGTCGCCGAGCACCACCGTCTGTTTCTCCAGTGCCCGCTGCAACGCCTGGACGTCGTCGCGCAGCCGGGCGGCCCGCTCGTACTCCTCCACGGCGGCGGCGTCGCGCATCTCACGCTCAAGCCGCTTGATGAACCGCCCGGTGTTGCCGGCCATGAAGTCGCAGAAGTCCTCGGCGAGCGCGCGGTGTTCCTCGGGGGTGACCCGGCCGACGCACGGCGCGGAGCACTTGTCGATGTATCCGAGCAGGCACGGCCGCCCGATCTGCCCGGCCCGTTTGAACACGCCCGCCGAGCAGGTGCGTACGGGGAAGACCCGCAGCAGCAGGTCGACGGTCTCCCGGATGGCCCACGCGTGCGAGTAGGGGCCGAAGTAGCGGGTGCCCTTCCTCTTCGCCCCCCGCAGCACCTGCACCCGGGGGAAGTCCTCCCCCATCGTCACGGCCAGGAAGGGGTACGACTTGTCGTCGCGGTACTTGACGTTGAACCGCGGGTCGAACTCCTTGATCCAGGAGTATTCGAGCTGGAGCGCCTCGACCTCGTTGCCGACCACGGTCCAGTCCACCGAGGCCGCGGTCGTGAGCATGGTCTGCGTCCGGGGGTGCAGGCCGGCGAAGTCCGCGAAGTAGGAGTTGAGCCGCTGTCGAAGGCTCTTCGCCTTGCCCACGTAGACGACCCGGCCGTCCGGGTCACGGAAGCGATAGACGCCTGGCGATTCGGGGATCGATCCGGGCGCCGGTCGGTAGGTTGCCGGGTCCGCCACATTCCAAAGACTACTGGCCCCGACCGACATTCCCGCCGCCCCGGCGATCCCTGCGGCGTTCCGGCAGGCTGCCTTTACGTTGTAGATCAACATCCTCGCGGGGTGCGTTCACCCAGGGGTGCCATGAGCCGCGGCGGCCGTCGCGATCCCGCGCGACGGCCGCCACCGGCCCGCACGCGGCTCAGGCGAGGGTGATGCTGTCGCCGCTCACCGTGATCTTCTTCTCGGCGAGGGGCTTGTTCGCCGGCGGGTTGGTCACGGACCCGTCCTTGGCGCTGAACCTGCTGCCGTGACACGGGCAGACGATCTCGTTGTTCGCGACGCTCCCGACCGGGCAGCTCTTGTGGGTGCAGGTCGCGCTGAACGCCTTGAACGTGCCGGCCTCCGGCTGGGTGACGACGACGTCCTGGTCCTTGAAGACCTTGCCGCCCCCGACCGGGATGTCGGAGGTCTTCGCGATCTCCCCGCCGCCCGCCGCGGCCTGGCCGTCCGCCGGAGCCGCCTCGGACGTGGCCGTGCTGTCGCCGCCCGAGCACGCGCTCAGGACCGCCGCCAGCCCGGCCCCTCCGGCACTGAAGATCACGGCCCGGCGTGTCGAATCCGTCATGCTTTTCCTTCCCTCGTACCGCGGCCCGGGACGGATGTCCGTCCCGGGTTCTCCCCTTGCGTGACGCGTCACCCCTGTGTGTCCAGGTACGGCCCTCACCCCGTGGCCGGTTCAGCGGGTCGTTCCAGGGGGACGTCGTCCGAGCGGAAAGAGTAGGGAGGAATCATGAGACGAACTCTCATACACCCAGGATTTTCCTGAGGAACGCGCCGGTGTGGCTCTCCTCGACCTTCGCGACCTCCTCGGGGGTGCCGGTGGCGACGACGGTGCCGCCCCCGGAGCCGCCCTCGGGGCCCATGTCGACGATCCAGTCGGCGGTCTTGATGACGTCGAGGTTGTGTTCGATGACGATGACCGTGTTGCCCGCGTCCACGAGCCGGTTGAGCACCCCGAGCAGCCGCCGGATGTCCTCGAAGTGGAGACCGGTGGTGGGCTCGTCCAGCACGTACACGGTGCGGCCGGTCGAGCGCCGCTGCAGTTCGGAGGCGAGCTTGACCCGCTGCGCCTCACCGCCGGACAGCGTCGTGGCCGGCTGGCCCAGCCGTACGTACCCGAGCCCGACGTCGTTCAGCGTCTGCAGGTGGCGGCGGATGGCGGGGATCGCCTCGAAGAACTCCAGCGCCTCCTCGATCGGCATGTCGAGGACCTCGGAGATCGTCTTGCCCTTGTAGTGGACCTCCAGGGTCTCCCGGTTGTACCGGGCGCCGTGGCAGACCTCACAGGGGACGTAGACGTCCGGCAGGAAGTTCATCTCGATCTTGATGGTGCCGTCGCCGGAGCACGCCTCGCAGCGCCCGCCCTTGACGTTGAAGCTGAACCGGCCCTGCAGGTAACCGCGGACCTTCGCCTCGGCCGTGGCCGCGAACAGCTTGCGCACGTGGTCGAAGACGCCGGTGTACGTCGCGGGGTTGGACCTCGGCGTCCGGCCGATCGGCGACTGGTCGACGTGGACGACCTTGTCGACCAGGTCGGTGCCGGCCACCCGGGAGTGCCGTCCTGGCACGGTCTTCGCGCCGTTCAGCTCCTTGGCCAGCGCGGCGTACAGGATGTCGTTGACCAGCGTCGACTTGCCCGAGCCCGAGACGCCGGTGACCGCGGTGAACACGCCCAGCGGGAACTCGACGTCGACGCCCTTCAGGTTGTGCTCGCGGGCGCCCTTCACGACGAGCTGCCGCTTGCGGTCGCGCGGGCGCCGGATCTCCGGCATGGTGATCGCCTTGCGGCCCGACAGGTACGCCCCGGTCAGCGACTCCTCGCTGGCGAGCAGTTCCGGCACCGTGCCGGACACGACGACCTGGCCGCCGTGCTCGCCCGCGCCGGGGCCGATGTCGACCACCCAGTCGGCGGCGGCGATGGTGTCCTCGTCGTGCTCGACCACGATCAGCGTGTTGCCCATGTCACGCAGCCGGATCAGCGTCTCCAGCAGGCGCTGGTTGTCGCGCTGGTGCAGGCCGATGGACGGCTCGTCCAGCACGTACAGCACGCCGACCAGGCCCGACCCGATCTGGGTGGCCAGCCGGATCCGCTGCGCCTCGCCGCCCGCCAGCGTGCCGGCGGCGCGGTCGAGCGTCAGGTAGTCGAGGCCGACGTCGAGCAGGAAGCCCAGCCGCGCGTTGATCTCCTTGACCACCCGCTCGGCGATGTGCATGTCACGCTCGGAGAGGCGCAGGCCGGTCAGGAACCGCGCGCACTCGGCGATCGACATCGCCGAGAGCTCGGCGATGGAGGTGTCCCCGACGGTCACGGCGAGCGAGACCGGCTTCAGGCGGCGGCCCTGGCAGGCCGGGCACGGCACCTCGCGCATGAAGCCCTCGAACCGCTCCCGGCTGGCGTCGCTCTCCGACTCGGCGTGCCGGCGCTGCACCCAGGGGATGACGCCCTCGAAGTCGGTGTAGTAGGAGCGCTGCCTGCCGTACCGGTTGCTGTAGCGGATGTGCACCTGCTCGTCGTGACCGTGCAGGATCGCCTTGCGCGCCTTCTTCGTCAGCCGCTCCCACGGGGTGTCGAGGTCGAAGCCCAGCGCGTTGCCGAGCGCCTCGATCAGGCGGACGAAGTAGTCGCTGGTGTGGCCGTTCGCCCACGGGCTGATCGCGCCGTCGCCGAGCGTGCGCTCGGGGTCGGGCACGAGGAGGTCGGGGTCGACCTCCATGCGGGTGCCGAGGCCGGTGCACTCGGGGCAGGCGCCGAACGGCGAGTTGAACGAGAACGACCGCGGCTCCAGCTCCTCGAACGACAGGTCGTCGTAGGGGCAGTAGAGGTGCTCGGAGTAGAAGCGCTCGCGGTTGGGGTCGTCGTCCGGGAGGTCGACGAAGTCGAGGGTGATCGTGCCGCCGGACAGCTGCAGCGCGGTCTCGACGGAGTCGGTCAGCCGGCGCCGCGCGCCCTCCTTGACCGAGAGCCGGTCGACGATGACCTCGATGTCGTGCTTCTCGTACTTCTTGAGCGTCGGCGGCTCCTCCAGCCGCACGATCGTGCCGTCGACGCGGGCCCGCGCGTATCCCTTGGTCTGCAGCTCGCGGAACAGCTCGGCGTACTCCCCCTTGCGCCCGCGCACGATCGGGGCGAGCACCTGAAACCGGGTGCCCTCCTCCAGTTCGAGCACGCGGTCGACGATCTGCTGGGGGGTCTGGCGGGCGATCGGGCGGGCGCACTGGGGACAGTGCGGCTTGCCGATGCGGGCCCACAGCAGCCGCAGGTAGTCGTAGACCTCGGTGATCGTGCCGACGGTGGAGCGGGGGTTGCGGCTGGTCGACTTCTGGTCGATGGAGACGGCCGGCGACAGGCCCTCGATGAAGTCCACGTCGGGCTTGTCCATCTGGCCCAGGAACTGCCGCGCGTAGGCGGACAGGGACTCCACGTACCGCCGCTGCCCCTCGGCGAAGATCGTGTCGAAGGCCAGGCTGGACTTGCCGGAGCCCGAGAGCCCGGTGAATACGATCAGAGCGTCTCGCGGGAGGTCGAGCGAGACGTCCTTCAGGTTGTGTTCGCGTGCGCCACGCACGATCAGGCGGTCAGCCACGGTGGTCCCGATAAGTCGATGAGTTGATGGAGGTGCACGGGCAGGCTATCCAGAGCCACCGACAATTCCAGGGGACGTCGTCCGGCGGCCGGAGGGGGCGGTCCCGGGTGCTGTCCAGGGACACGCTCCGTCACCAGGGTATGAGCTTCGTCAAACCCCCGCCCGCGTTCCGCGCGAAACCCCTGTTCATACAACCGCCGGAGACGCCCCGCTCTTCCCGGGCGGGCCGTGCGGAACGGCAGGAGGCGCCGGGGGCATGATTTCCTCCATGTCCGTCATCGATGAAATCGAGCGAGAGCTGGCCGACGCGACGGAGCGCCTGCTGGCGACCGCCGCCCGCCTCACCGACGAGGATCTCCGCGCGCCGTCGCTGCTGCCCGGCTGGACCCGGGGGCACGTGCTCACCCACGTCGCCCGCAACGCCGACAGCTGCGTCAATCTGCTCACCTGGGCGCGTACGGGGGTCCGCACGCCGCAGTACCCCTCCGCGGCGGCGCGCGACGCCGGCATCGAGGCGGGCGCCGCGCGCCCGGCCGGGGAGCAGGTCGCCGATCTGCGGGACAGCGCCGAGCGGTTCGCCGCGGCGGTCAAGGGCATGCCCGCCGCCGCCTGGGCCGCGCCGGTCTCCGCCATGACGCCGCCCGAGCATCCCGCGTGGTACGTCCCCGTCCGCCGGCTCAGGGAGATCGAGGTGCACCACGCCGACCTCGGGGCAGGCTACGGATGGGCCGACTGGCCCGAGACGTACGTGCGCCGGGAGCTCCACGACACGCTGCGCTGGCTCGGCGGAACCTGCCCGGTGGGCGTGGTCGTCGCGCGGGAACCGGAGACCGGCGTGATCGCGGGTGTGTGGACGGACCTCGGCGACGGCCCCTCGGTGGAGGGATCGCCCCGCGAACTGCTCGCCTGGCTCGCGGGAAGGACCACCGGCGAGCGGCTGCGGCTCGCCCCGGCCGGCACTCTCCCCGGAGAGGACGGCGCGCTGCCGGGGCAGGTCCCGGACGGGAGCCCGCCGGCCGCGCCGCCCTGGCCGAAGTCCGCCCCGGAGGGACTGCCCGCCGAGCCGCCGGCCACCTGGCCGCCGGCCCGATAGAAGGGAGCGACGATGAGCTACACGGGAAACGTCACCAAGGGCGGGGCCGCCGATGTGCGCGAGGTCCCCGGACTGACCATCTCCAAGATCGAGGTCGGCGACTTCGGCAACAACGCGTACCTGCTGCGCTGCACGGACACGGGCGACGGGCTGCTGATCGACGCGGCGGCCGAACCGGACCGGCTGCTCGGCCTGATCGGCGACATGCCGATCAGCTCCATCGTGACCACCCACCGGCACCCCGACCACTGGGGTGCGCTGGAGGAGGTCGCCCGTGCCACCGGCGCGCAGACCGTCGCCCACCCGCTCGACGCCCCCGAACTGCCGGTGGAGACGACCCTGGAGGTCGGGCACGGCGACCGGGTGACCGTCGGGGTCGTGACGCTGGACGTCATCCACCTGCGCGGCCACACGCCCGGCTCGATCGCGCTGCTCTACCAGGACCGCCACCTGTTCACCGGCGACTCCCTCTTCCCGGGCGGCGTCGGCAACACCCAGAAGGACCCGGCGCGGTTCGAGCAGCTGTTCACGGACGTGGTGGAACGGGTCTTCGACCGCCTGCCGGACGAGACGTGGGTCTACCCCGGTCACGGCCGCGACACCACGCTCGGCGCCGAGCGGCCGCACCTGCCCGAGTGGCGGGCCCGCGGCTGGTGATGATTCGGGGGGCTCCTGCGGGGCAGCGGTGACCGCACGGACCGTCTGAGGAGCCCCCGATGACTTCCCCGATAACCAGCCTCGCGTCCACCCCTCTTGAGGCGACCCTGCCGGGCGCGGCCGCGTGGACCGGCCACGACACCCGCCTGATCCTCGCCGCCCTGGCCGGCATCGCGGTCATCGTGCTGCTGATCACTAAGCTGCGCGCGCATCCGTTCCTCGCCCTCGCGATCGGTTCCGGGACGCTGGGGCTGGTGGCGGGCATGGCGCCGCAGAAGCTGATCGACAGCTTCTCCGCGGGTCTCGGCTCCACCGTGGCCGGGGTCGGTGTGCTGATCGCGCTCGGAGCCATGCTGGGCAAGCTGCTGGCCGACTCGGGCGGAGCCGACGAGATCGTCGACGGGATCCTCCGCCGCACCGGCGACCGCGCCCTGCCCTGGGCGATGACGCTGATCGCGGTGCTCATCGGGCTGCCCATGTTCTTCGAGATCGGGCTGGTCCTGCTGATCCCGGTGATCCTGCTGGTGGCCCGGCGAAGCTCGCGCCCGCTGCTGCTGATCGCGGTTCCCGCACTGGCCGGGCTGTCCGTGCTGCACGGCCTGGTGCCTCCGCATCCCGGGCCGCTGGTCGCGATCGACACACTCAAGGCCGACCTCGGGCTCACGCTCGGGCTGGGGCTGCTGGTCGCGATCCCGACCGTGATCGTGGCCGGTCCGCTGTTCGCCCGGTTCGCCGCCCGATGGGTGGAGCCCGCGCCGCCCGAGCGCCTCGAACGCGAGCAGACCCCCGGGCCCGGGGACGGGGAGCGCGGCAGGCCGTCCTTCGGCGTCACGGTGGCCACGATCCTGCTGCCGGTCGTGCTGATGCTCGGCCGGGCCGTCGCGGAGATCGTCCTGCCGAAGGGCGACGCCGTGCGCACCGCGCTGGAGGTCCTCGGCACCCCGCTGATCGCCCTGCTGATCGCGGTGATCGTGGCGATGTTCACGCTCGGCCGCCCGGCGGGCCTCGGCCGCGGCGGCGTCTCCTCGACGATCGCCGACTCGCTCCCGCCGATCGCCGGGATCCTGCTCATCGTCGGCGCCGGCGGCGGGTTCAAGCAGACCCTGGTCGACTCCGGGGTGGGCAAGGTCATCGGCGAGGCCGCGCAGGGCGCGAACGTGCCCGTGCTGGTGCTCGGCTGGCTGATCGCCGTCGGCATCCGGCTGGCCACCGGATCGGCCACGGTCGCGACCATATCCGCGGCCGGGATCGCCGCCCCGCTCGCCGCCGGGCTCTCCCCCGCGCACGTCGCGCTGCTCGTGCTCGCCATCGGCGCGGGGTCGCTGTTCTTCTCCCACGTCAACGACGCCGGTTTCTGGCTGGTCAAGGAGTACCTGGGCATGTCCGTCGGCCAGACGATACGCACCTGGTCGATCATGGAGACGATCATCTCCGTGGTGGCGTTCTGCTGCGTGCTCCTGCTCGGCCTGGTCGTCTGAGCCCTCTCCGGCGCGTCCGTATAGTGGTCGGCGCACACCGTCCATCCCCTGGAGCCGGGCCCACATGCAGATCACCGGAATCGAGCTGCGCCGGATCGCGATGCCGCTCGTCGCGCCGTTCCGCACCTCGTTCGGCACCGAGACCACCCGCGACGTCCTGCTGGTCCGGGTCGTGACCCCGGACGCCGAGGGCTGGGGCGAGTGCGTGGCGATGTCCGAACCGCTGTACTCCTCCGAGTACGTGGACGGCGCGGCCGACGTGATGCGGCGCTTCCTGATCCCGGCGCTGCCCCGCACGGCGGACCCGCAGGCCGTCGGCCCGGCCCTCGCGCCGATCCGGGGGCACCGCATGGCCAAGGCGGCGCTGGAGGCGGCCGTGCTCGACGCCTCGCTGCGGATCACCGGCGAGTCCTTCGGCCACTACCTCGGCGCCACCCGTGACCGGGTCCCCTGCGGAGTCTCGGTCGGGATCACCGGGTCGGTCGCCGACCTCCTCGACACCGTCGCGGCGTACGTGGAGGAGGGATACGTACGGGTCAAGCTGAAGATCGGGCCGGGCTGGGACGTGACGCCGGTCCGCGCGGTCAGGGAGCGTTTCGGGGAGGACCTGCTGCTCCAGGTCGACGCCAACGCGGCCTACACGCTGGCGGACGCCCGCCACCTCGCCCGGCTGGACGCCTTCGACCTGCTGCTGATCGAGCAGCCGCTCGCCGACGACGACCTCGTGCAGCACGCCCGGCTGGCCCGCACCCTCCGTACGCCGATCTGCCTGGACGAGTCCATCGAGTCGGCGGCCCACGCGGCGGCGGCGATCACCCTCGGCGCGTGCTCGGTGGTCAACATCAAGCCGGGCCGGGTGGGCGGCTACCTGGAGGCGCGGCGGATTCACGACCTGTGCCGCGCCCACGGCGTCGCGGTCTGGTGCGGGGGGATGCTGGAGACCGGGATCGGCCGGGCGGCCAACGTGGCGCTGGCGGCGCTGCCGGGGTTCACCCTGCCCGGGGACACCTCCGCGTCCCGCCGCTACTTCGGCACCGACGTCACCCCGCCGTTCGAGCTGAGCGGCGGGCACCTCGACGTGCCGGCCGGCGCGGGCCTGGGCGTGGAGCCCATCCCGGACGTCCTCAACGAGGTCACCACCGCGACGGAGTGGATCCCGTTCTGATCGGCGGTTCTCAGGCGTCGCCCAGGGCCGGGTGCGGCCTCGGCTCGCCGGTGGTGAACACCTTCACGATGCGGTCGGCCGCGAGGGCGGGCTCCTCCGCGCTCTCCACCACGTCGCCCCACGACCAGCGGTAGAACCAGCCGTCCGGCATGGCGACGCAGTCCACGGTCTCGGAGAACAGCGCCGCGTCGGGGTCCCGGACCTTCAACGACGGCGGATCGGGGCGCAGGGACGCCTCCAGCCCGCGTAGTTCCAGCTCCCTGGCCAGCTTGCCGAGGAAGTACGTGCGGGTGTGCTCACGAGGCATGGCGACCGGGCTCCAATGGAATAGGCGTTGTATCCACGTGATTGGCCGGGCCCGGATGAAAGGGCCCCAGCCGACCGGGGCCCCTGTTCGTGCGACGACGTCAGCCCGCGTTCACCGAGCGTCGTTCCCTGCGCCGCTTGTGTTTGAACATGAGGACGCGAAGCGGGATGGCGGACACGATCGCGATCTGCATGGTCGCGCCGACCCTGATGAGCTGGTCGCCCCCGGCGAGCTGGGCGGCCCAGATCGTCAGGCAGGCCACGTTGATCAGCATCCAGGCCAGCACGACGGCGGCCAGGTTGCCCTTCGGCTTGGGATACTCGATGCGGCTGACCATGAGCCAGGCCACCGCCATGATGCCCGCGATCGTGAGGTAGTTGGGCTGGAAGAGCAGCACGATCGACACCACGGTCATGGCGCCCATGGGGATGGGCAGGCCCATGAAGTCGCCGCTCTTGGTCTTCACGCAGGCGAAGCGGGCCAGCCGTACGACGCCGGCGAGCAGGACCGAGCCGGCTGCGACCAGCACCAGCCACAGCGGGAGCTTCCCGGAGAAACCGGCCCAGATCATCACCATGAAGGCGGGCGCGAAGCCGAAGCTGATCACGTCGGCGAGGTTGTCCAGTTCGGCGCCCATCGCGGACGCGCGGAACTTCCGGGCCACCAGGCCGTCGAACAGGTCGCAGGTCGCGCCGACGAGCAGCAGCACGACGGCCGTGCCGAAGAAGCGGGGGTCGGGGGCGAACTTCACGTTGGCCTGCAGGCTGCTGATCGCCGACCAGGCGAGCACGCAGACGGCCAGGAAGCCGCTGAGCGCGTTGCCCAGCGACAGGGAGTCGGCGGCGGACAGGCGGAAGGCCTTGCCGACGGGCCCGCGCGGCTCGTCGTCCACCTCCTCCACCGGCCACGCGGCTCCGGCGCCGAATCCGGACCCGAGATCAGACGTTGTCAATGCGAGTCACCCCCGCGACGGTTCGGGTGCCGACGGTGACCGCCGGCGCGATGCCCTCGGGCAGGTAGAGGTCCACCCGGGAGCCGAAACGGATCAGCCCCACCCGCTCGCCCTGGACGACCTTCGCGCCCGCGAACAGGTACGGCACGATGCGGCGGGCGACGGCGCCGGCGATCTGCACCATCTCGATGTCGCCCAGAGCGGTGTCGAAGTGCCAGACGACGCGCTCGTTCTTGTCGCTGTCCTTGTTGAACGCGGGCACGAACCCGCCGGGCACGTGCTCGACCGAGGTGATCGTGCCGGCCGCGGGCGCCCGGTTGACGTGGACGTTCAGCGGGCTCATGAAGATCGCGACCCGGGTACGGCCGTCGGGCCAGGGATCGATGCTCTGCACGACGCCGTCGGCGGGCGAGATGAGCCGCCCCTCGCCCGGCGCGCGCTCGGGGTCGCGGAAGAACCACAGCATTCCGCCGGTGAGCGCGGCCAGCGGCGCCGCCGCCAGCGCCCAGCGGGGCGACCTGCGGGTGAGAACGGCGGTGACGGCCGCCGCCGCGGCGGTCGGAGCCAGCCACGGGGACACCCCGCGGGCGAGCCGGACCCGGCCGCGGGGACTGTCCGCGGTCCCGGATACAGGGCCGCGGGGCAACGATTCGTTGGACACAGGTGACCTTTGTACTCTTCCAGGCGACTATGAACCGGCGTGCGAGCTAACGATCGATATTACCGATCCGGCGGTCAATATGCGGCACAACGAGAACAAGCAAACAGGGTTATGTACCCGTTTCGCTAGCCCTGGGGGGCCTCCGCCTGGGAGGCCTCCGCCGGGGAGCCTGCCGCCGGAGGTACCGCTTTCTCATCGCGACGGGCCTTGACCAGACTGGCGAGAGTGGTCACGGCCATCGTCACGCAGATGACCGCCAGAGACACCCAGATGGGGATCTGCGGAGCCCAGGAGACCTCGTTCTCATGGAGCGCTTCAAGAATCAGCTTAACCCCGATGAAACCGAGGATGAACGCCAAACCATAGCTGATGTAGACCAGTCGCTGGAGCAGCCCGCCGAGCAGGAAGTAGAGCTGACGCAGTCCCATCAGGGCGAACGCGTTCGCGGAGAAGACGATGAAGGCCGCCTTCGTGAGGCCGAAGATCGCCGGAATCGAGTCGAGGGCGAACAACAGGTCCGTGGTGCCGATGGCGATCATCACGATCAGCATGGGCGTCACCATGCGCCTGCCGTCCACCCGCACCGTCACCCGGGAGCCGACGTAGTCGGAGGTCGTGGGGAACACCCGGCGCGCCCAGCGCAGCAGGATGTTCTCGTTGAACTCCTCGTCGTTCTTGTTGTGATCCCTGAGCAGCGTGTACGCGGTGTAGATGAGGAAGGCCCCGAACGCGTAGAGCAGCCAGCCGAACCGGTCGAGGGCGGCGGCGCCGACGGCGATGAAGATCCCGCGCATCACGAGCGCGAGGACGATGCCGACCAGCAGCACCTTGTGCTGGTAGATACGGGGCACCCCGAACCGGGTCATGATCACGTAGAAGATGAACAGGTTGTCCACGCTGAGGCTGTATTCCGTCAGATAGCCCGCGAAGAACTCACCTCCGGTGCCGGCGCCGGCCCACACCGTCAGGCCGATGCCGAACAGCACCGCCAGGGATACGTAGAAGCCCACCCAGATCCCGGCCTGGCGCATCGAGAACTCGCGGGGTTCACCACGGTCGACGATCCACAGGTCGACGGCGATCACGACGAGCAGACCCACGATGACCAGGGCCCACAACCACCAAGGAGCATGTACCACATCAACCTCCGGCACGCGCGCTGAACACACTGCCGGAGGTCTCTCCCGCCCGCACGCGCTCAGCGGACCGACGGCCCCGGGTGCATACACCGTGATGACGGAACCGCCGCGAAGGGATACTCCCCCCCAACCGGTCCAGTATATGAATCAGCCTTGGCCGCGCCTAATCCTTGTCCGCATCGCCGTGGCCGCCGGGGAGACGCCCTCCTCACATCCGGGCCTGTCTCCCCTGGCTGCCGGGCCAGGAAGGTCTCACCCCGGCGCCACCCCAGGCCGCGAAGGCGGGCCGGCTACTCCGCCGGCGGCAGCCCGTAGGCCGTGAGGACCGACCGGAGCGCCGCGTCCTCGTCGGGCAGTTCCCGTCCCCGCCGTACGGACGCCTGCGCGAGGCGGGCGGCCAGCGCGGGGTCGCCGAGCAGGCGGCCGATCTCCCGGCTCAGCGCGCCCGCGTCCTGCGGGGGCACCAGGAGAGCGGCGTCGCCGACCATCTCCGGCACCCCGCCGACGCGGGTGGCGATGACCGGCCGTCCCGCCCGAAGCGCCTCCTGCACGCTGAGCGGCTGGCCCTCCCACCGGCTGGGCACGATCACCGCCGTCGCGACCTGGAGCAGGTCGGCCGGCGCGGCCCACCCGTAGAGGACGACGGGCAGTTGCTCGGCGTCCACCCGCGCCTGGAGTTCCTCGCGCAGCGGCCCGTCGCCCGCGACGACGAAGACCGGGTCGCCCTTGTACGGCCCGGCCGCCGCGTCGAGCAGCGTCTCCAGGCCCTTCTGCTGGGCCAGCCGGGCGACGGTGAGCAGGATCGGCCGCAGCGCCGGGTCGGCCACGTCGGCCGGGAGGCGGGCGGCGATCTCGGCCCGTACCTCCCCGGGAGTCCGGCCGGGCTCGGCGAGCGGCGGCGCGGGCACCACCGCCGGGTCCACCCGCGCGGCTCCCCCGGCCCGCATGCGCTCGCCGATGTCGGGTGACACCACGAGGACGCGGTGGGCCCGGCGGGCGACGATCCGTTCGAGGACCCGGTAGACCCCTCCGATCGCGCCCCCCGCCGTGACGGCGTTGTGCAGGGTGACCACCAGGCGGGGCCAGCCCCGCGAGCCGGTCAGGGCGAGCGCGGACAGCGCGCCGGCCCGCAGGCCGTGGGCGTGCACGACGTCCGCGCCGCGCGTCAGCCCGCGCAGGCGGAGGACGGTCCGCGGGTCGCGGGCGGGGTGCGGCCGGTCGGAGATCCGGACCTCGGCGAAGTCCGCTCCGCCTCCGGTGAAGCCGAAGGCCTTCTCGGTGTCGAGCGGCCCCGCCACCAGCACCCGGTGCCCCCGCGTGACCAGGCCCGCGGCGAGCATCCGCACGTGCCGGGCCACACCCCCGGCGCTCGATCCCAGCACGAGAACGATGCGGCTCACGTCGTGTCCTCCCCCTGATGGGCGCCCGGGTGAGCGTCTTGGTCGCGGTCCGTCCCGCGCCGGCGCACCGCCGACAGGGCGGCGGTCACGTCGGCGCGGTCCACGAGCGCGGCGACGGCTACCCCCGCGGCCACCGCCGCGAGGCCCGCCGGAACCGCCGTCAGCAGGCCGCCCCACGGCCCGCCGTCGCCCAGGGGAAGCCGGGCGGCCGCCGCTCCGGCGAGGAAGCCCGCGCCCCCGCCCAGCAGGGCCGCGAGACCGGCCCGGGCGACTCCGCGTACGGCCTCCGGGCCGCGGGCCCGCACGACCGAGGCGAGCAGCAGCGCGGCGCCCACCGTGATGCCCGCCGCCTGGCCGAGCGCCAGCGCCCCCAGCCCCCAGCCCCGTGGCAGCAGGAAGACCAGCGCCACCTGGGCCACGGCCACGAGCAGCCACCCGGTGACCGTCCCCCGGGCGGCCGCCCTGCCCTGTCCCGTGGCGTACAGGACCCTGCTCAGATGGGCCGTCAGCCCGTACCCGATCAGGCCGGGCGCGAACAGCGCGATGCCCCGGGCGAACTCCGCCGCGCCGACGGCGGCGTCGGCGCGGGCGAGGAACACGTGCGCGACCGGCTCGGCGACCGCGGCGAGCGCGCCGGCCGCGAGTCCGCAGACCAGCACGACCGCCCGGGTCGTGCGCGCGGACAGCGCCGCGAAGCCCTCGCCCCCGCCGTGGGCCCGGGCGGCGAGCGCGGGGAACGCGCTGGTCGCGATGGGCACCGCGAGCACGGCGTACGGCACCTGGTAGACGGCCCAGGCGTAGTTGTACGCGGGCAGGGCGCCCCCGCCGATCCGGTTGGCCAGCGGGATCACGATCAGCGCGGCGACCTGCTGGGCGACCAGCGCGCTCAGCCCGGCGAGGGCCAGCCGCCGCACCTGCGCGGCGACGCCCTCGGGGAAGCGGAGGGTGGGCCGCCATCGCAGGCCGAGCCGCCAGGTGGGCCACACCACGGTGAGGACGAGGGCGAGCACGCCGAGCGTCGTTCCCGCCGACAGCGCGATCTCGGCCGGGCGGGGCACGGTGGCGGGCTCCCGGTGGCCGCCGCTGAGCGGCCCGAAGGCCAGGTAGGCGATGATCACCACCACGCTCGACACCAGCGGCGCCAGCGCCGGGCCCGAGAAGCGGCGATGCGCCTGCAACACCCCGTACAGGACGACGGCCATGCCGTACAGCGGGATCTGCGGGGCGAAGACGACGAGCATGCGCGCGGCGACGGCGGCGACCTGACCGGCGTCGCACCCCTGCACCCGGGCGAGCAGCCCCGCCACCGGCCCGGCGACCAGCGCCGTCAGCACGCCCAGGGGCACGAGCAGCACCAGCACCCAGGACATCAGCGCCGAGGCGATCCACCCGGCCTCGTCGCGGGCCCGGTCCCGGCCCGGTCCGATCGCCGTGCCGGTCGTCGTGACAGTCGCTCCGCCGCCCGCCCTGCCGGTCACCGTGGCGTTGCCGATCGCCGTGGCTCCGGCCGCGGTGGCCGGGCCGCCTGCCGGGCTGACCACAGGGCTGGCCACGGTGCCGTCGCCGGCGGCGCGGGCCGCCGCTCCGGCGAGCACGGGCACCACCATGCCCGCGAGCGCGCCGCCCACGACGACCTCGAAGATGATGTTGGGCACGTTGTTGGCCGTGTAGTACGCGCTGGCCAGGCAGTTCGTGCCGACCGTGCGCGCGAAGGCCAGTTGCTTGGCGAACCCCGTCACCCGCGCCAGGACCGTGATGACCCCGATGAGGATCGCGGCCCCCGCGATCCCCGCTCCGAGCCGTCTGCTCACGGCTCGGTCGCCGTACGTCGCGCCTGACGGCCTGGCCGATGGGTGGAGCTCCAGGTCACCCGAGCGGCCTCGGCGTGCCGGGAGCGGGCTGCGGAGCGCGGCGGCCGAGCATGTCCAGGCGGTTGAGCACCGGGTTGCCCGCGATGACCTTGGTGAAGCTGATCTTCTCGGACGCGGCGGTGAGCCCGGCGACGGCGGCGAGGGCGGCCAGGCGCGCGGGCCGGTTCAGCCGGGCCGTGGCGGCGAGCCCGAGCAGCGCGCCGAGCGCGTTCGCCCCGGCGTCGCCGAGCATCGCCCGCTCGCCCAGGTCCTCCGGCAGCAGCGCCACCGCCGCGCCGAGCGGCACCGCGGTCAGCGCGGCGGCCTGCCGGGAGCGCGGGCCGTACGGCGCGGCGATCGACGCGGCCAGCAGCGGGACCCCGGCGAGCAGACCCACCTTGACGGCGCGGCCGGGCCGCAGGTCGAACAGGTTCGCCAGGTTGGCGCTGCCCGCGATCAGCGCCCCGTCGACGAGCGTGTCGGCGGACCATCCCAGCGCTCCCCGCCTGGAGCGTGCCGGGACGTCTTCGTGGGACGGGGCGAGCGCCGCCGCCGCGAGGCCGGTGGCGCCGATCCCGAGGATCTTGACGGCGCCGCTGGTCACCTCGCCCCGCGCGAGGGCGGTCAGGTGTCCCTTGAAGCCCTTGGACGAGTTCGTGCCGAACAGGTCGTCGTAGGCACCGAGGACCCCGCTGCCCGCCCCGGCCAGCACCACCGCCGCGCGGGCCCGCATGGACAGGCCGGGGGCGAGAGCGGCCGCGGCGACGGCGCCGGCCGCGAACGCCGGGCCCTCCAGCAGCGTGACCGGCTCTCCCCGGTGGTTGACCCGCGTCCAGTACTCGTCGGCGGTCTTCTCGTCGCCGATGGGCGGCCTGCGCCGGAAGGCGGCGAAGGCCGCGCGGGCCGCGACGGCGCCGAGCACCGCACCGACGGCGGCGCCCGCCGCCGCGGCGGCGCGGGTGCCGGCCTGGGGACGTATGGCCACGGCTGTTCCCCTTCTCTGCGTACTGGGTCGTGCTGGTCGTGCCGTTTGTGCTTCGTACTCAAGTCGTGCCGGCCGGTCGGGCTTCCGTCCTCGCCCGCCCGGCGTACGGACGGCGCGTGGGTGGCGGTTCAGCCCCGGCTGCCCGCCGGGGTGGGGGTCGGGCTCTGGCTGGGCGGCGTCACCGAAGGTTCGAACGCCGTGGCCCCGCTGCCGATCCCGTACGCGCCCGAGCGGCCGGTCAGTTGCTCCCGCAGAGCGTAGACCACCACGACCCGGCCCGCGGCGAAATCGAGAGTGTCGACGGTCGAGACGGCGGAGGCCACGCCTCCCGTGTCGTGCAGGGCCTCGATGACCCCGCCCGCGGCGGAGGCGTTGGCGGTGCCCGCGAGGACGGTGCCGAGAGCGCCGCTGTCGAGGCCGGCCGCGACCGAGACGACGGCGTTCGTCTCCCGCTCGGCGTCCTCCCCGTCGTACGGCTGGGCCGGCGCGAGCACGATGGCCATCGTCGCCCGCTCCTCGGGTTTGCCGCTCACCGTGAGGAAGTCGCCGGACTGGAACGCCTCCAGGACTCCGGCGGCCGCCGCGTTGGTCCGGCCCGCCTGCCCGCGGTCGTTGGTCACGACCGCGCTCGCGAGTATCGCGGCGGCCTTGTCGTACGGCGAGGCGCCGTCGGGGAACGTCGTGCCGGGCGGGGCGAGGGTGGCCGCCAGCCCGTCGACGAGGCTCGCCTGGTCCGCCTCGATGAACTTCTCGGTGAGGCTGATCCTGCCGCTGTAGACGCCGCCCGCGCCGGTCACGAGCTTCTCGACGGCGTCGCGCATCGCGGCCGGCGCGCCCGGCGCCTCGACGAGCAGGACGTGCTCCCCGAGAAGCTGGCCGCGTACGAGGTCGGTCAGGTGCGCGGTGATCAGCGAGTCCGAGCCCTCCTCGCGGCTCTGCAGCTGCGAGATCTGGGCCAGGTTGCTCTCGTTGGCCTTCCGCAGGGACGCGGTCATCTCCTCGGCCGACTTGAAGAACATGGGCTCCAGCACGGTGCTGCCCAGCACGATCCCGACCGTGAGCGCGAGGAAGATCGCCACGATGGAGACGAGGTGATAACGGAAATCGATCACGAGAAGAGTCCGACCAACCAGAAGATGAAGCCGTTCCAGGCCACGCGAAGGCCGTTCAGCCACACCTGGCCGATCGGCGAAACCGAGATCACCACACCGATCGTGACCAGTGTGGTGGCCACGAGCAGCAGCAGGGAGGGGGTCGAGATCCGGCTGCGGTAGAGCCGGCTCACGCCCTTGGCGTCCACGAGCTTGCTGCCCACCCGCAGCCGGGTCAGGAAGGTGCTCGCCGCGCCCGACCTGCCCTTGTCGAGGAACTCGTCGAGCGTCCAGTGCGTGCCGACCGCGACGATCAGCGTGGCGCCCTTGTCGTCGGCCAGGAGCATCGCGATGTCCTCGCTGGTCCCGGTCGCGGGGAACACGACCGCCTCCTGGCCCAGCCGGTGCACCCGCTCCAGCCCCGGCGCCCGGCCGTCCCGGTAGGCGTGGACGACCAGCTCGGCGCCGCAGCGCAGCGCCTTCTCCGAGACCGAGTCGAAGTCGCCGACGATGATGTCGGGGATGTAGCCCGCCTCCAGGAGGGCGTCCGCGCCGCCGTCCACACCGATGAGCACGGGCCGGTACTCGCGGATGTACGGCCGGAGCGTCGCGATGTCCTCCTTGTAGTGGTAACCGCGCACCACGATGAGGGCGTGACGGTTCTCCAGGGTGGTGCGGATGTCCGGGACGCCGACCCCGTCGATGAGCAGGTCGCGCTCGCGCCGGACGTACTCCATCGTGTTCGCGGCGAACGCCTCGATCTGGACGGCGAGGCCCGCCCGGGCCTCGGTCATCGCCGCTTCAATGCTCTCGGCGGTCTGCGGCTCCCCCTTGCCGACCAGTTCGTCGCCGAGGTAGACCATGCCGTCGTGGACGCGGATCACGTCGCCGTCGGCGATCCGCTCGAACAGCTCCGGCGACGCGTTGTCGATCAGCGGGACGCCGGCGTCGATCAGGATCTGCGGCCCGAGGTTGGGATAGCGGCCGCTGATACTGGCGGCCGCGTTCACCACGGCGGCCACGCCGCACGCGACGAGAGCCTCCCCGCTGACCCGGTCGATGTCGACGTGATCGATAATCGCGATTTCACCGGGCCGGAGGCGCTTGGTCAGCCTCTTCGTCCGTCTGTCGATTCTCGCCACTGCCGACACCCCGGGAAGGCCCTCGACCTTCCTGCGGCGGAGGCCCGGAACGCTCAAGCTCGGGACCTTCATCATGACCATCCTGCCAGAGGCGGAGACCGCCACGCTTCCACACCCCAAGGCTCGTCTGAATTGTCACCGCAAGTCAGGGATGTTGCCGAGGTGCGGAACCGGGGGCGTCCTGGCCCGCGCACCTGTCTCGTGACGACGTCCGTCCCCCGTTCCTCCGCCCCCTCGTGCCCCGGGGCTTGACTGCTTCCCGGCGCGCCCTGATCCAAACGCCACCCCCGGCGCGCCCCGCCGAGTGTACGGGAACGGCCAGGTCAGCGCGTACGGGATGCCAGGTCAGCCGGTGGCGGCCCGCCGGCCGGAGCCCCGGGCCGGCTTCGCCGCCTCCTTCTCCCAGGCGCCCTTGTCGGCGGCGGCGATGGACAGCAGTTCCGCCGCGTGCGCCCGCCCGAGCTCGGAGTCCTCCAGGCCGGCCAGCATCCGCGACAGCTCCCGCTCGCGGCCCTCCCGGTCGAGCGCCACCACGCCGCTGCGGACCACCCGGCCGTCGCTCGCCTTCTCGACCACGAGGTGCTGGTCGGCGAACGCCGCGACCTGCGGGAGATGGGTGACCACGATCACCTGGGCGGTGCGGGCCAGCTTGGCCAGCCGCCTGCCGATCTCCACGGCCGCCTTGCCGCCCACGCCCGCGTCGACCTCGTCGAAGACGAACGTCGGGACGGGGTCGGCTCCCGCGAAGACCACCTCGATCGCCAGCATCACCCGGCTCAGCTCACCGCCCGAGGCCCCCTTCGTCAGCGGCAGCGGTGGCGCGCCGGGATGGGAGGCCAGGCGGAGCTCGACCTCGTCGACGCCGTGCGGCCCGAACTCGCCGACGGCGGTGATGGCGACGCTCACCCGCGCGTGCGGCATGGCGAGAGCCGTCAGCTCCTTGGTGACCGCCTCGCCGAAACGCTCGGCCGCGGCGGTCCGGATGGCGGTCAGCTCTCCGGCCAGCTCTGCGAGCCGCCCGCCGAGCTCCCCGTGCTCCCGGGTCAGCTCCTCGATGCGGTCGTCGTCGCCGTCGAGCTCCGTCAGCCGCTCAGCGGCCCGCTGCGCCCAGGCGAGCACGGCGGAGACGTCCTCACCGTACTTGCGCATGAGGCCGTTCAGCGTGGCTCTGCGCTCCTGCACCGCGGCGAGCCGTGCCGGGTCGGCCTCGACCGACTCGGCGTACGCCGCCAGCTCGGTCGCCACGTCGGAGACCAGATAACCGGCCTCGGCCAGCCGTTCGCCCAGCCCGGCGAGCGCGGGGTCGAAGTCGCGCACGGACTCCACGGCCGTCCTCGCGTGGCCGAGCAGCGACACGGCGTCCTGCACGTCCTGCGCGGTCGTCATGGGGTCGCCGAGCAGCGCCGCGTGGGCGGTCGTCGCGGCGGTGCGCAGCGCGTCGGCGTGGGAGAGCCGCTCGGCCTCCTCCTTGAGCTCGACGTCCTCCCCCTGCCTCGGCTCGGCCTTCTCGATCTCCTCCAGGCCGAACCGCAGCACGTCGGCCTCCTGCGCCCGCTCCCTGGCCTTCTCGGTCAGCTCGCGGAGCAGGTCGCCCACCTGCTTGTGCCGCTTGTACGCCTGCTCGTAGGCGCGCAGCGGCTTGACCAGCTCGTCTCCGGCGTAACGGTCGAGCGCCGCGCGCTGCCTGCCCGGCTGCAGCAGCCGCTGCTGGTCCATCTGCCCATGCACGGCCACGAGGTCGTCGGCGATGTAGGTCAGGGTCCCGACCGGTACGGCACGGCCGCCGAGCCAGGCGCGGGAGCGGCCCTCGGCCGAGACCGACCGGGAGATGATGAGCTGCCCGTCCTCGACCTCGCCGCCGACGTCGCCGACCTGCTGGGCCACCCGCCCCTCGGCCTCGATCACGAGGGTGCCCTCGATGAGCGCCTTGTCGGCGCCCGGGCGCACCCTGGCGGGGTCGGCCCGCCCCCCGAACAGCAGGCCGAGGCCGGTCACGACCATCGTCTTGCCCGCGCCCGTCTCACCCGTGACGACGGTGAATCCGGGTGACAGCTCCAGAACGGCCTCGTCGATCACGCCGAGCCCCTGGATGCGGACCTCCTCGACCCGTGGCCGCACTGGTCCCTCCCGTAATGCCGACCGAACCCGCCAGAGATCCTACGCGTAACTCGTCAAGATTTTCGAGGACGGCGAGTCGGGACCGCGAACCGAACGAGAATCTGTGGACAAGGAACCGCTGGTCAACGGGCAAATCACCATCAACCGCCGCGACTCCGTCGCCGATCTGTGGTCACCCGTTCCGCGGCCGGCCGTTCCGTGGTCACCCGTTCCGCGGCCGGCCGGTCGTGGTCGGCCGGTCTTGGTCGGCCGGTCGTGGTCAGCCGGAGCGCACCCGGCCGCGCCAGCCCTGGACGGGCAGGTCGAACTTCGCGACCAGGCGGTCGGTGAAGGGCGCGCCGGTGGTCTCCACGCCGAGCAGCCGGGCGAGCCGTACGGGCACGTCGGCCCTGCGGACCTCCACCCGGGCGCCGGGCGGCACGTCGAAGCGGCGGCGGCCGTCGCACCACAGCACCCCGGCGCTGGTGTCGGGCAGGATCTCCACCGCCAGCGTGGATCTGGGAGACACCACCATCGGCCGGGCGAACAGCGCGTGGGCGCTGTTGGGCACCAGCAGCAGCGCCTCCACCTCGGGCCAGACGACCGGCCCGCCCGCCGAGAACGCGTACGCCGTCGACCCCGTGGGCGTCGCGCAGATCACGCCGTCGCAGCCCCATCGGGACAGCGGCCGGCCGTCGATCTCCGCCACGACCTCCAGCATGCGGTCCTTCTTCTCCACCGACGCCTCGTTGAGCGCCCAGGTCCGCGCGAGCACCGAGCCGTTCAGGCGCACGACGACCTCGATCGTCATGCGTTCCTCGACCTCGTAGCGCCCCTCCGCCACCCGGTCCACCACGGACGCGAGGTCCTCCATCTCGGCCTCCGCGAGGAAGCCCACATGGCCGAGGTTCACCCCCAGCAGCGGCACCCCGGCCGGGCGCGCCAGTTCCGCGGCCCGCAGCAGGGTGCCGTCACCGCCCAGGACGATGATCAGCTCGGCCTCCTGCGACGCGGCCCCGTTCTCGGGGACCACCTCGGCCAGGGCGCAGCCGAGCTCCTCGGCCTCGTCGTCCAGCACCCGGACGTTGACACCCGCCGAGATCAGCCGTTCCATGACCAGCCGGGCGCTGCGCACCGCCGCCTCCCGGCCCGTGTGCGCCGTGACCAGGACGGTCCTCTTGGCGTCCGCCCGGTCGTCCACCACGTCTCCCGTGCCTCCTGTGCCCCCCGTACCGCTGACCGTGCCGCTCACCGTGCTCGTCGTCCCCACGCCTCGCCGCCCGCGCCCGCTCTCCGGCCCGCGCCCGCTCTCGCCGCCCGCGCTCACTGGGGGCCCTCCGCGACCGCCGTACCGATGGCCGCGTCGAGGTCGGGGACCGGGTCGTGTCCCGGTCCCTTCCCCAGCCACAGCAGGTATTCCACGTTGCCCGACGGCCCGGGCAGCGGGCTCGCCGTCACTCCCTTGACGGTCAGGCCCAGCGACCGGGCGGCGACCGCGACGTCCCGCACCGCCTCGGCCCGCAGAGCGGGGTCGCGTACGACGCCGCCCGCGCCCACGCGGTCCTTGCCCACCTCGAACTGGGGTTTGACCAGCATCGCGAAGTCCGCCACCGCGGCCGCGCAGGCCGCCAGCGCGGGCAGGACCAGGCGCAGGGAGATGAAGGACAGGTCTCCGACGACCAGCGTCGGGGGCTCGCCGACCATCTCCGGGGTCAGATCACGGACGTTCACCCGCTCCATCACCGTCACCCTCGGGTCGGTACGCAACGACCAGGCGAGCTGGCCGTACCCCACGTCGACCGCGAGGACGTGCGCGGCACCGTGCCGGAGCAGCACGTCGGTGAACCCGCCGGTCGAGGCGCCGGCGTCGAGGCAGCGGCGCCCCTCGGCGCTCAGGCCCGCGAAGGCGCGCAGCGCGCCGAGCAGCTTGTGCGCCCCTCTGGACACGTAGTCCGGGCCCTCCGGCGTCTCCGCCACGACGATGGGCGCGGCGGTGTCCACCTGGGTGGCCGCCTTGCCCGCGACACGTCCGCTCACACTCACCCGGCCAGCGTCGATGAGCTGCGCCGCCTGCTCGCGGGACCGGGCGAGCCCGCGGCGCACGAGCTCGCTGTCCAGCCGGACGCGCTTCACCCGGCTCGCCCCGGCACGGCGCCCCGCCGTGCGGCGGGCAGACGCATGGCGCTCGAACACACGGCGGGCTTCCGGCCACCGCCGGACGCCGGCACCTGGATCGCCCTCACCGGTGGCTCTCCCGTGGCGTCCCGGCCTCGGCCGGCTGCCCGCCCAGGCCCCCCACGCGGGAGTCCGCTCTGCCGGATTCCCCTCCGTTGGAGTCCTCGACGGACGCGAGCACCGTCTCAAGGCCGGTGAGAACCCGTTCGAAGACGCCCACGTGCACGGACACCGGCGTCTGCGCCAGCTCTCCGAGGGGCGACAACGCGGCCCGCACGCCGTCGGTGCCCGAGGCGGGTGGCTCCCCCGGCGCGATATCGCTGTCCGTCATGGTCCCTTCCTGCTCCGCTCGGCTGCCCGTCACCGCCGCCTGCGGCTGCCGGTCGTCCCGACGCTATCGGACCCGGCCGACGATCGCGTCCCATCCGGCCGTCCCTCGGAGACTTCGCGGTGCCGCCGACCGGCGACTCGGCCTCGATTCCGCGCGGGTGGCCGGTGGAGGGCCTACTGTCGGTGGTAGGAGGAATCGCATCAGCGACCCGTGGCCCGCACGCGGCCCGCGGGAGAACACGGTCCGTGAGGAGAAAGGCAGGCGCATGGCGACCGTCGAGGAGTGCCGGGCGGCGCTGGACAAGCTCGTCGAGCAGTTCGACGGCATAAGCGCGGAGGACCGGGCCAAACACGTCGTCGAACGCCGGCTCGCCTGCCGCATCTCCGACCTCGGCGTGACCTTCTTCGGCCGCCTCCACCGGAACGGCCTCGACCCGTTCAAGGAGGTGCCGCCGGAGGACGGCAGGCCCGCCGAGGTCAAGCTCACGCTGAAGAGCGAGGACCTGATCTCCATGGTGAACGGCGAGCTCGACATGGGCCGTGCGCTGCTCGGCGGCCGTGTCAAGATCGACGCCAGCCTCGGCGACCTCCTCCGTCTCCGCAAGCTCCTCTGACGCCTCCGGCGCTCCCTTCCCAGGCCCCGCTCTTCCCGGACTCCGGTCTTCTCGGATTTTGCTCTTCTCGGACCGGCGTCGCCCGGGCCCGCTCTTCGCGGACTCCGGTCTTCGCGAACCGGCGTCGCCTGGGCCGAACCCGGCGGCGCCGTCCGGAAGGCGGTCTTTGCCCGCTCAGCGGTCTCGGACGGACGCTTCCGGGGTCACCTGCCGAGTGCCGTCAGCGCCCCCTTCACGGCGTCCTCGTCCGCCTGGCCGTCGCCCACCGCCTCCCAGGTGGCGGCGCACGCCGCCCGCAGGCCGTCGACGGAGTCGCCCTCCCCGGTGAGCGCGAGCCTCCCGTCCTCCCACGCGGCCGTCCAGCCGCCGCAGGTCCACCCGGTCGTCCCGCGCCGCACGCCGGCCGGGGGCCGGTGCAGCCCCGACAGGTCGGCGGCGATGTGCGTCGGACGGTGGTGGGGCGCGGCGGTGAGCACGTCGAGAGGACCGGCGACGCCGGTGAGCACCAGCAGGCTGTCGACGCCGGCCCGGTTCGCGCCCTCGATGTCGGTGTCGAGCCTGTCGCCCACGACGAGCGGCCGCTGTGCCCGGGTCCGGATCATGGACTCGCGGTGCAGCGGCGGCTCCGGCTTGCCCGCCACGGTGGGTTCGACGCCGGTGGCAGTGGCGATCACGCGGCTCAGCGAGCCGTTGCCCGGGAGCTTGCCCCGGTCCGTGGGCATGGTGGTGTCCCTGTTGGCCGCGACGAACCAGGCGCCACGGCCGACGGCGAGCGCTCCCTCCGCCAGCAAGCCGTAGGACAGGTTGTCGGCGAAGCCCTGCACCACGGCGGCGGGCTCGTCGAGGGCCGTCGTCACCGGGCGCAGCCCATGCTCACGCAGCGCCATCCGCAGTCCCATTCCGCCGACCACCAGGACGGCCGCGCCCGCCGGCACATGCTCCGCCACCAGCCGGGCGGCCGCCTGCGCGGACGTCACGACGTCCTCCGCGGTGGCGGGAGCGCCCAGGTGACTCAGGTGCTGGGCGATCGCGCCGGGCGTGCGCGACGCGTTGTTCGTCACGTACGCGAGCCGTACGCCGAGGTCCCGGGCCTCGCGCAAGGCCTCCGGCGCGCCGGGGACCGCGTGCCTGCCGAGATAGACGACGCCGTCGAGATCGAGCAGGAGCGTGTCGTAGTCGTCGACGAGCACGCCGGACGTGGGGGAAGAGGTGGTCATCGTCACGCCCGCCTCGCCCGCAGCGTCGCCCGGACCTGCTTGAGCGCCGAGACGTAGTGCCGCAGAGGCCGCATCGCGACCGCCATCGCGAGCGGCTCCTGTGCCGCCTCGATGTCGCCGCTGCGCCACAGCGCCATGCCGAGACCGAAGTAGGCGTAGTCCTCCGTCGGGTTGGCGTCGACGATCCAGCGGAAGCTTCCGGCGGCCTCGTCGTACCGGCGGGAGTTGAACTGGGCCCTGGCGAGCGCCTCGCGGATGCTGCGCGAGCCGGGCTCGGCCTGGGCGGCGTGCTCCAGGATGGCCGCCGCGGCGGCCGGGCTCCCCTCCTCGAGCAGTTTCATGCCACGCCTGAACCACTCGTAGACGCCGCCTGAAGGCGCACCGCCCGGATCATTGGAAGAAGCATAGGACTCGTTTCGTCCTTCGATCATCGGGTAAGCCTTCCTGCACTCCGTTTCGTATGAACCGGGCACCGCAGCGTCGAGGAGTCCGGGCCTTATGGCAACATGCCCGGTATGGAGAGTTCTGAACGGGCGGGACTGGTGCTGCGTCCGTTCCACGGCGTCCGTTACGCGGTGGACGACCTGGCCGCCGTCACCTCGCCTCCGTACGATCTCATCTCCCCTGAGGAACTGCGGGAACTGCTCGGTCGTCATCCGAACAACGTGGTGCGGCTGATCCTTCCCGGAGTCAGCCACTACGGCGAGGCGAGCGCGGCGCTGACCGCCTGGCTGGCCGACGGAGTGCTGACGGTGGACACCCCGCCCGGCTTGTACGTGTACGAGCAGAGCGGCGTCGGCTTCCTGCAGCGGGGCCTGATCGGCGCGGTGGGCGTCGGGTCGCCCGCCATCCTCCCGCACGAGAACGTGCTGCCCGAGCCGGTCGCCGACCGCCTCGCGCTGATGCGGGCGACCCAGGCCAACCTGGAGCCGATCTTCCTGCTGTACGAGGGTGGCGGCACCGCCTCCCGGCTGGTCGACGACGTGGCGACCCAGCGCTTCCCGTCGATGGACGTCCGGACCCGCGAGGGCGTGCACCACCGTCTGTGGGCGGTGACCGACCCGAACGAGATCGAGGCCGTCGCCGAGGACCTGCGCGAGCGCCAGGCGCTGATCGCCGACGGCCACCACCGTTACGCGACGTACGAGGCCCTGCGGAAGGATCACCTCGGGCCCGGCCCCTGGGACTACGGCCTGGCCTACCTGGTCGACTCCACGGTGTATCCGCCCGATCTGCGGGCCATCCACCGGGTCGTTCCCGGGCTGCCTCTGCAGGAGGCGGCCGCACGGGCCAAGGGCGCGTGGCAGGTTCACGAGTTCGCCTCCGTCGAGGACGCCCTCGCGGGGCTCGCCAGGGCGACCGGGCCCGCCTTCGTGCTCGCCGGCGAGGGCCCCGCCCATCTGCTGACGGACCCGGACCCGCTGCAGGTCGAGCACGCCATGCCGGCCGAGCGGTCCGCGCGGTGGCGGGCGCTCGACACCTCGGTGCTCACGATGTTCCTCCTGCCGAAGGTGTGGGGGATCACCGACAGCGAGCAGTCGGTGATGGTCGTGCATCACGACCCGCTCGCCGCCGTGGAGAAGGCCCGCCGCCTCGGCGGCACGGCGGTGCTGCTCAATCCGCTGGCCACCGACGACGTGCTCACTGTCGCGACGCAGGGCGAACGCGTGCCACGCAAGTCGACCTCGTTCGGTCCCAAGCCCCGGACGGGGCTGGTCATGCGGACCTTCGCCGCCGACTGACCCCGTCGCCGTCCGCCGGCTCGGGGCCGGACGCTCCCGGTCCCAGCGGTCGGACCCCGAGGCCCGGCGACCGGGTCAGCCCGCACCGCGACTGTCACGCTCGGCTCCCGCGCCTGGACCATCGGGCCCGGCTCCGGCACCGGCGGCAGCCGATTCGATACCCGCGCCGGGATCCCGAGGCCCGGCCTCCGCGCGGGACCTGTTCCGCGGAGGCGCCGGCTGGAGGCGGCGCGCCGTACGGACCTCGATCTCGTAGCGGCTGCCGCCACGCCACCAGCGGCGACGCAGGGCGCCCTCCACCTCGACCAGATCATCGAGTCGCCAGCCGATCACCGAGTCCCGCACCCCGTCGTCGAACGTCGCGCATTCGATCGCGTCGGAGCGCTGGTAGCCCGGCCCGCCACCCGGCCTGCGAACCGCGAGCCGCCACTGGGTCAGCAGGGTCCCGCTCGGCAGTTCGCGGTGCGCCGGCTCCATGGACAGCCGCCCGGCCAGCACCACCTCGTTGCGGTGCATGTGATCTCCTCTCTGTCAGGGATCACTGTGCGAGATTAGGCTGGGCCCACGAGGACCTGAACGTCGTTCTGTGAATATCGGTTCCAGTTCCGGGGGGTAGCTGTGGACAACGTCACTCCGCTCGGCGGCGAGGTCTACGAGATCGACACCCGGATGGCCGGTTATTCGGGCATCACGGCGGGTTACCTGATCCTCGGCGACCGGCCCTGCCTGGTCGAGACGGGGACCTCGACCTCGGCTCCCGTGGTGCGGGATGCGCTGTCCTCCCTCGGCGTCGGGCCGGACGACCTCGCGACCGTCGTCGTGACGCACATCCACCTCGACCACGCCGGCGGGGTGGGGGACATCGCGGCCTACTATCCCTCGGCCGAGATCGTCGTACACGAGAAGGGGGCCCGCCACCTCGCCGATCCGTCCCGGCTGATGGCGAGCGCGAAGATGGTGTGGGGTGACAAGCTCGACGTGTTGTTCGGCGCCCTGACGCCCACCGACGCGGCACGCATCAGGGCGCTGGGCGACACCGGAACGATCGACCTCGGCGGTGGCCGCACCCTGGCCAGCCACTACTCTCCCGGCCACGCCAAACACCACGTGGGCCTGCTGGACTCACTCACCGGCGACCTCTACGTGGGCGACGCGGCGGGCGTCTACCTGCCCGAGACCGGAGACCTGCGGCCCGCCACGCCGCCGCCGGATTTCGACCTGGATGTCGCGCTCGACTCGATCGCGTTGTTCTCTGCTCTCACGCCGCAGCGACTGCTGTTCAGTCACTACGGCCCCGTGGAGGACGTTCCGTCGATTCTGGAGAGGTCCGCGGAGGAACTGCGTGTCTGGGTGGATCTCACCAGGCGCGCCCACGCCGACGGCATGGAGTTCGATCACGCCGTGGCGATGGTGCGTGACCGGACACGCGAGCGGTACGCCGCGCTGCGCGCCGACGACGCCACCGCGGAACGGTTCGAACTGCTGAGCGAGGCGGCCTCGAACGTGGCGGGAATCATCCACTGGCTGGAGCGCCCTGCGCGATGAGCGTCCACGCGTATGACGGGCGCCGCCGCCCGGGGCCCTACCCCGGCGACGACGCCCGTCGTACGGACGATCAGCGCTTGCCGTGCTCCCCGGAGTCCTCCGGGCCGTCGAGCACGTCCCCGAAGTCGGGCTCGATGAAGGCGGGGCCGAAGGCAGAGACCTCGCCCCTGTTCTCCCTCACGGACCGCTCACCCGGCTCGGCACCGCCCTGCCCCTGCCCGGCCGGTGGTACGGCCGCCTCGCCGGCGGCTGTGGCCGCCCCCGTGGCCGTCCCATCCGCCGCAGTGGTGGTTCCCGCCGCAGTGGTCGTCCCCGGCACAGTGGTCGTTCCCGGCGCGGAGGGAGAACCGTCGTCGGAGAGATCGGCGCCTGGCCGGTCGTCACCCGGGACGTCGCTCTCCACGATCTCGCTCTTCACGCCCTCGCTCTTCACGATGTCGTCCGCCGCGAGATCCTGCTCCGCGAGGTCGCCCTTCTCCGAGTCGCCCTTCTCCGAGTCGCCCGCGACGAGGTCGTCGTCCGGAACGTCCTCGTCGGCCTCGTCGGCGAGGTTCTCGTCGGCAAGGTTCTCCGGAAGACTCGCCTCGTCGTCCTCGTCCTTGACCGCCTCCCGGATCTCCTCGTCCTCGGGGAGACCGCCGTGCTCGCCGGAGCCGGACTCCGAGTCGGACTCGGACTCGTCGGACTCGTCGTAGTCCTCCTCCAGGTCCTCGATGAGTCCTCCGGTCAGCTCCGCGTACCGCTCGGCCGCGTCGGTCTCGCCGTCCTCGTCGAAGCCCATCGCGCGGGCGAACCAGTCGGTGGCCGCCTGCTCGTGCCCGGCCTCCGCGAGGGCGTCGGCATAGGCGAAGGCCAGCCGCGCCGACCACGGCTTCGGCTGGGGGTCGCGCAACTCGGGAACACGCTGCAACGTGATCACGGCCGCGTCGTGCTGGCCGAGGTCGCGGCGCGCTCCCGACTCCACGATCGCGAGCTCGATCCTGCCCGCGCGGTCCAGCCGTTCGGCCTCACTGGAGCGGACGAGGTCGAGCGCCCGTTCCGGCCGCCCGAGACCCCGTTCGCAGTCAGCCATGATCGGCAGATATTCGTCGGAGCCGGTCATCCGGCGGGCGGCGCGCAGGTCGCCGAGCGCCTCGGCGTACTGCCCCGCGTGGTAGGCGGCGATCCCCGTCGCCTCGCGGACCACCCCGATCCTGCCCGCGAACCGCCGGGCCACCTTGGCGTGCTCGTACGCCTTCTCGGGGTCCTCCGCGCTCAGCGCGCGGGCGGCCGCGACGAGGTGACTGGCCACGAGGTCGGCGAGGTCGTTCGGCAGTGAGCCGAGCTCCGCACGCGCCTCCCGGTCGAGTTCGTCAGGCGTGATGTCCGGGTCCAGCGCGGGCAGCTGCTCACGCGGCGTGTTCTCCCTCTCGTCGTCCGGCCGGCCGTACCGGGTGCGGCTGCCGCCCCGGTCGTCCCGGCCGTCCCTGCTGAACGGCCGCGCCTCGCCCCGGTCGCCGCCGGACGGCCGCGACTCGTCGCGGTCCCTGCTGAAGGGGCGGGGACCACTCCGCTCGCCTCGGAACGGAGGCCGCGCCCGATCGCCGGAGCCGGAGAAGGAGCCAGAGCCGGAGCCGGAGCCCGGCCCGCGTCCGCGGAACGTCCGTCCGCCCTCCTCACGGTCACGGCCGGAGCGCCTGTCGTCGCGGTCCCTGAAGGACCCCGCGTTCCGGTCCTCCGCCGGGCGGCGCGGTGGCCGGCCACCGAAGGAGTCGCGGTCGCGGTACCGGGGACCGTCGCCACCCTCCTGCCGGCTCTCGTACGGACGCCTGGGCCTGTCCTGGCCGCCGGCGTCGCCCCGGTCCCGGTCGCCGAAAGAGCGCCGAGGCCGGTCCTCACCGTACGGACGTCGCGGACGATCCTCTCCGTAGGGACGCCGGGGGCGGTCCGGCCGCTGATAGCCGCCCGCGCCCCTGTCCTCGCGGCCTCCCGGACGGCTCTCCTGGCGACCTTCCTGCCGGCCGTGGTCGTCGGAACGGCGCGGCGGCCGGGCATCGTATCCGCCGCGCTCGTCGCGATCACTGCGAGGTGCGAACGGCCGGCCTCCACGGTTGTCCCGGTTCTCGGAGGAGTCACGGTCGCGGAAGCCGTAGCGTCCCCCGAAGCCGCCGCCCTGGCGCTGCGGCCGGTCCTGGTAACCGCCACCCTGGCGCTGCGGACGGTCCTGATATCCGCCGCCTTGACGCTGCGGACGGTCCTGATATCCGCCGCCCTCACGGCGGTCAGGGCGGCGTTCTCCGTACGGCCTGCTGCCACGGTCATCGGAGCGGAACGGCCGGCCACCCCGTTCGTCACGCTCCCGGGCGCCATATCCGCCTCGGGCGTCGTCACGATCGCCGTACGAGCGCCTGGGCTTGTCCGTGCGGAAGGAGTCCCGGTCCTGGTAGGTACGGCCGCCCTGGCGCCCCTCGACGCCCTCGGTCCGGCGGATGCCCTCTCCGCCCTGCTCTGCCCGGCCGCGCCCGAAGTCACGGCCCCCATCGCGGTCGCGGTAACCGCCGCGGTCCCCGCCACGGCCGCCCGCACTGTCGCCGGCGCCGAAGGGGCGACGGTCGCGATCGTTCCTGTCGTCGCGATCGCGATAGCCGCCGCGCCTGTCGCGGTCGCCGTAGGAACCAGTGGGCCGGTCATCCCGGCCACGCGACTCGAACCGCCCACCGGACGGCCTGCCCTGGGGGCGGTAACCCTGCCTGTCAGAACGGAACGGGCGCTCACCGCGGTCACTGCGCTCTCCGCGGTCAGTCCGCTCGGTGCGACCCCCGCGGTCCTCACGGTCGTTGCGGTCGTTGCGGTCGTTGCGGTCGTTGCGGAAGCCTTCTCGCCGCTCCGTGGAGCGGCCACCGAAGCCTCCGCTCCCCCTGTCGCCGCGGAAACCTCCGGTGCGCTCCGCCCGGTCTCTGTTCTCTTCGCGGTTGTCTCCGCCACGGCCCGCGCCGTCGCGCCCGTCTTCTCTGTTCACTTCTGTCCTCTGTTGCTTGCTCACCGCGTCCGGTTCGCCGGCCGCAGGGCTCCTGTCTTCCCTTGTGTCCTGACTGACTTCTGGGGCTTCGTCCTGTACCCGAGGAGTTCCAGGGAAGACGTCATGTCTGTCGCGACTCCGCTGAGACCGCTGTCCGCCGCAGCCTTCGGTTCTCGTTCTACGCGACGAAGGCCACCGCGTGGTGGGTGGCCCGGCACCTGCCAGCCTAGCGCGCCGGTACCACCGCATGAGCCCCGACGGGAGCTTTCCTCATCCGGTGAGACCTCCGCCGACGAGGACTCAAGTTCGGGAAACCAAAAAAAGGGGGGTCATCCCATACGGGATGACCCCCCTCAAAAAATTGTCCGGCGGCGTCCTACTCTCCCACACCGTCCCCGGTGCAGTACCATCGGCGCTGGTAGGCTTAACTTCCGGGTTCGGAATGTAACCGGGTGTTTCCCCACCGCTATAACCGCCGTAACCCCATGAAACACACAACCACACCACACCTTTACGGGTGTGTGCCGGTTGCTGTCTCTGAGATCACATAGTGAACGCGAGCATAATATGGTCAAGTCCTCGGCCTATTAGTACCGGTCAGCTCCACGCATTACTACGCTTCCACTTCCGGCCTATCAACCCCATCGTCTATAGGGAGCCTTACCCACTCTCGTGGTGGGAGACCTCATCTTGAGGCGAGCTTCCCGCTTAGATGCTTTCAGCGGTTATCCCTACCGAACGTAGCCAACCAGCCGTGCTCCTGGCGGAACAACTGGCACACCAGAGGTTCGTCCGTCCCGGTCCTCTCGTACTAGGGACAGCCCCTCGCAAGTCTCCTGCGCGCGCAGCGGATAGGGACCGAACTGTCTCGCGACGTTCTAAACCCAGCTCGCGTACCGCTTTAATGGGCGAACAGCCCAACCCTTGGGACCTACTCCAGCCCCAGGATGCGACGAGCCGACATCGAGGTGCCAAACCATCCCGTCGATATGGACTCTTGGGGAAGATCAGCCTGTTATCCCCGGGGTACCTTTTAGCCGTTGAGCGACACCGCTTCCACACGCCGATGCCGGATCACTAGTCCCAGCTTTCGCTCCTGCTCGACCCGTCAGTCTCACAGTCAAGCTCCCTTGTGCACTTACACTCGACACCTGATTGCCAACCAGGCTGAGGGAACCTTTGGGCGCCTCCGTTACCTTTTAGGAGGCAACCGCCCCAGTTAAACTACCCACCAGACACTGTCCCCCACCCGGATTCACGGGCGCGGGTTAGACGTCCAAAACGACCAGAGTGGTATTTCACCAATGACTCCAC